>PWID01000248.1 GCA_003555145.1 Balneolia bacterium | reverse complement strand
GATTTTTTCAAATAGCTCGACAACACTGATTACTGCTCACTGCTCCTCCTCCATTCAAAGATCAGCAATCATAAATCAGCTATCAAAAATCATCTACGCCTTCCTTGTCCGGAATCGCTTCGGGCGTAGAGGGAATCCCAGGTAGCGAGCTGATCTTCGGTGAGGATACGGCTTAATTGCTCGTGGAATTCGCGGTCGTGCCTTTCCATTACTTCGCGGAAGCTTCTGCGTGATTCACTCATGATTTCACGACGCTCTTCACGACTTTCCCGGATGAGCTCAAACAAGGGTGCCGCCTGATCTTCTTCCAGGGCCAGATGTTCTCTCATGTGCCGGCGCGCGCGCTGCAGACGGTCTTCCTGCTGCTCCGGCGTTCGGTTCTCCGCCCGCCTTTCCTGATTGCGCTCGCGATGATCCTGCTCTACCTTTTCGGTAGCAGGACTACTTTGAGAAACGGCGTCGTTAAGCAGATATCCTCCAGCCAGGCCAAGAACAAAAATGCTGATCAGCGCAGCGACGGCTTTAAGTGTATTTGTCTTCATGTGCTGTTTTAGTCGTTGTAATCAAACGTGAATGGAAGTTCCTGCACCAGAAACTCCTGGTTTTGTAACTGCTCTTCTTCGCCGAAGAGATAAATCCATTCGGAAACCTGACCTTCAAAGGACTCAGACTGTCCGGAGCTAATCGTAAAGTAACCGGCCAGAAACAGCAGCATGAGCGCAGCAGCCGCGAAGTAGCGCGGAAACCACTGCAACAGCTCGGTGGTGAGGTCCGTTGTTGGTGACAAGGCTTCCCGGATTGGCTCCAGGTCTTCATTACGAACCGGCTCCAGCGGATAAACGGCATCATAGCTGATGCTCACCGGTCCGCTTCTCATAAGCTCCCAGGCTTCGGCCAGATCCGGATATTGGCGCAGCTCTTCCAGCAGCTGGCTTTCATCGGCCTTGCTGTAGCTGCCCGAATCGAGCATTTCGGTCATTTTAATTTCAAGTGATTCACGATTCATGAACGTATCCTGCTTTTAGTAATCCTTCTTTAAGCATCACCCGCGCGCGGAACAGCCGGCTTTTGACCGTGCCCTCCTGCAGCGATGTAATGACTGCTATTTCGTTGTAATGCATTCCCTCAAAATCTTTCAGTATGATGAGCTCCCGGTAGTCGTTGGGCATGAATGCCATCACCCTGCGCACCATATTCTGTTCTTCACGCTGTTCGTAATCCGACCGGTAGTCCACGGAACTGCCTGAATCTGTACTGCTTTGGCTGTCCGCATCCACCTCCGGGGCATCATACTGTCTGCGGGTTTTAAGTTTTCGCATGGCGTCTATGCAGGTGTTTCTGGCGATACGGTAAATCCAGGTATACAGAGCCGCACCCTGATTGTACTGATCCAGACTTTTTACGGCCTTTAGAAAAGTATCCTGCGTAAGGTCGCGCGGGTCGAGCCCTGTGCCGTTTGTATAGGCACGTATGGAGCGCTCAATCCGCGGATAGAGCGTTTCCAGTTCCGAAAGCAACTGCTCTTCGGTTGGCTGACCCTGAACTATTTTCACCTTTATATGCGTATTTGGTCGTTGCGAGCGGTTAGGAAAAATACGACCGGTCGGTTCTGCCCGGCCGGCCGTTCTTCCACGGTTAAGCTAACATAGCTAACCGCTCACTCATGTGCGAATAGATTTGGTTATAATTAGTTCTGTCGGTTGCGGTTCATGCGGTTATCGTTCTGGCGGCCACGGTCACCACGGCGCATCTCCATCTGGCGGGGCATGAGCTCCTGCCACTGCTCAGACCAAAGCTCAAACTCTTCTTCGGTAAGTACTTCACGAACCTTATTCATAAGCTGCATCTGGTGCGCATCGCGTACAGCCGTCATATCCGGGCGTTCTGCTGAGGTGCGTCTTTCGGCGCGTACATCAGACATTTCCGCACGGTGCTCACGAACGATTTCGGTGAGACGAAGGGTCTTTTCTTCATCCAGCCCAATATCTTCAGAAACGATTTCCACGTAGGCTGCCGCCATGTTCTGCTGCATTTCTTCCTGGTTTTCCATACGTTCGGCACGCATTGCCGCTACCTGCTCCCGCTGCTCCGGAGTTAAGACTGCCTGAATTTTCTCGTACATGCTGGCGCGGTTTTCCTGGCGCTGCTGTCTGAAAGCCTGCGGGCGCTCGCTTCGCTGACCGCGCTGTCGCTGTACTTCACTGCGCATCTGACGGGCTTCAACCCTGTTCTCAGCACGGATTCTCGCGATTTCCTGCTTCTGGGCTTCTGTAAGATTCAGGTCACCGCTGTAAATAATGGCGAGATCGTGCATCAATCCCATACCCTGACCCTGCCCCTGGCCCTGGCCCTGCATAGCATTTCCGAGGTCGCGATTTTGGGCGTTAATATCTGCGGTCATTACAAAAAGTAATAAGCCGGCAGCAATACATGTGATTAAATGTTTCATAATGTGCTCCTTAAAAAGTGTTTACAACATTTTTGTTGCAATTATTTAGACGAGCAGTGTGCCTGTTCGTTCGCATTTTTTACAAATACCTTTCTTTTATATGGCTGCAAATACGCTTTTATATCAATACGAAAGCGTAAAGTGAAGTATTTTCATGAAGCTATGCGAATTTCTAAAAAATAGTTTTGAATTAGAGTGTTAAAAGGATAACTTAAATGCGCAGTTCACAATAGAGTTGATTGTTTGATGTACAAACAGCAATTCGGGAATTGTTTTAAAGCAATATTTAACACAACAAATTTAGTAATTATGTCAGCAGAATTAGTATCCGGCCGAGTAAAATGGTTTAACGACGACAAAGGTTTCGGATTTATCGAACAAGACAACGGCCCGGATGTATTTGTACATCACAGCGCAATCAACGTAAATGGTTTCAAGTCTCTCAAAGAGGGACAGCACGTTACCATGAGTGTAACTGAAAGCCCCAAAGGTCTTCAGGCTGAAAACGTAAACCCTGAATAAGGATTTGCAGCCTTCAAATTTAAAGCCGGTTCTTTTGAACCGGCTTTTTTTTTGCCCAAAAGTTACGCATAGTGCTATGCTAAAAAGATCTTTAATAAGCGTGCTTATTGTTAACATTCCGGTAATGATGCTATATTGAATACACATTATTAGCAGGCCGGTGGATGCCTGACCAGCATCCTGATTTTATCATTACTATGAATTTCTATTCTTATTTACTGCTCTTTTCTGTAGCCCTGCTCTTTGCAACCGGCTGCTCAGATTCTGATACCAATTCAGATGAATCCGAATCTGCTACCTCCATCACCACTGCTACCGCCCAAACCCGCGACTTGTCTGAAACCTTTTCCGTTTCGGGTGAAGTAATGACCTACAGACGTTCGTATGTAGCTTCCCGGATCGAGGGCCTCGTATTCGACGTTCGCTTCGAAGAGGGTGATGATCTTTCGCAGGGCGATATTATGGCCCGTATAGACGTGCGGCAGCAGCAGGCTGAGCTGAGGCGGGCCGAAGCTATACGTACAGAAGCCGAAACACACCTGCAGCGCACGCGCCAGCTTGTCGAAGCCGGATCTGATGCACAGGCTGAGCTGCAAAGAGCCGAACGTGATTTTGAACAGGCCGACAGCGAAGTCGAACGGCTGCGGCTTTCCGTGGAATTTGGTGATATTAAATCTCCTATGAACGGAGTTGTTACCAGCCGTTTAGTAGAAATTGGCAATAACGTCGCCCAAAATGAGCGCCTATTCACGGTTGAAGACACCGATCTTCTCGTAGTTCGTCCCGGCGTTTCTGAACTTAATCTGGCCGGTATAGAAGCCGGAGATGAGGTGGAAATTACGCTCGATGTATATCCCGACCGTACCTTTGCCGGTCATATTCGCCGTATTTTTCCGACCTCAGATTCACAAACACGACTCTTTACTGTTGAAGTCGAGCTGCATCAGTCCGAAGACAAACCGGTCGTTCGTCCCGGATACCTGGCACGCGTACAGTTTGCGGCCGACCGGCGCGAGGAAGTCATTGCCGTACCTTCCGAAGCCATCGAAGAGCGCGATGGAAATACCTATGTTTTCGTTTTAAATGATGATGAAGACCGCGTTCGGATGACCGAAGTCGAAACCGGCGCCCGCCGTGACGGCTTCGCTGAAATCCTTTCCGGAATTGAAGCGGGCACCAAAGTCGCAGCCGCCAATCTGGATGTACTGGAAGATGACAGCCTGGTACGGGTTGCCGGTACCTTCAGACGTTTCGGATTCAGGGAGTAGGCGATAAATATGAGTTCAGATTCAGATTTAAAGCAAGGCGAACAAAGCCGCAAAGGCATTTCATCCTGGTCGATTCGCCGCCCCATAAGCACGCTGGCAATTACGTCTGTGGTGATGGTGCTGGGCGTATTGTTCTCGGGTCGGCTGCCGGTCGACCTGATGCCGCAAATCGACTATCCGCACATTCGCGTGGTGGTGAACTACCCCGGCGTTACCCCGGAAATTATCGAGGAGCAAATCACCCGGCCCCTTGAACGAAACCTGTCGGCTACCGAAAACCTGACCGAAATTCACGGGCGGGCATCCGAAGGGCGAAGCTACATCGAGATGTACTTCGATTTCGACACCGATATCGATATTGCGCTTCAGGACGCCAGCCGGCAGCTAGAGCGGGCCCGGACCGAACTGCCCGACGGCATCGATCCGCCGCGTATTATGAAGATGGACCCTTCACAAAGCCCGGTTTTTGAACTGGCTATTTCTTCTGAGGTACGCTCCCCTATTGAAGTCCGCGACTGGGTGGACCAGCGGTTACTTCCCCAGCTTTCATCCGTGCCGGGGGTGGGAACAATTGATCTTGGCGGCGGTAAAGTGCGCGAAATTCAGGTAGTTGCCGACCCCGAACGGCTTCAGTCGTACGGGCTGGGGCTGAGCCACATCAGCGATGTTCTTGCCGCCCGGAATATTGATGAAACCGCGGGCAACATCACCTCTTATGAGTACGATGTGATGGCACGCACCGAAACCAGATTTCGCTCCTATCAGGACGTAGCCTCTGCGCTGGTGCCTGTAAACAACGGCAGCCATCGCATACGACTGGCCGACCTGGCCGACGTCTCGGACAGCCATCAGGAGCAGCGGCTTTTTGCTTACCTCAACGGGGAAGAAGCCGTGCAGGTCTCGGTGATGAAACAGCCGCAGGCCAACACCGTTGCCGTTATCGAGAATCTGCACAGCCGCCTCGATGAGCTTCGCGACTCAGGTTTCATAACGCCCGATTATGATATTGAAGTTATTCGCGACGAGTCGTTTTTCATCACCTCTTCTATTCGGTCTGTCGTAACCGCTGCAATAATTGGCGGACTTTTAGCCATGATTGTGATCCTGCTGTTTCTCGGCAGCATCCGCCGCTCGCTTATAGTCGCCCTCATGATTCCCGTGGCCATTATTGCCACATTCGTGCTTATGAACGCGGGCAGCCTTACCCTGAACATCATGAGCCTTGGCGGACTCGCGCTTGGCGTCGGCCTTCTTATCGACAACGCCATCGTGATGATTGAGAACATTTTCCGGCATCAGGAAGAGCTGGGGAAATCTCCCGAAGACGCCGCCCATGACGGATCGGGTGAGGTTTTATCAGCTGTCGTAGCCGGAACCATGACCAACCTCGCGGCGGTGCTCCCCTTTCTGCTTATTACCGGACTGGCTGCACTGCTGTTTCGGGAACTCATTTTCACCATTGCATTTGCCATCGTGGCGTCGCTGCTTGCCTCCATCACGCTGGTGCCCGCTCTGGCGGCCTTTGTTAAGAACGACAACACCAAGCGCGGACTAGCCGGTTCGAGACCAATCAGGGCCTTCAACAGCGGCTTTAGCAGATTAACGGACGGCTATCATAATTTACTCAGCAAAACCATCCGGTTTAAGTGGCTGCTGCTAGGCGGTGCCGCTATACTTCTGGCCGGAAGTATCTTGCTAATTCGTGATTTACCAACCGAATTTATGCCTTCGGTCGACGACGGCCGCATAACCATGCGCTTCACCCTGCCGTCAGGAACGTCGATTGAGCCAACAAACGAAGTGGCCTCGATGATACAGGACGCCATTTTCGAGATGCCACATGTGGAAACCGTGTACATTACATCCGGCGGATATTTTCGCGGCGGGCAATTGTCGATTCGTGGCGGCATGATCGACCTGGTGGTGCAGCTCAAGCCTGCCTCCGAGCGCGACGGTATGCGGGCCGAAGAATGGGTACGGGATTTCCGGGAAAAAGCAGACGAGCTCGGGCTGCCGTTTGTTCAGCAGCGCATCCGTGGTCCCCGAATCGAAGGGCTCCAAACCAGCCTGGTTGAGGCCGATATAGCCATTGGAATCGTTGGCGACGAGCTGGAAACGCTGGAGGACCTTGCCCGTGATGCATTTCGCAGAACGGAGGGCATCAGCGGGATTGGCAATGTGCAAATCGGCCGTGACGAACGCGTGCCACAGCTGCTCATTCATGTTGATGAAGAGCGCGCTTCACAATTTCAAATCAACACCGACCGCATTGCCGGATTTCTGTACGATGCAGTTGAAGGTCACGTGCCCACGCGCTACGTGGAAGGTGGTTTTGAGTACGACATACGCGTCCGTTATTCGAGGGATTTAACCGGAACCACGGCCGGGCTTCGCCAGATTCCAATGCCCAACGGCAATGGTGGTTTTGTGCCACTTGGCTCCCTTGTGAGCTTCGAAGAAACCACCGGCCCGGCGCATATCGAGCGCTATAATCAAATCCGGGTGGTTTGGGTGAACGTTACCGCGAACCTGGATGAAGCCACCATTGGCGAGACGGCCGCACAAATCCGGGAAGCCATGCAGGATTTCGAGCTGCCCGACGGCTACAGCATCATTTATGCAGGTGAGCAGGAGGCCATAGAAGAATCTGCCAGCTCGCTGCAGCTGGCCATACTGCTGGCGATTTTCTTCGTGTTTGTGGTGATGATCGTACAATACGAAAAACTGCTCAGCCCGCTGGTGATTATCAGCTCGCTGCCTTTTGCGCTCATTGGCGTGGCAGCAGCGCTCTGGATTACCGGACTGCCTCTAAGCGCATCGGTACTGCTCGGGGTCGTATTCCTGACCGGGATTGTAGTAAATAACGCTATTCTGCTCGTGGAGTTTGCCGATCAATACAGCTACAAGGGAGATTACACAACCGCCGAGGCCGTAACAGAAGCCGGCCGGGTTCGCTTCAGGCCCGTAATCATGACTACCCTCACCACCATATTTGGCATGCTGCCGCTGGCCATTGGTATTGGTGAAGGCTACGAAATCCTGCAGCCGCTTGCAGTAACCGTAATCGGTGGACTTATTGCCGGCACGTTCCTCACCCTGCTCATACTGCCGGGCATGTACGTTCTTATCATCGGATTGAAGGGTCAGTCCGAAAATAAATAAACCGGAAATCTACTTTTCAAAGCGTCAGCAGATACGGATCCGTTGAGCTGCCGGTGGGTACAAATCCGACTTTTTTGAGGTAAGCCGCATATTTGTCATCGGTGGGCAGAGCCGCAATCTCTTTGATGCCTTTCTCTCTGAAATAGTCTTTGTTCTCGGCATACAGAAAGTTGGCGATTTTAAAATCCCGGTACTGAGGTGTCACAAAATCCAGAGTGAGGGTTAAGCGGCCTTTATCCAGCTCCCCGCTTACCGCACCGGCCGGAACCGTGTCGCGCAGCACCAGCATGTTAATTTCACCCACATCAGCTTTGGCGTCAAATCCGGGGTGAAAGTTTTTGATGTCGTTTTTATAGAAATCGACAAAATAGCGCAGGTACTCATCGGCCGGGGAAACGTCCAGAATACGCAGGAATTCGCGGCTGTTGTAAATCTGTATAAGATAGTAGATGTTAATGAGTACGATGAAAAAGTTCATACCCGCAACCGGCCACGAACCAATGAGATAACCATACAGAGTGAAAGTACCCGAACCGATGAGGTTTAAAATCCTGAGGGGTACAATCCGGCTCATCATCAGGGAGATAGCGACCAGCACCGATGCCAGATAGCCAATAATTTCGTATACAACTACAGTTTCCATACCAGAGTTTTTTCAAAAAGTGTGATTTTAAAAGAACCACTAAGGTACGCAAACCTGAGGAAACTTCAGCACTGCAACGAACTATAGCGCAGCCGCTTCGAGTTACTAAGTCTGAACTCCCCACCCATCACCCTGCTTATAATACTATGAAATTTGCCGCACGCCTTGTTTTTGGACTCGGATTCATCCTTGCCGGAATCTATCATTTCATCAACCCGGAGTTTTATTATCCGATGATGCCGGGCTGGTTTCCTGCCCCTGAGGTGCTCAACTTCGCGGCCGGCCTTGCAGAAGTTGTACTGGGGGCAGCATTGCTCTTTCGGCCATGGGCGCGGTTGGCGGCTATTGGAATCATAGTGCTGATGGTACTTTTCATTCCGGTACACGTGTACATGATTCAGGTGGGCGGTTGCGTTTCAGACGAGGTTTGTCTGCCGCTTTGGGGAGCGTGGGTAAGACTCGTTGTGCTTCACCCCTTACTAATTGCGTTTACGTGGTGGGTGAAGCCGGACTAGCCTGTGTATTAATAAAACAACAAAACTATTTCCATCAACCGTATTTCTTCTTATGCTTGAGAGATGATATTTACTCCGGAAATTATATTTGTTTTATTAGCCGTTTCCAAAAACCGGAGCGATGAGGAAACGGATCTTGCAATCAAAATAAGACATGGTGATCACGGGGCGTTCAAGTCTTTTTTCGACGCTCATTTCGAATCGTTATATCGCTTCCTCCGCAGCAAGGGCCTGTCTCACGACGAAGCCGAGGACCTTATACAGAAAGCGTTCGTCATTATCTGGGATAAACGCGATGGAATCGACGAAACCAAATCACTGCGAGCCTACCTCTTCCGGATTGCCTACACCCGCATGCTTAACTATTTGAGCTACGAGTCGAAATTCAACGATGAAGACGACAGTTTTAAAGATATGCCGGGTGAGGCCACAGAAAATGAGCTTCAGCATTCGGAACTACTCAGGCATATTCATTCTATCGTTAACAAAATGCCTGAAAAACGGGGCATCGTATTCCAGCTCTGCTTCATGCAGCAGCTAACCTATAAGGAAACCGCTGAGGCGCTTGATGTTAGTCCCAAAACGGTAGAAAACCACATGGCGCTGGCGTTCAAGGATCTTCGGAGCGCGCTCATTCGAATTTATGGCGAAGAAATTTTAAATGTACTTTAGGGGTAAGCATGGTCCTCAGCTGTATACATTATATACTTAATGAACTATACGCCATGATCACTTCATATTATCGCTTTTTGGGCCTTATTGCCGCAGCTTTTCTGCTTCAAAGCTGCTTCGCGGACCGTTACGACTCC
The DNA here is from genome assembly GCA_003555145.1 of Balneolia bacterium. Lineage (GTDB taxonomy): Bacteria > Bacteroidota > Rhodothermia > Balneolales > Cyclonatronaceae > Cyclonatronum. The sequence goes on along the minus strand of PWID01000248.1, from coordinate 2,145 downwards.
GGCTCATCGCAGCTTGATCCCGACAATGCATTCATCGCAGGTTCGGTAGTCGGTGAATCTGTTTCTGAAAACCAAAGCGGGATGGTCTCCACCTTTAGCGAAGCGTTTGCGGTTCCGACCGAATCCGGGTTACGCCCCGGGGTTTTGGATTTTCCGGGTGCATCCACAGCTGGAACTCAAAACTATACTCACTCCTTCAACCCCGAGACCGGTGAGCATACGGTACAGTTTACCCGGACTACACAGGATGTTACCAACCAGACGACTGAACACCAGCTTGTTTATATTTTTTACGACATTTCCGGCGGCACAATAAGCGATCCGCAGGCGCAGGCTTCCCAGATTGATGCCGTTGAGTACAGGGGCAGCAGAAACGGTGAAATCGAGAACGACATCAAACAGTCATTTTTTACCCGAAACGACGTCTTGTTTCTCACCGGGCTCTCCGATCAAACCGCTACTCTTACCATCGATGGGTATCACTCTGGTGAAGGCCGGTATCTGAGCCTTCAAAACGGAACACAAACGGCCGAAAGCGAATACACGCTCGATATCAATTACCTCGATATTCAAATCGATAAAGAAAAGGTACAGGCCAGCCGGAATTTCAGAAGAGGCGTATATGGCGCGCTCAGCTACGAGTCGGTTCAGAGAATTGATCAAGGTTCAGGTCCGCAAACCCAGATTATTAACGGAACCATCGACCTTAACGGAGATGGTACTGCCCTGCTTTCATTCAGACAGGCATTCAGCGATCTGCGGTTTCGGATATTAGACGGCGATCTTTTTGATGACGATGAGTTCGAAGGTCGCGTTACGCAGGTCGATTTATCAAACAGACTGTTTACTATAGCCAACGGTCAGCGAATCCAAATCAACGATGATACCGTATTTGATGATGGGGATTTCAACAGTCTCGAAGAAGTAAGCGCCGCTTTACAGCAGAATATCCGCATCATAGCCGAGGGCGATTATTTCCAGCCGCAGGAAGGTGAAAACCTCTGGATTGCCACGGAAGTTGAGTTCGAGCTTGAAGATAATGAGTTCGAAGATTTTGTAACTCAGGTAAATCTCAGCAACTCTTCCTTCACCCTTGCCGATGGCCGAACTTTCTATATTACCGAAAGTTCTGACGTTGACTACGAAGACGGGCTGGCAAGTCTGCAGGATGTAGCCACAGCCGTGCAGAGCGGTCTTCCGGTCGAAGCTGAAGGCACTTTTTCCATCGATCTGGCTACCGGTTTACGTATGATTAAAGAGGTCGAATTTGAGATAGATCTCGATAGCGATAATGAGAACGTATTCAGCACCTTCGATGAGCACGTGGTATCTGTAAATCTTTCTGAGCAAAGTTTTACCCTCACCGACGGGCAGACCTATTTCATTACCGAACAGACTATTTACGATGAGGACAGCGATTATTTCAGCCTCGAAGATTTAAACGATGCCTTGCTGCAGGGTGAAGAAATCGAGGCCGAAGGAATATACACAGTTGATACAGAGACTGGTCAGCGAATTGTGATCATTATCGAATTTGACGATTAGGAGCATGTATGCAGGAGCACGACAATCTTAATAATAACGACCCTGACCTGATTCTCGCCCGCAATTTCGGGAAGAACCTGGAGGAGGGCCGTGATATATCCGGGCGTGATCCGCTTCTCAGCAGACTTATGCAGGCGCGTGATTCTGCTCAAACCAAATATTCCGACCTGATTCCTGATAGCAAGTCCAGAGTATGGACGAATATCGAGACAGAAACCAAAGCTTCTCCGAAAGACAATAAACTCCCTCTGCCAATAAGCCAGGCTTGGTACTGGGCAGCGGCAGCGCTTGTGCTGGTTTTCTTCGGCAGTCTGTTTTTACTACGCCAGGCTGATGAACTGCCGGTTGGTCAGCTATCCGAACTTTCAAATCAGGTACAAACAATTTCGCTTGAAGACGGCAGTACGGTAACCCTTCGTCCTTTTGCATCGCTTTACCGGGAAAGTGCCGGCGAGTCACATCTTTATCGTATAGAAGGCGAAGGTCTTTTTGACGTGACCTCCAATCCCGAACGCATATTTGAAGTGCTGGCCGGGACAGGTCGCATAACGGTGACCGGAACGCAGTTTAAGGCTTCAGACAGAAACGGAATCCCATCGG
>PWID01000125.1 GCA_003555145.1 Balneolia bacterium | reverse complement strand
TCCAGATCGAAAGCAGCAGACTCAACAGAGAACTGCTCGTCGTCTGTACTGAAGCCGCTTACTGAAAGCACATCCGAACCGGTGTTCGATACGGTAACGCTCAGCGAAGCATCTTCACCAATCACAACAAGACCAAAGTCGAGTTCGGCCGGGTCTACGGTAATGATGGCATCACCCTCTACATTCATAATAGCAGAAAGGATAGACGGGCTGTTATTAACGTCGTTACTCGTAATCATGAGCTCTGTATTGTAAACTCCGGAGGTGTAGCCAGTAGCGTCGAAAACAGCGCTAAGCGTAAGCGATTCACCAGCCTCAACAGTTCCGGATGCAGGCTCTACAGAGGTTATGAAAGCAGGCAGATCCGAAACTCCGTTAAGCGCAACGGAACCGCTCCATGTACTTGTGCCTCCGGGTGTCCAGGCATGACCGATATGAACGTACAGGTCGCTCACATCCAGAGGCGATGGGATTTCTACTGTAGTCTGAACAGCAGTGCCGGGTGTTCCGCTGCTGCCTGTTCCCCATGCGATAAGAGTTCCGGTTGGTCCGTAACTCGTAAGTCCACCAACCTGAAGTACAACAGTTTCGGTAGTGATATCTTCACTTGTAGTGAAGAGAATTCCGAAATCATTGGCCCATGTTCCGCCTGTTGCAGCATCGATTACAAAATCGGCTGTAACGGAGGTAAGTTCACCACCTAGATCATTAGTAATGAACATGAATTCGCCACCTGAAGCGGTATAGCCCTCAAATTCAATTATGTATGAATCGGTGTTTTGCGGCGCTTCAGTAGATCTGCCCTGAACCTCCGTTTCGGCAAGATAGCGGTCAATAATCTGCTGGTCGCCCGGTAAAAACAGGTATTCGCGTCCATCCAGATATCTGTTGATGATGTTTCGTTCTCTGTTCTGTACAGCCATTTCTTCAGTTTGCTCTACAGATACGTATCTGCTGAAAAGTGGCTGGTAATGGGCGAAATCAACATCACCGGCAAGAATTCTTTCTATGGCAAAGGCCGGGAAAGCAAATTCAAGCGGACCATCGCCTTCGTTGAGAACCTGGAATGTAACATTCTCTGTTTCACCGCTTTCCAGCGTTGTTTCAATTGTATCAGGGTTTAAAACCAGTTCGGGCGTTTCTGTACCGGTACCCGAAAGCTCGATTACCAGATCACCAGAAGGGTTGTTGCTGGTGATGGTGATGGTTTCGTTGTATTCGATGGCTTCAACTGGAGTAAAGTCTACTTCAAAAAGCTTAGACTGGCCAGGTGAAAGTACAAACCCATCCGATGACCCGATCGTGAAGACATCACCTGAAATAATAATTTCGTCTACTTCTGCAATTGCAGTACCATCGTTCAGAATACTGAAAGAAAGCGTGCGGCTGTCGTTGCGGAATACATTCCCGAATTCCAGGGCTTCTGCAGAGCTTACCAGATCAACTTCACCACCTTCGGTTTGAAGGAAGAACTCAATCGGGATCGATGGATTGCTCAGGTCGTTGCTGCGCAGAGCAGTAACGCCTTCGTAAACACCGGCGATAATATCCGTTGCATCGAAAGTCACCAAAACTTCCACTTCGCCACCTACCGGAATATCACCGGCAGCAGGAGTGATTGCTGAGATAAAAGTTGGAGCATCATTCACACCAACCATTTCGATCGAACCGCTCCATGTGCTTTCCGGTCCGGTCGTCCATCCATGGCCTATCCATACGTAAAGGTCTTCGACGTTTAGCGGGGTAGGTATATCTATAGTTGTATTAACAGCTGTACCCGGCGTGCCGCTACCCCCGGTTCCCCATGGGATTCTGGTGCCGCTTGGTCCGTAAGTGGAGAAGCCACCAACCTGAAGAACTACAGAAGATGAAGTAATTTCGTCTTCTGTGGTAAAGATAAGCGCAAAATCACTTGCCCAGGTCTGCCCGCCAGCCGCGTCTATTACGAAATCTGCAGTTACTGCAGTTAGTTCTCCGGTAAATCCGTCGCCGGTTACGTCGAAGAATTCGCTACCGGAGGCCGTTAAACTTTCGAATTCTATAACAACTCCGGATCCTGAGCTGGCAGGATGAGACACCTGAGAATCGATACGCTCTTTGTGTGCATCAATCACGGCCTGCTCCCTGGAGTTTGTATTCCTGATTTCTCCTGACTCATAACGTGAAACGATGTTTCGCTGCGAAAGCTCGGCATTATCACGTGCTGTAGCTGTATACGTTGCACGAGATTTAAGCGGGGCAGCGTTTTCAGTGTTAAGCACGCCATTTGTAAGGTAAGAAGGAAAAACAAAGCTTAAGACGCCTTCACCAGTATTTGTTATTGTAAGCGGTTTGTCTTCGGTTGTTCCAATTACAATTTCAGAAAAGAGCTGCGTTGCTGAAACGGCAATAGCCGGGGATCCATCGGTTGTTTCTGAAACCACGTTGGAGATGTCGCTGAAGTTAGCGTACAAGTCACGCGCTTTAACAGCGAAGTAGTAGGTGGACTGAGAATCGAGATTGCCAACCAGAAGCGTTTCTGTTACACCGGCAGGAGCGGGGTTTTGAATGGCCTCTAAAGGAGTGGCATCTTCAAAGTTGCCGGCGTTTATTGGTGATGTTGAATACCGGAAGTCGTAGCGGAAAGCCTGCCCCTCATTACCACTGCTGCCCGGAGCTGTCCAGGTGAGCGTAATTGAGTTTTCGGTAGGTGCTCCAACTGCTGCAAGGTCGGTAATAGTCGCCGGCGGTACACCGTCGTCGTCTTCGAGTGCACGGAAGGCATTTATTCTTCCTGCGCCCATTTGACCCTGAAACTGTCCTAATGAACCTTCAATATCGTCTACTGTGAAGAGCATGCGCTCATAAATTTCCTCTGCAGTAATGCCGGGGTATTTAGATGCTACCAGCGCAGCTACGCCTGTAGCGTGCGGAGACGCCATAGACGTGCCCTGGTAAAACTGATAACCGCCTACAACTGTGCTTAATACACCTTCTGGGTCGCCGGTAAATGCTGTTTCTCCACCTGGTGCAGAAATATGAATCCAGTCGCCATACTGGGAGTACCATGCTTTCTGATCATTATGGTTTGTTGAGGCAACTGCGATTACATCTGGATTAGACGCAATCGGCTGGCTTGGATTAGCAGAACCATTGTTACCGGCTGCAAAAAATACTAATCCACCTTGTACTGGTCCCCAAGGCTCACCGTTTTCGTCGAAACCGGCGTTATCTATAAAATAGGTAATGGCGTCATTAAGCGCTTGCGAGAATCCGCCGCCACCCCAGCTGTTATTGGAAATTGCAGCGCCATTATCAGCGCCGTAAACAAATGCTTCAGTAAAGCCACCGGGAGTGTTGTTTGTGCCCGAAAAAACACGGGCTGTCATTATTTGTACACCCGGTCCGTTTGCGTCGCCACCAGCTATACCGGCTACGCCAATACCATTATTGTTTCGTGCAGCAATTGTGCCGGATACGTGCGTTCCGTGTCCGTTCTGATCCTGAATATTCGATGAATTGGTTACAAAGTTCCACCCGTGAATATCGCCGTCAAAGCCGTTTTCAGGGCCCGGAAACGGATTTTCCCAAAAGGTGCCCTGCAGGTCAGGATGGTTGAGGTCTATTCCGGAATCCATCACTTTAATAATAACATCTGAACTTCCTGTTTCTTCCCCCCATGCCTGAAAAAGGCTAATATCAGCGCCGGGAGTACCACCGGTTTGCCCGGTGTTATTGTAGTGCCACTGCTCTGCAAGGCGGGGATCATCGAAATTCAGGATGTCGAAGATTTCATCATTCGTGAGAATATTTCCAATTAAATGACGCTTGTACACGCGCTCTGCAGTTTCGATTTCCAGTTGCGCGCGAAATGCGTTTACAACAAGTGTTTCATTCTCTGAGGCATCGAACTCAAGACGATACCATCTGTCGAGACCATATGCTCTGTGTCTTTCAGCAAAACGGGGGTCGGTTCGGAAAACAGGCTCCAAACTCACAACGTTAAACTGTTGGCTGAGCATGTCGATCGAGCTGATACCCGTACTCTGAGGATTATCCAGCATGCGCCCGGAAGGTAGCGCGGCTTTAGCCTCTTCAGTAAGTTTTATTTTAATGTATCCTTCATACCATTCGATTTCATCTGTGGGTTGTGCAAATGTATCTGCCGGACTAAGCCATAGGCCTAGCAGGAACGTTGTGATGACTGAAAACAGCACAGCCCTCGTTAGTAGAGGGTTTTTATACATAAACAATAGTCTTAGTTAGCCGCAAAATTTGCGGATTTTATGTTAATTTAGTAATGCAGTTAGCCAATATAATGTGTACTGATGTAAAAAAAATAAGAGTTCTTTAATAAGCCAGGGTTAACGGTGTCAACCGACAGCCTGGAGTTTTAGGCATATTTTTCCAGGTAATACATGCTCTGGGTGAAAAGAAGTGTCTATCAAAAAACTCCATTCCAAACCCCGAACCCAGAAGCAACTCTAAGCAACTGCGGGCGAAAGCGACCAAATTGGTTGTTCTATCAAAGATCCTATTTGGTGAAGCGATAATTTAACGTCGTGCATTTTTAGTAATCCCCTCTGTCTTGACTGAGAACCAAAAACGACCACTTTAAGTAAAATACTTCCAGCAGGACTAAAGCGTTTCGGAATCGTAGAACGAGAAAGGAAATGTCCAATGGAGCCTGTGAGGGAATTGTAAAATATATTTTGTAAATTCAATCATTCAAGTCCGTTAAAAGCAAATTTTTGAATTCGCATGAAGAAATATTCCCGATTTAGAGTTACGCTGCTTGCCATGGGTATAGCGGCAATTCTTGCCCTTACCGGCATGAATCTGTACTCTTTGTATTCGCTTCATGTGAGCGCTGTGGATTCTTCAGTGGAAAAGCAAAGGGAACAGCTGGAGGACATGGTGCTAGGAGTAAGAGCCCGTATGCTCAGCCCGGTTAACGAATTGTGGCGCACAGATATGAATGAGTTTCGTGAAATGCGTGAGCAGCAGGCTGGTATTCCGCCACAGATGTATGAAATACTTAAAAGCGTAAATGAAGATCCGCTGTACGAATCCGCATATTTTATCTACCCGGATCAGGATCCTTGTCAAAGTGACCAAGAGGTTTTGTTTTTCGACCACACTCAAAGCGATTTCACGATAATAAGCAACATTCCCAGCGTTGTTTGTGATGGTTTTAGCATGGCCAAAACCCGGATGAACGTACTTGTACCGGAGTACAAATGGCCTGTTCGCAATATTTTCGATTCATATCGCACCCTTACCATGGCCTTGTTTAATCCGGAGCTGAGGGAAGTGGTTGGTTATCTGACACTTGAAATTAACAGAGAATATTTAACCAACGACATAATTGGCGCAGAAATCAGGCAACGATTTGGCAGCTTCGAAGAATCCGGCGTCTCTATTTGGCTCGACGACTGGAGCCGTAGAGAAATGGTTACCTCGAACACCATCGATGTCGATTCTTTTTCACGCGACGGCTGGGACTACATACAGCGATTTCCGAATATGCTGGAAGATTGGAATATTAAAATGCGCTACTTCGAAACGCCCGAAGTAGCTGCATCGAAAGCTTCTTTCATTCGTAATATAAGTCTGTTAGCTGTGGCAGTATTCTTGCTGCTGGGCAGTCTTGTCTTTATGTACGTAGCGGCGCAAAGAGAGAGGGAACTAAGTATGCGTCAGGCTTCGTTCTTAGCTAATGTAACGCATGAGCTTAAGACACCACTTGCCGTAATGCAGGCAGCTGGTGAAAATCTTGCTGATGGTCGTGTAACAACACCCGAACGTCTTGAGTCTTACGGGCAGCACATTTACAATGAGTCTCTCAGATTAAGAAGTATGATCGAAAAGCTTCTGGATGTAGCCAAAAACGAGGCGGGGCAGCTAATACTTAAGCCAGCTTCTCTGAGGCTCGATGAACTTGTAAGGCAATATATAGCCGAGCAGGAAAGTTACCTGTTGCAAAAGGGTGCAACAATCGATTTAAAAGTTGATGATAATATCCCTTTTGTAAAAATCGATCAAAATAGTTTTGAAACCATTTTAGGCAATTTGATCGAAAACGCAGTTAAGTATTCACCCGACGAAAAGTATCTTGGAGTAAGGGTTTACTCGGATAATAAAAGAGTCTTTGTTGAAGTAGAAGACCACGGTTCAGGTATACCGTCTGCTTCACAAAAACTTATATTCGATAAGTTTTACAGGGTGGAAGACTCGCTTACTGCACGTACAAAAGGACACGGTCTTGGCCTTTCTATAGTGAAAAATCTGACTGAGAGAAACGGCGGAAAGATTAATCTCAAAAGTACTTACGGAGAAGGCTCAACATTTACGGTTTCCTTCCCTGTAGCTGACAACGAATTACAATTTTCTCCTAATGGCAAAGCAATTGATCAAAAAGAAACTAAACCAGAGTATGTCTAGAAAACGAATTTTAATCGTAGAAGATGAGCCAAGTCTCGTGTTTACATTACGCGATACATTGGAAAATGAAGGCTACGAAGTAGCTATCGTGGAAAGTGGTAACGATGCGATTGCTAAGGTGCCAGAATTTCAGCCCGATCTTATGCTGCTCGATATCATGCTCCCGGGAATGAGCGGTTTTGAGGTATGCAAGAAAGTGCGCGAAATGAAGCTCAACTTTCCAATCATCATGCTTACTGCACGCGATCAGGAAATCGATAAAGTTACCGGTCTTAATATTGGGGCCGACGACTACATGACTAAGCCCTTCGGTGTAAAAGAGCTTCTGGCTCGTATACAGGCGCGTCTGCGTCGTGTAAATACCTACAGTAAACCTGGCCCAATAGATGTGGTAAACCTGGGTGAAGTACGCGTTCAGCTGAACGAAAGTAAGGTAGTTCGCCCCGACAAAGAAATTGAGCTAACCACACGCGAAGTGGAACTTATTCGCTTCCTGGTTGCCAACTCCAACGAACCGGTTTCCCGCGATACGCTTCTTGAGCACGTGTGGAGATACGAATACAGCACAAATACACGTACGGTGGATGTCCACATTTCGAAATTACGCTCCAAAATCGAGATGCATCCGGATGATCCACGCTATCTGGTAACGCTGCACGGCGTCGGCTACATGATGAAGATGCCCTGATAATTATCAGGCAGGTTGATTTTAAAAAAAAGAGCTGCACGGTTTGCACCGGCAGCTCTTTTTTTTTCGAAGTGAACGCCTATGGGTAGGGTGATGGCCTCAGAGCCCTAGTCGCTTCCTGCGTATTTCGAACATAACCAGGGCTGCGCTAACGGATGCATTAAGAGATTCAACGTCGTTCTGCATGGGGATGGATAGCTTGAAATCGCAAAGCTCGGCCGTTTTGAGCCGGATACCACTACCTTCGCTGCCTACTACGATACCCATTGGGGCATCATACTTTTCATCCCAGATTGTTTTGTCGCTGTTGCCATCGAGAGCGGCAAACCAAAAGCCGTGTTCTTTTAGCAAGTCGATGCTCTGATTAATATTGGTTACGCGAATAATTGGAATTTTGCCCGCAGTTCCAGCTGAGGTTTTGTACACCGTTGCATTTACAGGTGCCTGTCTGTGCTTGGGAACCAGAACGGCAGCAGCTCCTGCCGCTGCAGCGCTGCGTAAAATAGCTCCGAAATTATGAGTGTCTTCAATTTCGGAAAGCACAACTATAAATGGATTGTCAGAAAAGTCTGTAGTCTCAATCCATTCTTCGAGCTCGGCATATGCCACACCTGAAAGCTGTGCCACAATACCCTGATCGTTAACCTTTCCGACCAATTCGTATAGTTTGTTTCCGGGTATTGTAACAATAGGTACCCTGTTCACGGAAGCCAGCTCAGATATTTTTCCATACGCTCCCGAGCGCAGCCCCTGTCGCACATAGATTTTTTCAACCCCTACATCCGGGTTATTGAGCGCTTCTTCTACGGGGTGAATGCCATAGATGTAATCGTTGTTTTCAGACATGTATAAAGTAAGATTCGAAATATTATTAACTGAATTTCGTAATTTACATAATTCCCAATCCAATCTCTGTTCTTCCTTGGCGCTGTTATGGAACCTAAAAAATTTACCGGTCCAACAAAAAAAAACCTGAAAAAGCCAAATCAGGGACACCGAAACAATTCTTTTTTACTGAATCTTTCAAAAAAAGCAAAGTCGGTCAATCTGTTTTATATTGTAAGTGGCGTTTCACAGGTGGTGCTTGGAGCAATCGTAACAATGGTTGCTATTCTCAATCTGATACAACCAATCTGGCTGGCTGCGTTTCTTAGCCTTTTAGGTTGTGTGGTAACAATGCTGGGTGTTTACCAGGTTTATGAAGTCTTCAATAGCAGGCGAAGCATAAGAGATTTGGCCAGAGATGCCATCGAGCGCGCCATCAACGATAAAAATTAACCGGCAGACTTGCCGCTATCGAACTACTAAATACACTGATGAACACATCAACTGAAGAAAGCAAAACACAAGATCAGCAAAGTAAGGGATTAACCGCAGAAGAACGTATCCAAACCTTCATCGCCATACAGCTTGGCAAAAGTGCCGAAGGACTGTCGCTTCAGGAGAAAAAGGAAAAACTCAGCTCCAAATTCAAAAAAGTAATGATTATGATGCTGCTTAACTTTGGCTTTGTAGTCTTTTTCGCCGTCAGCTTTTATTACGACATCACGCAGCTGAGTACGTTGTGGTTTAATCTGATTATCGTATTCTTCATAATTAACGTGCTTTTCTACGCCTATCAGCGCAAGCAGCTGAAAGAGGCCACGCAGTGGATAGATTCAAAAGTAGGCGAGAATAATGGAAGGGAATTATAGCATTTTTGCTATCTTTTCGTGCTGAATCCTCACTCAACCTATCCGCAAATCATGTCTACCAAATACATCATCGTAACTGGTGGAGTTACGTCTTCACTTGGCAAAGGTATTATATGTGCTTCCCTGGGCAAACTTCTTGAAGCCAGGGGTTTATCCGTCACGATTCAGAAACTCGATCCGTACATCAACGTCGATCCCGGCACTATGAATCCGTACGAACACGGCGAGGTGTTTGTAACCGACGACGGTGCCGAAACCGACCTCGACCTTGGCCATTACGAGCGTTTTCTCGGCATTACGACTTCTCAGGAAAATAATGTAACCACAGGCCGGATCTATTATGATGTAATTATGAAAGAGCGGCAGGGGGCCTACCTGGGCAAAACGGTTCAGGTAATACCGCACATAACCGATGAAATTAAATCACGCGTGCTTTCACTTGGAGAAAGCGGTAAGTATGATGTCGTAATTATCGAAGTTGGCGGCACGGTAGGCGATATTGAAGGATTGCCCTACATTGAGGCAATGCGGCAGTTGCGGTTCGATATGGGTAAGAAAAATACGCTTTCGATCCACCTTACACTAGTTCCATATCTTAAGGCAGCGGGTGAGCTTAAAACCAAGCCTACCCAGCATTCGGTTAAAACGATTTATGAAATCGGCCTTCAGCCAGACATTCTGGTTTGCCGCGCCGAAGTGCCGCTTGAAATCGGTATCAGAACAAAAATTGCGCAGTTTTGTAATGTTGAAATAGAAGACGTTATTGCTTCCATAGATGCTGAATCTATTTACGAAGTGCCGCTTCTTATGCTCGATGAAGGCCTCGATAAGCGCGTAATTGAAAAGCTGGATCTTAAATGTGGTGATGAGCCAAAGCTGGAAAAATGGAACAGCTTTGTGAAGGCGGTGAAGTACCCGCGCAAGAAAATTAAAATTGGCCTTATTGGGAAATATGTGGAGCATCATGATGCCTATATTTCTATTGTTGAGTCTCTGATTCACGCCGGTGCCATGAATGATACCAAGGTTGAAATATCCTGGATTCAAAGTGATGAAATCACCCCGGAAAATGTAGATAAGAAGCTGGCAGGCCTTAACGCAGTTCTTGTTGCTCCGGGTTTCGGACACAGGGGTATACACGGTAAGTTTACGTCTGTACAGTACGCCCGCGAACATAAAATCCCATTTTTGGGTATTTGCCTGGGTATGCAGTGCGCCGTTATAGAATTTGCGCGAAACGTGTGTGGAATGAAAGATGCCAACAGCACCGAATTTGATCCCGAAACAGCGTTTCCTGTTATTGATATCATGGAAGACCAGCGGGAAAGTATGGAAACTGGTGGCACTATGCGCCTCGGTTTATACGAGTGTGCCGTTAAAAAAGGAACGCGTGCACGCCAGGCCTATGAAGAAGAGCTAATCCATGAACGCCACAGACACCGCTTTGAGTTGAACAACAAATTTCGCAAAGATCTTGAAAAAGGCGGGCTCGTTATGTCTGGCGTAAATCCCGAGCGCGACCTTGTCGAAATTGTAGAGATAAAAGATCATCCGTGGTTTGTAGGCGTACAGTTTCACCCCGAGCTGAAAAGTAAAGTAATTGAGCCGCACCCTCTCTTTGTAGATTTTGTGAAAGTTGCTGTATCGCTTGTGGGCGATAAAAACCATAAGCTCTGAATGTTATCTGAAGCAGAAAATCCTTTCGAAGGTAAGTTACGCCCCAGAGCGTGTGGTTTGGTTGTAAAGGATAACCGTCTGCTGATGGTTAAAATAAATGCGCCAACCCGGCCGGGTTCGTTCTGGATGCCGCCGGGTGGGGGTATTTCATTCGGGGAAACGATGGAAGATGCTGCAGAGCGGGAAGTTAAGGAAGAAACGGGGCTTGTTGTAAAAGCATCCGGTCTTGTTTTTATTTCAGAGTACATCAACCAAAAGTGGCACGCGCTTGAGTTTTATTTCCGATGTAATATTGTTTCCGGGGTAGCCCGGCTTGGCAGTGATCCCGAAATAGCATCTTCGGCCCAAATGCTTGAAGACATCGGCTGGTTCGATGCAGCTATGATAGAAAAGTATGATGTGTTCCCGGAATTCATCAATCATCATAAAGCTGAAATACTTTCTGATCAAACAATGCCGCTTCGTATGGTGAAGCAGTAAAAAATGCACATCAGAATTAATCAACCTATTAGATATGTTCAACTTTTTGCTATTTGTGGCGATGCCATTGCTCATATTGAGCGTAACGCTCGGCTGGTGGGCTACGCGTAAACCGGAGCGTGTTGCGACAAAAGTGCTCGTGGCCCAGCTGATGATTGACAGCGCAATCATCTCATTTTTTCTGCTGGTTTTCTTTCAAAACATCAGCATCGTATTTGTAGCCGGTGCGCTTATTTATGCAGGAATTACTTCAGTAAGGCTTCGAACGCTTTTCGACCGGCTGGATGCCATCACCGAAAACGAAACTTCATTTTAACAATACTTCTTATGCGTACAATAGGCCGGATATCACACCCACAAATGCTCATTACAATTTTTTTGTGGAATAATAAGTACATCGTAAAGTTTGAAGCCGGCCCTTATGAGCAGTCGTATAAAATTGATGAAAGCATGGTTACCCGGTCGGAAGAAATCACTTCTGTAATTTCGGATGACTTTATGCAGAAAGTGGCGCAGCGGTTCATCGAAATGAACAAAGATTTCGGGCCCGTTCTTCAAAAGCTGTAGCTGTAGCTGTAGCT
>PWID01000034.1 GCA_003555145.1 Balneolia bacterium | reverse complement strand
GATTATTGGCAACCGAGCGGCGGACGTAAAGCGATTCATCATCCTTTAATAATTCAAGCAGCTCAATGACAGGTTCCGGATTTTTCTGGAACCGCTTTAGCCTTGAACCCCACGGAAGCCGCGGGCGTGTTCCTTCCGAAACGAGGCGGCGAATATGCTCATTTGGATCCGCTGTCCACTCGCGAAGCTGATTTAGCGTTCTTGCTTCATGCTTTTCAATAAATGGCCTTATGCTAAACTCGGCCGTGAACAGCTTGGTCAATTCATACTGCACCTGCATGGACTCTTCAAAATGATCCAGTCCAAATTTCGAAACGAACTCCGTGAACGGCATATACAGAAACGAGCCTATCGGACTCCCGGGATAGGGCTCAGGTGGTTTAATGCTTATTGCTTCAAGTATGATGCGAACGGCTTCCGGGTATTCATCAGGCAGGTGGCTCGCCAGGCAATCGGCCAGATGTCGGCCGCGCTCCATCAGGCTTAAGTCCTCGTAACCATCAAGAGCTTCATTCAGAAATGACGCTGAATCAAACTCCGGCATCACCCTTTGAATGATCAGGGCGATGGTCTCCGGGATTTTTTCACCGTACCAGGAAATGAGGGGTTCAGCCATGGGGCGCTTCGCTTCAATTGTGAATGGTGAATGGTGAATTAGTTGAAGGTCGAAAGCCCAAAGTCGAAGGTCGAAGGTCTCTCAAATTCAGGCACAGTGGTTCGATCTATCTATTAAAATACTGCAACCCCGCTTGGTTTCGACTCCGCTCAACCAGCTTGGCGTGGAGTTGTAGCAAGTTACCCGCCCCCTGAGCGGAGTCGAAGGGGGCGGGTAACTGGTTACTACGAAACTTTTGCGTTAATCTGCGTCAAAATCCGCGTTTCGTTGCGTCCTAAAATCCAGCCGCCTGACCATCGGTGCGGGATTCGGAAGCGCCGTAGAGTACGCCCGTTTCAGGGTCTCTGAGAATACCCTGATAGCGGCCAAAGAAACCGCCGCCGATCTGAACGGTGTGTCCGCGGGCACGGAGCGCGCGAACAACTTGGTAGTCGATTGCTGACTCAATCAGTACGCGTCCTCCGTCGGTGAGCATGTCAGATGCAGAATCGGTGGGTTCAGTAGATCCTGCGTGATCCCATCGAAGGGCATCACCGGCCTCCTGAATGTTCATGCCAAAGTCGATCACGTTGGTGATGATGCTCAGATGACCAATCGGCTGATATGAGCCGCCCATATTGCCAAAAGCAAACCAGGGCTTACCATCTTTCATGGCGAAACCGGGAATAATGGTGTGGAACGGACGCTTGCCGGGCTCGTACACGTTCGGGTGATCGGGATCGAGTGAAAAAAGCTCGCCACGATTCTGAAAACTAAAGCCCGTTCCCGGTACCACAAAACCAGAGCCCATGCCGCGGAAGTTACTCTGTATGAGGGAAACCATGTTGCCCTCAGCATCGGCAGTGGTCAGGTAGATAGTGTCACCGTCCTCAAGCCCGCTGATGCCCGTTGTGAGCCTTCTTGTGGCGCGCTCGCCAATTAATTCGCGGCGCTCGGCTGCGTATTCCTTGGAGAGCAGATGGTCGGTAGGCTGCGTGTAAAAATCGGAATCCGCATAATGTCTGGCGCGATCCTCGTAGGCCAGCTTTTTGGCTTCAATCATAAGGTGAAGAGTCTCTTCGCTGGCAAAACCTTTGGAAGAGAGATCGTAGGCTTCAAGAATGTTCAGCATCTGTAGCACGGCAGTCCCCTGGTTGTTGCCGCCAATCTGATAGATATCGTAGCCTCGGTAGTTGGTGGTTACGGGATCAACCCATTCCGAGCGGTGCTGATCAAAATCTTCGAACCTCAGGTAGCCGTTGTTTTCACGCATCCAGGCGTCGATGTTTTCGGCAATTTCACCACGGTAAAAAGCATCACGACCCTGTTCGGCCAGCAGGCGAAAGGTGTTGCCCAGATCAGGATTCCGGAAGATCTCACCTTTCCGGAGGCCGCGATCACCAATGGCAAAGGTTTCCATAAAAGCGCCCGGCTGTCTGCCCAGTATCGGCACACTGCGCTGCCATCCGGCTGCGATATCTTCTGAGACCGGGAAACCCTCTTCAGCATAAAAGATGGGCTCGCTTAGAATATCGTGCATGCTCATAGAGCCGAATCGCTCGTGCATTTCGAACCAGCCGTCGATAGCTCCCGGAACCGAAAGTGCAAGCAGGTCTCGTGGCGGGATAGAGCTGCTTCCAAGTTCATCCAGTCGGGTCATCAGGTCGTCGTAGGAAAGCCCGAGAGGGGAGCGCCCGCTGGCGTTCAGGCCGTAGAGCGTTTGGGATTCCTCGTGCCAGATAAGGGCAAATAGGTCACCGCCGATTCCGTTTCCTGTGGGCTCCATCAGTCCGGTAGCTGCGTTGGCAGCAATGGCTGCATCAATGGCGTTACCACCTTCACGAAGCACCTGCAGACCAACCTGCGTAGCCAAAGGCTGACTTGTAGCGACCATGCCGCGCGTTGCGATTACTTC
>PWID01000240.1 GCA_003555145.1 Balneolia bacterium | reverse complement strand
TGATTTTCGACTTCAGCTTTACGGACAAAGCCGTAAAGATTACTCGAGTTCCACTGGTAGCGGAAGGTGAGTCCGAGATCATGATTGGTCTCCTCGAACATCAGTTTGTTGCCGTAAAAGTTTTTGTACAGGTTCCGGCTGATTTTGTAACGACCGGTATAGCGCTGTGAAAACGGCTCCCATGTTTGTACATCTGCCCCCCCATCACCCTTAACCCGAAAGATTGTTTTACTACCGGTGATGTCGGCCGATTCTGTGATTTTATCATCGGTGTAATATGGAAAAAGAGCGAATTCGCTGTTTTTCCGACCGGCAGAAAGACCACCGTTGCTGGAAATAAACATCCAGTGATTTGAGTCGCTAACCACGTTCATGAAGAACGGGCGCATTTTGTCGTGGTTGCTGATCTTAAACCACGTTTCATTGGCTATACTTACCGTCTCAATTGCGGCGTCTGCTTGTTCTAAATAATTTTTTGTTGCTTCAGGATTCGTTCGCACGTAAGTGTCCATATCCGTAAATATTGTTTTTAAAGAGCGGCACCATCACCTTAATTCAGCGTATCATGAATTTTCGGCAGGTATGATGCGCATGTAAATCTAAATTATTGGTGTTCTGAACCGGCAAGGCCGGTCGTTATTTTTTTAGCTGTATTTATGTATTATCGGCTGTTTCTATAGTTTTCTGCACGCTCTACCGCTTCATCCAGAGATATTTGCTCAAAATGATGTTCCAGCGCTTCAAGGCTGGCATCTTCTGCATAAGGATTAAAACGATGGGCTTCTTTTATTACAAAGTAAGCCGCACGAGGATGGAGTTCGAAGAACCCATCTTCATCGGTCATGCTTTTGGCCATAATGCCAAACCACTCCTCATTCATGTTGTTCTCTCCTTCAACATAATCGCACTGATAAGCGGCATTTGCCCAGCTTGCTTCCGTGTTATGAACATCAAGCGACTCTGTCTGACCGTATTTCCACCAGCCATCGCTCCACTGAAAAGTAAAGCCTCCCAATGAGTTTCCGGCCATACCCATTCCGGCAGCATACATATAAATCTCTTTCCAGTTACCGTGCTTATAGTACGCCTGGCAGTACTCATCTTCTTCCTGGTTTTTTGCATTGTAAGCATCTGCACCAAACTCAGTAAGAAGTACCGGTTTACCGTACTCTTCTGCTACCCTGTCGTATAGATTTGTGAAAGATATTCCACGGTATGTATTCGTGCCGAAGATGTCTATATCCGGCACTTCTTCAACAATTATATCCAGAAACTGAAGATCACCGTTAGCCATTGAAATTGGCCGTGTAGTATCAATTTCCTTCATTGCTAGTGTACCCTCATTAAAAAGCTTATACATATCCCGGGCTCGCTCTGCGTAAACTTCATCAAGCTCTGAATCCGGCAGGTTTTCTGTTTCCGCCCCGCTCCAGAAAAGGCCATAGTTATTTTCGTTGCCTAGCAGGTACAGCAGCAGCCCCCGGGTACCTTTATATTCTGTAGCAAGCACGCTTACTTCATGGAGCAGTCGCTCCCGAACGCGTGGATCTGCATAGTCGGTATTGGCAACCCATTCGCCGTCGAGCTCCATACCGTAGCGACCATAAGAGTGATTGAGCATGGTGTAGATACCGTATGTATCGTAAATGTATTCGATCCATCGCTGCGGAATACCGGTGTAAATACGAAGTGCATTCACGCCCATATCCACGAGATAACCCATCTCGTACTCAAGCGCTTCTTTAATAAATTCATCAGACTCTTCCCAGAGAACATACTCGTAATTGGTTCCGGGCGGGAAATAGTCCCAGTTCATCCCATTAACGATAAAAGGCTCTCCGTCTACGAGGAGTTTCCAGCCTTCTTCACTTTGCCGGACTTCAATTTTTTGATTTTTATCTTCTGAGTCTACTGCTGCAGCACAAGAGAATAAAAAGGGAAGGAACAGAAGCAGAGCCAGAAGCTTTTTAAGGCTAAACATCAGTATCAGATTTAGGCGTTTGAGGTAACCACCAGATTGTTCACAATGTTTTTAATACTTGTGAGCGTAAATACATTTACAGATCCGGGCGGTTCTTAAAGGATTTCTCGGGATAAACAAAGCACATTTGTTCTTTGGTACGGCAGAGAGAAGTAAAACTCACTCCCTGCCGCTATCTTTCCAAAGATTCGGACTTCCGGTTATTTAACCAGCGTCATTTTTTGAGTAAGCACCTGTGCTCCGGCGGTCAGGCGGTACAGGTACATTCCACTCGCAAGCTCGGAGCCATCAAAACTTACCGTATGGCTTCCGGCTGACTGAGTGCTGTTCACAAGCGTTGCCACCTTTTGGCCCATCATATTGAACACTTCCAGACTAACTTCACCTGCTTCAGGCAGGTTGTACTCAATCTGTGTAGTCGGGTTAAATGGGTTTGGATAGTTTTGCTTCAGGTTGATTTCACCAGGTGTATCAGGTCCGTCATCACCGATTGAAACAAGCTCAGCATCCTGGTACACACGAACGTAATCCACAATCATTTCCTGAGGAAATACGGTGGTGTCATCGGGGTTGCCTGAAAAATTCCCGCCTACTGCTACATTCAATAGAAAATGAAAATCCTGATCGAACGGCCAGTTATACGGATTAAGGTTATTTGGCGTAACGAGATAATAAAGCTGATCATCTACGTAGAACCGAATAATTCCTGGCTGCCATTCTATAGAAAAGACATGAAATTCGTCAGTAAATGTTCCTTCATCGAGTTCAATAGTACCTGTGCGAACCCGATTGCCTGGAAATGGATCACCATAATGAACACTTCCATAAACAATGTTTTCCTCATGTCCTTTGGCTTCCATTATGTCAATCTCACCACTTTGTGGCCAGCCTCCATATACCTGATCGGTAGGCAGCATCCAGATTGCGGGCCATAGCCCCTGTCCTCTGGGGAGTTTTGCACGTACTTCAAAACGTCCGTACGTCCACTCTCCTTTTTGGTAAGAACGAATACGTGCAGAAGAGTAATCCCGGCCTGAGATTTCTTCTTCAAGGGCACGAATGTGCAGCATTCCATCCTGAACAAAAATATTCTCTTCGCGGTCGGTATACCACTGCAGCTCATTGTTACCCCAGCCTGGCGGCAGGCCATAATTTGCTCCAGCACCAGTTTGGTAGCTCCATTTTTCCATATCCAGCTGTTCGCCTTCAAACTCATCTGCCCAGACCAGCTGCCAGTCCTGAGCGTGTACCTGCGGCGCATAAAATACCATCAGGCACAATGCGGCGGCTATTGCTATTGCATTTACCGGGAAAAGGGTAAATAACGAAGCTTTTGTTTTTGTTCTGGTTACTGTAGCCTTGTTGAGGTTATTCATAGGTTGTACCTGTATTTTTTCCGATTAATCACATAACAGGAAAGCCTGGTAAGACCCGATTTATCGAGTCATATACAGGCTCTCCTGCTTTAAAGCATCAATCTTATTAATATCCGGGATTTTGTCTCAGAGTATTATCCGACAGATTGATTTCAGTCTGCGGTATGGGAAGAAGCCCCAGGCGCTCAGTTCTGAAGTTTATGGAAATATCGCCTGCGACAGCCTGTGCATTAATTTTTTCTGCAGCTGTATCCAGCCCCATGCGCAGCAGATCCCAGTAACGATGGCCTTCAGCTGCAAACTCAAGTCTGCGCTCTTCCATAATGTTTTCGCGTGTGGCTGGAATCGACACAAAATCATCTCCATAGGCTCTTTGGCGAACCTGATCGAAATAACTTTGAGCATTGGCAGAACCTAGCTCGGCAGCCATCAGCATTACATCAGCTACGCGGAAAACCGGACGATTATACGGCCAGTTGAATTCTGTATTGAATGAGGGAGTGTCGGCTGTGCGAGGGTGAAACTTTTTGAAAGCAAAGCCCTGCCATTGATACATCTCACCTGCGTTGACACTCACGCCTTCCGTAGCGGGATCTAGTATACTAACCAAGTATCGGGAATCCGCAGCTGCATCGAACTGATTTACCAGATCAGGCGTAACCGGCTGGAACGACCATCCCCGTGCATACGTAGGATTAAAGCCTACAATACGAACCCCGCCCATTTGTGCTGCCCAGTTACCAATAGAACCATTCAGAAAGCCCCAGTCACCAAAAGTATTGGTTATGTGCTGTACTGAGAATATGGCTTCATTATTATTATTACCGGCAGTTCCCCATAAATCTGCATAATCCGAAACCAGAGCATGACCACTGTTATTAACTATATCTTCGAGATGACCAACAACTTCAGACTCTGATACCGGAAGCGGTCCTGCGCCCAATACGGGTACAGCATAGTCGCGGTGGTACAAGTAAACGCGTCCAAGCAGAGCTTTTGCTGCCCATGTAGAGGCACGGCCCAACTCAGCATTAGGGATATTTTCACGCATCATCGGAATAATTTCAACCAGCTCCTGAGCGATGAACTCATATACCTCACCAGGATCAGCCTGCTGAACGCGAATATCGGTTGCTACAAGCGGTCTGGTAAAAAGTGGTACGTTTCCGAACAACCGCACAAGGTTGAAATAATGATATGCACGGATGAAGCGGGCTTCCCCCTCGAAGTAATCGCGTGTTGCCTGATTTGCGAATTCTATCTCATTGATATTCTCAATCAGCAGGTTTGCACGGTATATACCTGTAAATCTGTCTGACCACAATCCAAGTGCTTTACCATTGGTAACGGAAATGCTGTGGGCATTGAAATCTATAAGTTCCGGTTGGTCGCCACTTCCTGAACCACCTGCGTAAGCATCATCAGAAAGGATATTGGAAACCAGGTCGATTGGGTGAAACCCGTCGTTGCCCCGGCCATGGGAGAAAGTGAGGGTTTCATAAATCGCATACAGTGCCTGCTCGGCATCAGACTGCGTCTGGTAGAAGTTATCCTGCACGCGCTCTACTGGCGGATCATGACTCAGGAAGTCATCGATACAGCCGGTAACAAGCATAGGCAAGGAGAAAATCAGTGCAATTATTATGTATTTTTTCATGGATTTATTGCTTAAAAATCAAGGTTTAGACCGAAGATGTAGGTACGCGCCTGCGGGTAGATATTTCTGTCGATACCAGCATTTAGCGGTCCGGCTGATCCGATTTCGGGATCGTGACCGGAATAGCCTGTGAAAGTCAACAGGTTCTGACCAGATGCATACAGTCTCAGTCTGCTGGCTCCAATGCGGTTAACCAGATCAGAAGGTAATGTATAACCGATCGTCATGTTACGTAGCCTTACGAAACTACCATCTTCAATAAAGAAATCTGATGGTCTGGCGTAGTTACCGTTCGGATCGTTGATTGTAACTCTTGGATGGTTGGTATTAGTGTTTTCGGGAGTCCATCTGTCGAGAACATCAGCTTTCCAGTTCGGCATGTTCAAGTCGTGTCTGCGGGTACCGCCAGTATAAATATCCTGACCAAAGGCACCGTAGAAGAAGGTATTCAGATCCCAGCTTTTCCATCCCAGGTTAAAGTTAAAACCAAGGGTGAAATCAGGGTAAGGGTCACCAATTTTAACACGATCCTGATCGTTGATAATTCCATCACCGTTCTGATCAACAAAAATCAAGTCACCCGGGCGTGCATTTGGTTGAAGCAGCTCGCCGTCCGGGCCTACATGTGCATTAATTTCATCCTGGTTCTGGAAAATTCCACCAGTCTGGTAGCCCCAGAAAAACCCAATAGGAAGCCCTACCTGAGCCATCGCTACGTTGTTCATGGAGGTAGATACACCAGCACCAAAAAGAAGGCCTTCTTCGTTATTTATAGCCGTTACTTCGTTTTTGTTGTAGGTACCTGTCAGCGCGATATCGTAGTTGAAATCACCTGAAATAATGCGCGTTCCGGCTTCAATTTCAAAACCGGTATTACGAACCGAACCACCATTTACTATAGGAGCTGCATTTCCAATAAACTGAGGAATTGGTGCAGAAAGCAGCAAGCCTCTGGTGTCCTTAATGTAAAAGTCCAGGTTCAGATAGTAGGCATAATCGTAGAATGCAGTTTCAATACCAAAACTGGTCTGCTCAGATGTTTCCCACTTGAGGTTCGTATTGGCAATTTGACCAGGGTAGGCACCTGTTACAACCGTTCTGTCTGCTCCAAAACCATATCCGGCGTGGGTGGTAATAGTTGGCGTAAAACCGAACTGACCGATATTATCACTACCGTTTTGGCCCCATCCACCGCGAATCTTAAGAATGCTGAGGTTTCCGAAATCTGCCATAAAGTCTTCTTCAGAAATTACCCAGCCTGCAGAAAACGCAGGGAAGTAACCCCAGCGGTTATCCGGACCAAACTTCGAGGATCCATCCATGCGGAATACACCTTCGAACATATACTTTTCGTTATAACTGTAGTTTACACGGGTAAAGAATGAAGCAAGCGACTCCAGACCCAGACCACCATAGTTAGTCTGACTATCCGGATCCAGACCAGTTGATAGCCATGCCTGATTAAAGTTCGGCATGCTCAAGTCTGCACGTGTTCCACCCAGAAATTCATTCCTTCTGTCAAGAAGTTCAAAACCGGCAATTGCTCCAAAATTACTGCGCCCAAAACTATCATTGTAATTCAGTACATGACTTGTCTGCCAGGTAATGAAACGAACCTGTTCCTGAAACGCTGTTGTAGTATTATTAGACACATTCCCCCCTAAATCATATATCGGGGTGAAAGAACGATTATTGAAGAATGCCATGTCAACATCGAAGGAAGACCGAAGACTGACACGATCGGTAAAGTTAAACCGTCCGAACACACCACCCACAAGCTTATCCTGCTGAGACTGTGAGTTAATTATATCGATAGAGGCTACAGGATTCACAACTTCCTGAGATGCAAATGGAGAGCTTGCAAACGAACCGTCTTCGTTACGAACAGGAGTTACAGGATCAATATTAGTTGCACGTGCCATAATTCCACCAAACTCTTCGTTCGGGTCGATACCACGGCTTGTAATATTACTGTAGTTTACACGGCTACCGTAATTTAAACGTCCGGTCGTGTTATCAGTATTAAGTCTGAAGGTAAGCCTTTCATAGTTCGACTTCCCTCTCGCTACAATACCATCCTGATAGCGGTATGACATTGATGTAGCATAGGTTGAATTTTCACTTCCGCCAGACAAACTCAAGCTATGATTGGTAAGAGGTGCATTATAATAGAAGATCTCATCCTGCCAGTTGGTACCTGATCCAATTTCGGCAATCCGATCATCAATGTCGGGGAACGGGATCGTACGATTATCGTTGGCAAAGCTCTCATTCATGATCATCATATAATCAGGAGCATCGAGAAGATCTGTTTGCCTCCATGGACTCTGGAATCCAATAGAACCATTATAAGAGATTTGGGTTCTGTCGGCACGGCCTGATTTGGTAGTTACAAGAACGACACCGTTAGCGCCCCTTGCACCATAAATAGCCGTAGCGGAAGCATCTTTCAAAACTTCAATAGAAGAAATGTCTGACGGGCTAAGGAAATCAATTCCAGTTACCGGCATACCATCTACTATATATAGTGGCTCCGGATCGCCTGTTGTACCCGTACCACGGATACGAACGGTTGCGCCCGAACCTGGCTGGCCAGAATTCTGCATTACCATAACTCCCGCAGTTCTTCCTTGTAAGGCTTGTTCTACGCGTAAAGGAGTAGACTGCTCAATTTCGGCAGACTCAATTCGGGAGATAGCACTCGTTACAAGACTACGCTGCTGCAGACCATAAGCAACAACAACAAGCTCGCTGCTCATGAGGATATCTTCGCGTAATTGCACGTTTATTTCGGTTCTGCCTTCTATAGGAATCTCCTGAGATACAAAACCGATATAACGAAAGACCAGTACGCCGTCCAGATCAGAGACGTTCAGGGAATATTCGCCGTCAAAATTAGTGGTGGTACCAATACTCGTGCCCTGCAGAATAATATTCACGCCTATTAGCGGTTCATTCGTAGTTGCATCGGTTACGGTACCGGTTACTGTTTGCGCGTGCGCCATCAGCGGGGCGAACAACAGCACGAGTAAACATGTCGTAAACAGTTTAAGGTTTGCCATTTTTAGTACATTTTAGTCGTAAAGGTTCAAATCATATTCGGATGTCTTTCAATCTGTTTTCAATTTTCGAAGCGCTTTTTTTCGGGATTGAAATGAAGTGATTGCGGAAAGTGAAATGATTGAAATCAAGCACTTGGTTGCTTTTATCAATTCTGTGTTAAGCCAATATAAACGAAAAATTGTGTAATCTCCATTTTTTGTGCAAAAAATTTGATACTTTTTTTCACAACAGTTCAAAAACGACTGAGTATCAGCCCTTTATGGTCTACGGAGCCATGAACCACCTGGCAACGGGGCCCGCATTTCAGATTCCGCAGGGTTACTTGACGGTTGCCTTGGAACCGTTTTTCCACAGCATGGGATGCTACTTTTTTACCATATAGTTTTCTTATTACCCTCCGGCCGCAAGTACATAATTTACATATATTCAAAACGGCCGCCTTGGCTCTTTAGCCCTAGATTCGTCCCTGCAACACGGCAAAATCACTCGACAAACAGGCTTCTTCTTTGCCTTTAGATTAATCACGGAAATAAATATTGCATAATTGCGATTATTTATGCAATTTATTTGCAGGACTTGTGCTTATCTGATAAAATCAGATTTTGACTCTGGTTCTTACATTATAAATAATTCACACATCTAAACCCTCTTAGCACTATGAAAACGCTTTTTACTACGATGCAGAAAATCGCAGTTGCTAGTCTTCTGCTAATCTTTATGACTGCTGGAAGCCTGAATGCGCAAGGTATTTTGCCTCCAGATGATCCATCAGATCTTCCAGACCTGCCTCTTTCATTCAATGTTGACAACACCGAAGATATAAACTGGGAAGGTTTTACCATGCTTCCTTTCGAAGGAGCTGGCCTTGTTCGTTTAGAAAATCCTGATCAATCAGGAATAAATGATACCGACTGGGTTATTGAGTACAAGAAAGGTGGCGCCGGCGAAGGCGGACAGCCATGGGCTGGTTTTTTCTACCATACTGACGGCGTTATGGAAGCCAGTGATGACGCTGTATTCCGTCTTAAAGTATGGTCACCCCGTGCTGGTATTGACGCATTGCTCAAGCTTGAAATGCGCGATTTTGATGTAGATACCGGAGATATGTTTCAGCCTATCGATGTAGCAGGCGAGTGGGTACAGCTTGAGTGGGACCTGAGCGATATAGCCCCAAACACACCTTTCGATGCTGTTGTAATCATTATGGATCTGGAAGGCGGAGCTGGTGATGCCGGCGAGAGTTTCACCTGGTACCTGGATGATTTCCAGTTCGACAATGGCGAAGCTACCAGCATTAATGATGGCATGGAAGTTCCTACCTCAATTACGCTTGAGCAGAACTATCCTAACCCGTTCAACCCAACAACCAATATTTCCTACACCCTGTCTGAGAACAGCCCTGTAACACTAGAAGTGTACAACGTTCTTGGCAAGCGTGTAGCTACCCTGGTTAACAACGAGATGCGCACTGCTGGTTCGCACACCGTTAGTTTTGATGCCATGAACCTTGGTTCAGGTGTTTACATGTACCGTCTCTCCACACCAGAGCAGACCCTTACACGTACTATGTCGCTTATTAAGTAAGTTTATTTAGTAAAGCAACGACATGTTATTTCCGAAAGGGCTGCATTCTCTAAAGTCTGCAGCCCTTTCTTTTTTTAAGTTTGAAGCAGCACATTCGTCTGAAACCTGATTTTTATCATCTACCCGGGTTAAGCCCGGCTTTACGGTCTGCCTTTTTTGTACAAGTACTATCTCCACGGGGATTTTTCATCCTGAATAACGCATCTTTTCCATCATGAAAATTACACTAAAGGACATAGCCAAAGATACCGGGCTATCTATTTCTACCGTTTCAAGGGCACTGGCCAAAAGCGGCAAAATAAGCTCGGCTAACGTTAAAAGGGTATTTGAGAGCGCTCAGCGTTTAAACTATCCTATTGTTAGCAACATGGCTCCATTCAAGCTTAGAAACAGTATTTATATAGCTTTGGTTACTACTTTCCATCCGGGCGAGTTTTATGCCTCATTCTTTAACGGTTTTACGAAAGCTGCGGCCGGAAGTAATATCCACTTCGGGCTTTTTAATGTGTGCATGGAAAATGATTGCAGCTTCAGGTTTTTAGAATCCATCAAGAAAAATCATTTCGACGCGGCTGTTCTTTTCCTCCCGGGCCTTTCCAAAGAAGACTACATGCAGATTCTGAATCGTGTAGATGATTTTCCCATGATTTCCGCTGCGCCAATTGCCACTCCGGTTATGGATTCGGTTGTTTTCGACAACTACAGCGGGGGGCATCTTATAGGCAAGCATTTTCACGAGCGGGGATTCAGAAAAATCGGAATTATACAGGGGCCTTCATCAGAACTTGAGACTCATTTGCGCAAAAATGGCCTGATCGACTACTGTGAGCAAAACGGCCTTAAGCTGGTGATGAAATACCGCTCCGACTACGATATATCCAGCGGCAAAGGAGCTTACGAGCACTACAAAAACCTCGAAGAAAAACCCGAAGCCATATTTGCGTGCAACGACGCCCTGGCCATAGGCTTTATCCACAGCGCCACCCGCGACGGCGTCTCCATACCTGCGGATGTAGCTATTGCCGGCTACGATGATATTCCGATATGCGAGTATCAAAACCCGACGCTTACCTCCATACATACACCCTACGAAATTCTCGGCAAAAATATCCTGAGCCATCTTACCGCTCAGCTAAGCGACAAAGACAGCAGCATTAGCCATTCGGGCTCCACGAAGCTCATACCCGTTACACTGGTTGAACGCGAAAGCACGGCAAAGTCACAAATACGGCGCGCATTGGGGTCCTGAGCATATATCCGGCAAGTCTTCGGTTAACGCCACAGAGATAACAGGTAAAAAGGGCTTTTTTTGCAGGCATGCCGTTTTTTTTGCACAACTTAATGTAAAATTTCCAACTCAAGCCAATTAGCTGAGACAAAAAAAAGACTTTGACAAAGTACCAAAACACCATCAGCAATCAACATAGACAGCTTTTTGCCTCGTGAAAATTTATTTCATCGTTTGTGAAACAAATTTTCACTAATATTGCAGCCGTTGATTTTCTTTTTTATAATATAACTACAGCATCACTTTTTTACTCTAAACTCAGTATAACTTATGAAAAAAGCCCTTTTACTATCCTTATTAATGATCGTGGCGACCACCTTTACATCTATTGATGTTAAGGCGGCTGCATTCGTAGACGAGCTGCCCGTTCCGGTCGGTTTTGTCGTTGAATCTGCTGAAGCGTCCGGCCAAATCTTTATTGCTTCAGGTCCTCCTGCTGCAGAACTTTCATACAGAATCTTCTATTCCGAAACGGAAGAAGCACCGGAAGATCCCACCACAGCTACTGAATACATCTTTGGCACGCTTCCGGGCGACGGTGGCGGAACCGGCCCGTTCGGCTTTAACCTGATCGATCTTGAACCCGAGACGGAATATACCGTATGGTTATATCACTACGATACTTCAACAAGCACCTTTTCGGAGCCGGCATCCGGCTC
>PWID01000094.1 GCA_003555145.1 Balneolia bacterium | reverse complement strand
TGATGGGTGACTCCTTCACTTTCGGGCTTCTGCTGGAGGAGCAGGACACATTTGTGGAATTACTCAACAGGCGCGTTGAATTGGAGGCACCAGATTCAGGAGTTCGTTTTATAAACGCAGGCGTCGGCGGCACCGGCCTGGCCGACTGGGTTGCGCAGCTGCATGAGTTCCAAGACGATTGGCCCATGGACGGCATTCTCATCATCCATAATTATGATGACTTCATGAGAATGCTTGCAAAAAACCTCTACGTCGCCCAGCCCGACTCCACGCTTCTACACTCCATGCGATGGGTGGAAAACCCGGTAAAACGCAGTTTCGACCAAAGCAGGCTCTGGAAATCACTTCAGGAAAACAGCCGGCTGGCAAGCCTGCTTCAAAACTATTTATGGTCGTCCATTTACTTCACAGATATTATCTACGGCTCTGATCCCGATCCCGAGCTCCCGCGGATGCCCGAATACGAGTGGGAACATGAATACGCCAGCTATGCCATCACCCTGACCGACAAACTCTACGGAAAACTGGCTGAGCTGGCAGACGAGCTCGACATTCCGCTATGGGTTGGGACAACCGGCTATTTGTATGAGGAAAACCTCACTGACATCAACCGGGAAGTAATTCTTGAGCTGGATTCGATTTTCGAAAGGCACGGAATTCCTTATGCTGACATCACTCCTGCGCTTTCTGAAAAAGTTGATGGCGACTTTGCCCGCATCACCATTCCACGAGATACACACCCGAATGAGGAGGGCGCGGCCATGATCGCGGAGCTGCTTTGGGAACAGCTGCTGCGCGATCTCATCTACGAAAGCAGTCTGTAAAACAAGAAAGCCGAAGCCCGGAATGCATTGGCACCCGGACTCCGGCTTTATCTTTCTCATAGCAACTCAGTAAATTCTTATGCCTTCCGGCTTTACTTCACCAGCGTCATTTTGCGGGTGAGAACCTGCCCGTTCGCGCTTATGCGGTACATATACACGCCGCTTGCAAGACGATTGGCGTCGAAAGAAACGGTGTAGGATCCGGGCTGCATCACTTCATCTACAAGTACGGCGACACGCTGCCCGAGCACGTTGTAGACCTCGAGCGTTACCTGTCCCGATTCGGGAAGCGCGTAGCGAATCGTTGTGGTCGGATTAAACGGATTCGGATAGTTCTGGCTGAGGCTCATCTGTGACGGCAGCTCTCCGGACGGATCCTGTATACTTACCGTTTCTCCGAGCTCAAACCATTCGGTATGAAACGGACCGCCGTCTTCAGCGCCAAAATCCACGTTAAAACCAAAGTTATCGAACGGATCGGCATCACCTGTTGCATCGCCGGGGAGCAGCACATTCGAGAAGTAAGCCGTGCCCGAAACGATGAACGCAAACGCGCGGAAGCTTCCCTGCCCCACGCCAAGATCAGCAAGAGAAAGCGCCATCTCAACTCCGTGCCCCTCGCTTCCGTCGTTACGCATGGCGTAGCGGATACTGTTGGCCGGGAAAAGTCCTGACTCGAGTGGTCCGGTGCCGGTCTGTCCGTTACCCGTCGGGCTACTGCCTGCCGGAATTACGATAAAGCCCTCTTTTTCTTCGCCAGTGTAATCCGCAACCGACATCAGCACGCGGTTTTGGGCGCCGATCCATACGAAACCGTAATCCACTTCGAAATCCATAGCAAAGTTGTGATTTGTCTCATTCGATGAATTCAGGAAAGACGTTGCTCCAGTAGCGCCACCCAATGGCGATCCTGCCGGAAGACCGTCCAGTTCGTCAAAGTCCAGAAAAAGGCCGATGCCGTCATCGTCGCCGAGCACAAGCTCGCCTTCGATTGCAATGTAGAGCGAGTCCGAATCGGCGTAATAAAACAGTGACTGAACGTTTTTATCAGGTCCAAACCCGGCGTTATCGTTTTCTTTGGTCGCCATCAGAACGTACTGAGGCTCGTTGATTACGCCATCGATACGAAACGCGGTTGCTTCATCCGGATCGACTACGTTGAACTCAATTTCTATGATGTCGTCATCCGGGTTTTGGTCAGCCTCGAAGTCGATTTCGGCCCGTGCCGTGTAGCTGCCTGGAACAGAAAGCTCAAATGCCGGAAAGGTTACGCTTTGTGAACTGCCGGCTGATATTGTCTGAAGAACAACTTCCTCCTCATACACCGCATCATTTCCCAGGGTGATGGTGAACGTAACCGAAACTCCCTGCTGACTAAACAGCGACTCGTTTTCGATTTGAACGGCCGGGGAAACAGATTCACCGATAAAACGGGTACCCGTTGGCTCGGTGATTTCACTTAAAGCCAGGTTAACCGGCGGCTGATCGAGCACATACTCAACAGGCACAAAAACGTGATAGCTGGAAGGTTCGGTGCGAATGAGCGCACGGCCGTCTTCAAATACTTCGATGGTGCCATCAAAATTACCGGTCAGGTCGTACAATTCGCGTGATGGCCATTGAGTATCAACCCAAACGTCAATATTAAACTCGGAATGCTTGTTTATGGCAACGATAAGGCCAGTATCGCCCCCGGTTCCGCCGCGTT
>PWID01000231.1 GCA_003555145.1 Balneolia bacterium | reverse complement strand
GAAACGCGGGAGTTGAAGAAATTTTTCATGACTAATATGGATTTGGTATGAGTTGTATTAATTAAATTCAGTTTTTTTAAAAAGTGTACTGTCCGAACAGAATGTTTTCAATTCGGATAAAAGCAGAGTGGGAGATATGACAAAAGTCATTAAACCGGTTAACCGGAATTAAACCACGACGCTTTTATCCAAACACGGAAAACCTGTGTCTGGCAGAACCCTTTTATGTGTTACTTATTACTATGATGCACGAGCACCGGATTTGTTACACTTTTTTTTAAACTTTTTTTTGAGAAAGAATTTTTGCTCTCAAAAATCTTCAGCCAAGATATTGATTATATTCCTTTTAACTAATTATAATTATCTAATATTTCTAAAAAATAATTTCTGTAACATTTGTTAATTAGCCTGCTCACCTTATTTTAAAGTCGTAATGTTATACAGCAGGTCACCTTATCACTTTTAGCCAACAGTCTGTTGAGCGAAGCAAAACTTACAAGTTCCCTTTTTGCCGAATTAATCCGGGATAATAAAACTGCCGAACTCAACAGAGTTTCCGAGCTGCTCTGCGAGCGCATGTCACTTTTCCTGCGGTCTGTATATAAGGCTGCGCCTCAGCTGGCCGATGATTGTGCACAGAACGCTTTCGAAAAAGTTTATTCCGGAATAAAGAGCGGTGAAATCAAAGACCTCGATAATGTCTTCGGATACTGTATTAATTCTGTAAAGAATGAGTTTCTTATGGCCCGCCGTAAGGATAGCTGGAATAAAGAATTCGATGCAGAGGAGGCCGAGGATGAAGGCTATATTCAGCCCCCCGATATATTCGATGTGCTAAGCAGTAAAGAGCGCGAAAAGGCCCTTAAATCCTGTATTGCTCAGCTCAAGGACAAGAGAAGAGATTTATTTTTGCGTATATTATCCCTAATTAACACCCCGGAAAAAGAAGCCGCTGCCAAACTAAATATGTCGCACGCGCAGTACCGGACTCAGAAATCCCGGATTACCTCAGTGCTAAGAGATTGCGTGAGTCAGAAGCTGGGCAGCTAGCTTTAAATCATCAAAATTAAAAAGTATTGCTATGTCAAAAATGACTATTGAAGACCTCGATCTGAAGGGGAAAAGTGTTGTAATGAGAGTGGATTTTAACGTTCCGCTAAAAAATGGTACGATTACAGACGATAATAGAATTGTACAGGCTCTGCCAAGTATCCGCTATGTTTTAGATAACGGTGCTAAGATTATACTTCTGAGCCATTTGGGACGTCCGAAAGGCGAGCCCAATCCCGAGTTTAGCCTAAAACCCGTAGCTGAGTACCTCACAAAAAACCTTTCGCAAAAAGTTCACTTTGCAGAAGAGTGCATTGGTGATGTAGCTAAAAAAGCTATTGAAGCAGCCGGTTTCGGCGAAGTGGTATTGCTGGAGAACGTGCGATTTCATGCCGGTGAGACTAAGAATGATGAGAAACTTTCGAAGGAATTCGCTTCTTTGGGCGACGTTTTTATT
The DNA here is from genome assembly GCA_003555145.1 of Balneolia bacterium. GTDB lineage: Bacteria > Bacteroidota > Rhodothermia > Balneolales > Cyclonatronaceae > Cyclonatronum. The sequence goes on along the minus strand of PWID01000231.1, from coordinate 1,038 downwards.
AACGATGCCTTTGGCAGCAGCCATCGCGCCCACTGCTCGGTTGCCGGTATTACAGAATTCCTTCAGCCCGCGGCAGCCGGATATCTGCTCGAAAAGGAAATCAAGTTTTTGAGCGAAAGCATCAACGATCCGAAACGCCCGTTTGTGGCCGTTCTGGGTGGTGCGAAAGTATCTGATAAAATCGGCGTGATCCGCAATCTGATTCCGAAAGTGGATACTATTATTATTGGTGGCGGTATGGCCTATACCTTTATGAAAGCTAAAGGCCTGCCAATCGGCAGTTCCCTTCTGGAAGCCGATAAAGTGGATCTGGCCGGTGAACTTATTGAAGAGGCGGCAGCCCACAACGTTAAACTGCTTCTACCTGTCGATTCTATGGTATCGAAAGAGTTCAGTAACGACGCGCCTTTTAAGTCAGTCTCTGAAGATGGTATTGAAGACGGATGGATGGCCCTCGATATTGGTGCAAAAACGACGGAATTGTTCAGCAATGAGGTAAGAAACGCCAAAACCATTATCTGGAATGGCCCTATGGGTGTTTTCGAAATGGAGAATTTCAGCAAAGGAACATTTGCTCTGGCTCGGGCTATGGCCGATGCCACCACAGATGGCGCCATTACCATTATTGGCGGCGGCGACTCTGCATCAGCCATCAAGAAGGCAGGTCTCGACGATAAGGTAAGCCACGTTTCAACAGGCGGCGGTGCTTCGCTGGAATACCTGGAAGGAAAAGAGCTTCCGGGCATCACAAGCCTGACCGACAAGTAAGCTGATAAATCACCAATTAAGAAAAACAAAAGCCCCGGCTCGCATCCACTGCAGGCCGGGGCTTTTTTTATGTTGTTATTTGGAAGTCGAAAGTCAAAAGTCGAAAGTCAAAAGTCGAATGTCAAAAGTCGAATGTCCAAAGTCTAAGGTCGAAAGTCAAAGGTCAAAGGTCAAAGGATATGCGATATTTGATATACGAGCAGGCTGAGAAAATCTTTGAGATCAACTAAGAGACATTGTTAATTGCTTATTGTTAATTCAAATCAGCTG
>PWID01000154.1 GCA_003555145.1 Balneolia bacterium | reverse complement strand
GGCCAGAAGCGGCTGATCCATCATTTGTTCGGATACGTTTCTTGAGCCGTACTCGAGCATGTCGCGCACGGTTGGCGTTTCGCCCGGACCGATAAACGGATTGGAGGCTGATACCATAGTGACCAGAAAGTCCTTAACAGCTGTCGTCCGTTCGGCCTGCAAACGGGTTTGTTCCGCCTGCCAGAAAACTACAACAGCGGCCGTAACCAGAATCAAAAGGGAGAAGGCCGCTGCCGTCACTCCGGCGGTATGCCGCTGCATGAACTTTTTCATGCGGTATCCGCGAGAATCGGCCCGGGCCAGTACCGGGATGTTGTTAAGCAGATTATGAATATCGCGGCTGAACTGCTCGGCCGAAGCGTACCGACGCTCCGGTTCGATGCGGAGAGCCGTCATCAGAATATCGTCGAGCTCGGTGCTAAGCTTCGTTTTTCGAATACCGCTCGGTTTGGTCTCCAGTTTTTGAAACACAGATGAAGGCCGCTGTACCGGCTGCTCGTTCATATATGCGAGCATTTTCACCGGATTGATTTCATCAAACTTGTACGGCCGCTGTCCGGTGACCAGTTCATAAAGAATCACTCCCAGAGAATATACGTCGGAGGCCGTGCTGACCGGCTCGCTGCCCAACTGTTCGGGCGAAGCATAAACGGGCGTCATCAGCGCCTGATTTTCCCGGGTGAGCATATGATCCTTCTCATCGCTGATATCAGGAGAGATGGCCTTGGCAATACCGAAATCAAGCAGCTTCACCTCTCCGTTTTTATCCACAAAAATGTTGGTTGGCTTCAGGTCGCGGTGGATTACCAGGTTTCGGTGCGCGTGCTGAACCGCATCACACACCTTTTTGAACAGCTCCAATCTTGCCTCGAGATTCAGCTCATTTTCTGTACAATAGCACGTGATGGGCTTACCCTCAACATACTCCATGATGTACCAGGGAACGCCCTCACCGGCAATACCCCAGTCGATAATGCGCGTTATATTCGGGTGATCGAGAAGGGTGAGAAACTCCACTTCTCGCTTAAATCGCGTTAGAATTCGGGGATTGTAGCCACCGAAGTGGATCAGCTTGGCGGCGGCTTTCATAGAAAAGGCCTCATCGTTGCGCTCGACCCTGTAGACCGAGCTCATGCCGCCCGTTTCTATCAGATCCAATACCTTCCAGTCGCCCAGCTGTTTAGGTTTTTCCGGCTTCACCATGTTTCCGAGCTTTTCACCCAGACTGTCGAAATAATCGGATGAATCTTTCTCAGAAGTCTTCAGCTTCACCAGAATATCCCGGACATCCTTATCAACGGGAAGCTTTTCGATACGGGTCATGAAGTCATCATACGGCAGATCGCCATAGGTATCGAAAAGGTCAAACGCGTGTTTCCATGATGTAGGATCCATAAGAATTTGTTTCCTCGATTTTTATGACTTGTTGAACAAACAGCAAGTCTGTCTTCGCTTTCGCTTTCCTATAAAAATTGTGAATGGTGAATTGTGAATGGTGAATTGTGAATTGCTGGTTCGCCACGCTTATTTGCGCCTGCCTGCCTGTCTTCGCCGCGGCAGACAAGACATAATCAGCGCCAATTTTGCGTCCTACTACCCCCATTCAAAGATCACCAATCAAAAATCAGCTATCATAAATCATAAGACCTTTGACCTTTGACCTTTGACCTTGGACCTTCGACCATTACTCTGTTGCTTTGTCGGGCAGGGGGGCGCTGGCGTGGAAGTCGCGCTGAACGACTTCGGCGTACTGGTCAAGCAGCTCCAGGACGCGCTCCTGTTTTTCCGAAACCATGATGCTGCCCACGTGCCATTTTTTGTTGATGGTCCACTTCACCTCGGGCGCATCAAAACAGGACTGATCCGGATCTTCATAACGCGCCAGGGAAACCAGTATGCCGCCGTTCAGGCGCTTGGGTTTGGTGAGCTTGTAATCTGACTTCGTCGCCGATGCGTGCTCAATCCTCGCCCATTCAGCCCAGAGGCTCACGCCGGTGGTGTGCTCAACCATTTCGGCAATATGCGCGCCGCCAACACGGCTTGAGGTTTCCAGGAAGTAGAACTTTCCGTCCTCATGACAATGAATAAACTCCGTGTGTGATGCGCTGTATTTCATGCCGAAGCCTTTCATCACGGATGCGTTCAGCTTCACCAGGGCTTTGGCTTCTTTGGAATTTGGGTCGCAGGTGGCCGAGCGAAAAATGCCGGCTCCGTGGGCGACCTCAAAAGGCGTGCTCAGGTAGCGGCTCACGCAGCAAAACTCCACTTTCCCGTTGAAGGTGAGCGAATCGGCATGGTACACATCACCCGGTTTAAACTGTTCCACCAGAAAGCGATAGCGCTCATCACCCAGGCCGTGTACAGCCTCCCATAGCTCCTCCTTGCTGTGCACTTTTTTGATGCCCATAGCCGAAGCTTCCGAGCGCGGTTTAACCACATAGGGCGGCTTCACCGAATCGGCAAAGGCGTTGATGTGTTTATCCTTAAATAAATCGCTGAAGGCCGGCACGGGTATGCCTTCCTCCTGAGCCTTCATGCGCATGGC
>PWID01000060.1 GCA_003555145.1 Balneolia bacterium | reverse complement strand
CCCATCATCGGCCAGCCCCAGAGGCCGGAAACAAAAACATCATCCTGTACAAAATGAGGATCCGTTAAGTAGGTACATTCCACTAGCGGCTCAACCGGACTGCGGTTCGTGGCGCTGCCGCCAATAAGGTCGATCACTACGGAACCATCGCGGAGAGTCGACTTCAGGTGCTCGTTTGTAACCAGAAAATTCTTACCCCGAAGCGCAGCGGGCTGTTCGGCGCCGTTCACCACAAGATCAGAATCGGAAAGCCAGCTGGCGATGCGCTCCTTAGTCGTGTGGGGCCTGCCCAGTACGTGGGTCTGCTTCACACCTTGCCGGTAGCACTCGTTGATGGAGCCCATGCCCACGTTACCGAAGCCGAGCACCGTTGCCTTCACCCTATCCCCTTTCAGTTTAAGCGGGCTCTCTCCGGCCAGAAGGGTGAACCCATAGCGTGCACCCGCCATGCCCGTTTCATGCAGACACTGGATTCGCCTGAGGCCCGTATCCCAGGGTTGGTGAATGCTTCGATAGAGACGAATGGCTTCATCACCATATTCTTTGCGGAATTGAGCCACATCAAAAGTAAACGCGCCCTGTTTTTCGAGTTTCAGGGTGATGGCCTCCGAGTCAGGAAATAGCTCCGAATCATATACGAATAACCGCTGACTCACATCACCTAAAACATCCTGCGGATCCAAACCGGCCTGAAGTACCGAAAAGCGCTCCGGACTGTGGTTGGCCAGCCGGCGGATAAGCTCGCGGTGGCGGTCGTGGTAGCCCATCATGTGGATGGTAAGGTAATTCTGTGCGTTGCGCTGTATCCATGGCTCAAGCGCGGCATCGGCAGCGACCCGGCCAAGGATGTCGTCATCGGTACGCTTTTGGGGCGTTTCAACAATGTTCTCCATGGCAATCACTGTAATCTGATGCTCTTCAAGTGCCTTAGCGCGATCCGGAAAGGAATGGAAATGAGCCATACAAAACAGAGCGCAGCCCTTGCGCATCAGCGGGATGTGCTCCATGGCCGGCCCCTTAAACTTAATAACCAGATCCTTGCCTGCGTAAATCTCTTCAGTGCTCTGTATTTCTGCTCCGGCTGCGATATATTCATCATCGCTGAACCCGACACCCTCCCCGGCGCCCTGCTCTACGAACACGCGGCAGCCGGCCTCGGTGAGCTGCTTAACGTCTCTGGGAATGAGGGCAACCCTCTTCTCGAGTGATCCCGGGTTTTCCGGAGATTCATTTTCGCGGGCAAGTCCGATGGTTTTATAATAGGGTGATGTGCTCATAGCTTAATAGTAAATTTTGCCTGTTTCTGGCATGAAAAAAAGTGGTGTAATGCGCTAATAAATATTCTGAAAATCCGTTGTTTAAGCTTATTTTAACGGTTTTTTGCTCCAATGACAACCGCTGTTTAGGCTATCCTCAAGCGTACCAAAAGGTAACGATTTGCATGGCCCTTCTGTTCAGATTTTATGCCATCAAAACCAGCTTACAAACAAATCCACTTTGCCGACCTCGGCCCTACCGGGTATGAACCCGCCTGGGAGCATCAGCTCAAGCTGCAGCAGGAGCTGATTAGCCGGAAAATAAGCGCTTCGGTTAAATCAGATTCAGATGGTAGCGGCTACAATAACGGCTACCTGCTTTTTACGGAGCATCCGCACGTGTATACGCTCGGCAAAAACGGATCAGAGCGGCATCTGCTGCTAAATGAAGACGGCCTCAGGCGAAATCAGGCTACCTTCATACAGACCGACCGCGGAGGCGATATAACCTACCACGGTCCTGGTCAGCTTGTGGGTTATCCGATACTTGATTTGGATACGTTTGGAACCGACATCGGTAACTACCTGAAAAACCTTGAGGAAGTCATCATTCTTACCCTTGCCGATTACGGTATTGAAGCCGGCCGTTCAGAAGGCTTTACGGGCGTCTGGACCGGCGATGCCAAGATATGCGCTTTGGGCGTGAAGTGTTCCCGATGGGTTACCATGCACGGATTCGCCCTCAACGTAAATACCGACCTCCATTATTTTAGCCATATTGTACCCTGTGGAATTGCCGACCGGAAGGTTAGCAGTATGAAGCAGCTGCTCGGCAAAGAAGTTGAGCCCCTTGAAGTAAAGCAAAAAGTGATGCATTATTTTGCATCGGTTTTTGAATGTGAGCTGGTTTCGACCCCGCTCACAGCCATGTAAAAAATAATCAATATCGTATGTTATTGATGAACAGAGCCCTATAATCAACCTTTACAAATAACAAAAAAGCGACAGATTTTATGAGTTGTGCCACAAAAGTAACCCAGCCTCCAGTACAAAAAGACGATTCCAAAGCAGGCCGCAGACCGGACTGGCTGAAGGTTAAACTGCCTACCGGCAGGAAGTTCAAGGAGATTAGCCAGACCATCCGCACGCATTCACTGAATACGGTATGTGCTGAGGCAAGATGTCCGAATATGGGTGAGTGCTGGGGAGCAGGGACAGCAACATTCATGATTCTGGGAGATATTTGCACCCGCTCGTGCGGCTTTTGTGCCATCAAAACCGGTCGTCCGGATAAAGGGCTCGATTGGGATGAACCTGCCCGTGTAGCCGATGCAGCCAAGCTAATGGGTCTGAAGCATGTGGTTATTACATCCGTTAACCGCGATGAGCGAAAGGATGGCGGAGCGCCCATTTTTGCGGAAACCATACGATGTCTAAGAGAAGAAATCCCCGGAGTAACGATTGAGATTCTCATTCCGGACTTCCGCGGAGTTTGGGAAGCGCTCGATATCGTAATTGATGCGAAGCCAGAGGTTATGAATCACAATCTCGAGTCTGTTCCCCGCCTGTATAAGGTAGTGAGACCACAAGCCCGTTACGACAGATCCCTGGAAGTACTCAAGATTTGCCACGATAAAGGCCTGAGGACAAAAACAGGCATTATGGTTGGGCTCGGCGAAACTCCTGCTGAGGTGTTCGAACTAATGGATGATGTAGTCGCTGCCGGCGTGAATGTGTTAACAATCGGCCAATACATGCAGCCCACAAAAATGCATCTTGATGTGCAGGAGTGGGTGCACCCCGATACCTTCGCCCTGTATAAAGAAATCGGAGAGGCAAAAGGCATTGAGCACGTGGAAAGTGGTCCGCTTGTACGCTCATCATACCACGCAGAAAAGCACGTGTAGCGGGATCTTGCATACGGGTGTAAACTGTTAAAAAATCTTTGTATATGTTAGAAAAAAAGCGCTTTTAAGCGATCAGGTGGAATAAGCCGGTAATTTTATTATTTTAGCAAGGCAATCACAATTAAGGGCTTTGATATCAGAACATACCGGCTTGTACGTTATACCATGCCAAATCATATTCCGGACAGCTAACAACCATCGAGTTTATACAGGAGAACAACAGTGGGCACATTAGTAATTATTGCCATTCTCAGCTATTTGATAGGAGCAATACCATCTTCGTTATGGGTTGGTAAAATCTATAAAAAAATTGATCTCAGGGAGCATGGCAGCGGTAATCTGGGAGCTACCAACACCTTTCGGATTTTAGGATGGAAAGCAGGTATCGTAGTCTCGGTTATGGATTTCATGAAGGGCTTTACGGCGGCTTTCTGGATTTCAAGTATAGCCGTTGATGCCATCCCAAGCGTATATTCAGGATGGGAAACTGCGATATTTGTACAAATCTTCGCCGGACTTATAGCTGTAATAGGCCATATGTTTTCAATATTTGCCAAATTCAAAGGTGGCAAAGGAGTGCTCACGGCCTGCGGTATGCTGTATGCCATCGAGCCGATTTCAATTTCTCTGGCTCTTCTGGTATTTCTCACCGTGCTGATTACCACTCGCTATGTGTCTATGGCTTCCATCATTGCTTCTCTGATGTACCCTATTTTCCTCCTAATGCTGCGCTATGGTTTCAATCTCACCATAGACGGTAGTTTAATGGTTATTACCGCTGCATTGGCCATTACGATTGTGATTAAGCATCGTGGTAATATCAAGCGGCTGATCGCCGGAAATGAAAGCAGAATTAGTTCATTCAGTCCTGCTAAAGGACGTATAAATGAGGAGCAAACCCGGTGAATATTGCAATAATTGGTGCCGGTAGCTGGGGTACTGCGCTATCCCTTGTTCTTGCCGATTCCGGACATGATGTACGTATGTGGGCCCGCGAAACCGAGGTTGCCATTCACATCAACGAGCATCACAGAAATCCAAGCTATCTGTCGGATATTGTTCTGCCGGATAAAGTTAGCTGCTTTAACGAAATTGCACATACGCTGGAAGCTGCTGATATTATTCTGTTTGCAACCCCCTCTCATGTTCTGCGAAGTATTGCCCAGCTGGTGCTTCCATATGTAACTAAAGACCAGCTTGTAGTAAGCGTGGTGAAGGGAATCGAAAACGAAACCTTCTTTACTATGACTCAAGTTCTAAAGGATGTGCTGAGTGATGTGGTTCCGGAAGATCATATTGGAACTTTGTACGGCCCAAGCCACGCTGAAGAGGTGGCTATGAGAAAGCCAACAGCGGTTGTGGTAGCTGCCTATTCCAACTCTACAGCCAAGTCCATACAGGCATTGTTCACCAGCCCGATGTTCAGGGTCTATATGAACCGGGATGTAATTGGTGTGGAAGTGGCTGGTTCCATTAAGAATATTATGGCGATTGCGGCCGGTATAGCCGTTGGCGCTGGTTTTGGCGATAACGCAATTGCTGCGATGGTAACCCGCGGGCTTCAGGAAATGAAGCGACTGGGTATGCGACTGGGGGCATCTCAGGATACTTTTTCAGGCCTGGCAGGTATTGGCGACCTTGTAGTGACCTGTACTTCCGAACACAGCCGCAACCGATATGTGGGCGAGCGAATTGGCCGTGGGGAATCTCTCCAAAAGATTACGGCACACATGAATCAGGTGGCCGAAGGTGTTAAAACAACCCGCAGCGTGTACGGCTGGGCCCAAAAGCTTCAGGTGGAAATGCCCATCACTGAGTCGGTTTTTAAAGTTTTATTTGAAGGCCTTGACCCTAAAGAGGGTGTGTACAGTCTGATGACCAGGGAGCAAAAAGAGGAGATACTTTTTTAACAGTTTCTTTAAACGTGAACGATTATTTTATAGAGTGTGTAATCAGGACATAAGTAAATTTTAAATACTCTCATGCCTTCGGATGCGTTAAATGCCCGAGGTTTATAAAAAAACCGAGCAGAAGTACAGATAGGAACCGAACAACCACAGCTCTTACTTTATTCCGATATGTTTAGCCAAATGCCCGCAACGAGCAATATGTCTCTTGGCGATCTGAAGCGTCTCATTCGCACTGGCGAAGGTACCTTTCTGGAATTTAAGCGCACCATTTCCTCCCCGGAAAGAATTGCACGTGAAGTATGTGCATTCGCCAATACAAGAGGCGGAACCCTGCTTATAGGAGTAAACGACGACAGGTCACTGGTAGGCGTTCGCAGCTTTTATGAAGAAAGTTACCTGCTCTACGAAGCCCTCAATATGCTATGCTCTCCTGCCATCGACTATGAGGTAGAAATCGTGCAGCTGGGCGATAAAGACATCGTTGTAGTAAAGGTGATGGAATCTGAGAACAAACCGGTTTACGCCAAGCTTGGAAAGAAAAGCCATATCTTTGTTCGCGAAAAGGACAAAAGCGTGCGGCCAACCAAAGAGCGGGCTGCCTTGCTTCGTACCGAATCCCGCGACAATGGCATCACTTTTGAATACGGACCCAACGAGCAGCGTTTATTCCGTTACCTGGGCGAGTACGACAAGATTACCGTAAATGAGTACTCCAGACTGGTAGATCTTAATAAATACAAATCATCCCGAATTCTTGTAAACCTGGTGAGCCTTGGCGTTCTTCAGCTTTTTAATAAAGATGATGTAGAGTATTTCACCCTTTCCAATCAGGCGTTCTGATTCGGTGTGATGCGGGACTTTGTATTGTCTTCATAAAATCAAGCTATATTAGTTATTATAGCTAATAAATGAATTATCCGATTTTTAATATGGCAACAGCAGAACAAGACGTTATTTCAATTACCGAAAGAGCTGCAAAACAGATTAAAAAGCTGATTGTGCAGGAAAACCTGGGTGAAGGCCGGCACTTGCGCGTAGGCGTTAAAGGCGGTGGATGCTCGGGCCTCAGCTATCTGATTGATTTCGATGATATGAACGAAATGGATACTCTGGTTGAAATGGACGGTTTTTCAGTAATTATTGATAAAAGGCAGGCCCTTTATCTTCACGGAACAGTACTGGACTTTAAAGACGGCCTCGATGCACGTGGTTTTATTTTCGAAAATCCACAAGCAAGCAGTACCTGTGGCTGTGGTGCTTCGTTCAGCGCGTAAATTACTAAATAAGTAAAGTTTACAGCTTAAAAAGCTGAATGAATCTGCCGAAAGGCAAGTTATAATGGTATAACACTTACGAAGCCCGGATTTCCGGGCTTTTTTCGTATTTTACAAACTTGGATGTATGCATAGCAGCTCCGGTAAACGGTATCTGCGTAAAAGGTTAACACATTGAGCACAACACAAACGGAACTACATACCGAATCAGCCACCGGACTACAGGATGAACTCCTGGAGCTTAGGCGACACCTGCACAGAAATCCCGAACTGAGCTGGGGGGAGTACAACACATCCAGGCTCATTATCGGAAAGCTCAAAGAGCTTGGTCTTGAGGTTACAACCGGCCTGGCCCAAACGGGCTTTTACGTAGATATCGACAGCGGCAGACCGGGGCCGCACCTGGCGTGGCGAGCCGATATGGACGCCCTTCCTATCGATGATGATAAAACCGTTTCCTATGCCTCAATCGTACCCGGTGTTGCGCATATGTGTGGCCACGACGTTCATACATCAATTGCATTTGGTATTGTGAAGCAGCTTCTTGCCCGTAAAGAACACATGAAAGGCAAAATACGCGTGTTCTGGCAGCCGGCAGAAGAGCAACAGCCCAGCGGTTCACCCGATATGATCCGCGACGGAGTGCTCGACGGAATCGACGCCGTTTATGGCATGCACTGCGACCCGCATACCGATAGTGGTAAAATAAGCCTGAAGCCCGGACCCGAAACAGCCGCTTTCGATGCGTTTCAATTTGAAATAGACAGTGGCTCCACCAACCATTCTGCCCGGCCACACAAAGGCCCCGATGCCATGTGGGTGGGTCATCAGCTGGTTCAGAATATCTATCAGTTTGCCGGCCGCATGCTTAATGTGCTTGAACCAACAGTGGTATCGGTATGTAAATTCAACGCTGGTAACGCGCTTAACGTAATTCCACGCAAGGTTACTATTGGCGGAACCATACGAACGGTAAAAGAAGAAAACCGTGAGTTAATGAAAAGCTATCTCCACAAACTGGCTGGCAGTCTGGCTGCGCTGCACAATGTTAAGATTATCTCCGACTTCGGCCTTGGGGCTCCGGCGGTAGTAAACAATCCAGTATTATTTGAATTTGCTAAAAAAGAAGTAATCAGCTTTTACGGAAGCAACGGATTCGAAGACCGCGAACAAAGTATGGGCGCGGAAGACTTCTCATTTTATACGAGCGAGCGCCCCGGGTTATTCATACGCGTGGGTACCTGCAATGGGCCGGATACAGCCCATCCGCTGCACAGCTCGCTTTTCGACATCGATGAATCCGTACTCAGCCCTACGGCTTCATTTGTAGCACACCTGCTTGTACAACATACCTTAACCGACTTAAAGCTATAGCATAGTGAAGGTTTTAAAATTTGGCGGCACGTCTATGGCAGACGCGCAGGCCTGGAAAAGAGTGCTTGAAATTGTGAAGGCTGCCGGGCCCGGTACCACTACAGTGGTTTCCGCAACATCCGGCACGACCAATAGTCTTATTCTTGCAGCCGAAACGGCTAAGAATGGTTCACTGGAAGACGCCAAAGCCATAAGTGAAGAAATTCGTGAGCGGCACATTGCGCTGATAAACGACTTTTTTGATCTCCCGGAAGCTAAAGATGAAGAAGGCGTGGATGTGTGCATAAATCACATCAATAAGATTGTTTCGGTTTTAGACAATTATCTTCTTGGGATCCAAACGCTGGGAGAACTAAGCCCGAAATCTATGGATGCCGTTTCCAGCATTGGAGAGCGCCTTAGCTCTTTTTTGCTGGCGGAATGCGCAAAAGGGCAAGGAATTCCATCGGTCTGGATAGACGCTGCAGATATCATGAAAACAGATTCCGACCACGGAAAGGCAGCTCCGGATATGGATGCCATTCATGAGCGCGGAAAAAGCATCGTTCATCATGCCCAAAGCGGCAAATTCCCCATTATGGGCGGCTTCTACGGAAGCGATGAAAACGGCGTGATCACCACGCTGGGCCGCGGTGGCTCCGATTTCTCCGCAAGTATTGTGGGCCTGGTAGCCGATGCCGAAGCTATCGAGATATGGACGGATGTAAGCGGAATGTACACCAGCGATCCGCGCTTTGTGCAGCATGCCTTCAGCATAAAAGAGCTTAGTTTTAACGAGGCTGCCGAGCTTGCCTATTTCGGCGCCAAGGTGCTTCACCCGGCTACCATTCAGCCGGCGGTTGAGAAGGACATACCCGTTTATGTGAAGAACACCTTCGAGCCGGAGCATCCCGGAACGCGGATTTTTTCCGATGCCGATGCAGACTCTCCCGTTCGCGCGATTGCCTTCAAAAAAGACATCACCGTAATTACCGTAATTTCTTCGCGCATGCTTCTGGCCTGGGGTTTTCTGGCCAAGGTGTTTGCCATTTTTGAGAAAAATCAGGTATCGGTCGATCTGGTTTCCACCTCTGAGGTTTCCATCAGCATGACGGTCGATAAAAAGGCGCGGCTCGATGCAATTCGCAAAGATCTTGAAGACATCGCCACCGTGAAAGTCTACTACAACCAGGCGCTCATTTCGCTGGTTGGTAAAAATATGATGAAGTCGAAAGGCGTGGCCGCAAGTGCTTTCGAGGCGCTCTCGGAATTCCCCATTCGCATGATTTCGCAGGGTAGCTCCGACATCAACCTTTCGGTTGTGGTCGAGAACGAGCACGCCGTTGAGGCTGTACAGGCCCTGCACGACACCTTTTTCCCGAACCGAACCACGCCGGAGAATCCGTAGCTATGAGCGAGCTCAAAAAACTGGCAATGATAGGCAACGGCCGCATGGGCACGCGCATTACGGGCCTGGCCGGAGATCACGGGTTCGAAACCAGCCTGGTTTTGGGCGAGCACAACAATGTAAAGGGTGATGGCATCACGCCCTCATCATTCTCCGGAATTGATGCGGCCATCGATTTCACCCATCCGAATGCGGCAATGACCCACATCCACCGCGTGCTGGAAACAGGTACGCCTCTGGTCGTGGGCACCACCGGCTGGCTTACCGACGCCAATCGCGAAACCGTCGAAAAGCTCATCGCAAAACACGACGGCCGCCTGGTGTACGGATCCAATTTCAGCCTGGGCGTGCAGCTTTTTATGAAGCTCGCCCGCGAGGCCGGCCGCCTGCTCGGCAACGCTCCCGGCTTTGATGCTTCACTTCATGAGGTGCACCATACCGGCAAGGCCGATGCGCCAAGCGGCACCGCCATCACCATGGCAGAGCAGTTTCTGGCCGGTGCCGGCAAAAAGCGAAATACCAGCTACGGCACGCCCGAACGCGGCCTGCCTGATACCGACTCGTTCCGTATCACGTCGCAGCGTCTGGGCGGCGTATTTGGCGAGCACGAGCTCCGGGTTAATTCCGACTGGGACGACATCACCCTTTCGCACAAGGCGCTCTCCAGAGACGGATTTGCGGCCGGTGCGCTCAAAACCGCAGACTGGCTTATAAATCAGAAGCCCGGTTTTTATCTTATCGAAAACGTGGTTGAGGAAGTCCTCAGCGGAAGCAGGTAAAAGCGGCTCCACAGAACTTCATTCTATCGCAACACAAACCATTTAACAAATCGAGATCATGTCTTTATACGATCAAATTTTAGCAGACCTCAAAGAATCGATGAAAGCCCGCGAGGAGCGCCGTACTCTGGTGCTTCGCTCGCTCAAATCGGCCATTCTGGAAAAGGAAATCGCGCAGCGCTCAGGCGGTGAGCGCTCTGAAGTGTCGGACGAAACGGCCGTTGAGGTCATCACCAAGTCGGCCAAGCAGCGCCGCGACTCCATCGAGCAGTACCGAAACGCAGAACGCGAAGATCTGGCTTCAGTGGAAGAAGAAGAGCTCAAGATTATTGAAACCTACCTGCCAAAACAGCTCGACAAGGCCGAAATCGAAGCTATTGTTGACGGCGCCATTTCAAAAACCGGCGCCTCATCCATGGCCGATATGGGCAAGGTGATGGGCGTGGTGATGCCGCAGGTTAAGGGCAAAGCCGACGGCAAGCTGGTTAACGAGGTCGTAAAAGAGCGCCTTAACGGCTGATGAACATACTCGACGGCATCATACTCGTCCCGCTGATTTTCTTTGCGTTTCAGGGCTTCCGAAACGGCCTGCTTCGCGAGGTGATGGGGCTTGGCGGCGTATTGCTGGCGTTGTTTCTGGGCTTCCGCCACATGGATGATGTGGGAAATCTGATTAACCGGATGTTCGAAATAAACGAAGTCTGGGTTTCAGTTCTGTCGTTTGTTCTCATCTTTGCCGGCGTTATCATCGCCGTTCAGCTCATTATTTACAGCCTCGAAGCCGTGCTGAAATTGGCCTTGCTAAGCGTTCCCAACCGCGTTCTGGGTCTGGTTTTTGGCGTTTTGAAAAGTAGCCTCTTTGTGAGCGTATTTTTTATTTTGCTGCTCGGTCTTGGGCAGCCCAAAGAGGAAACCAGAAATGATTCGCTGCTCTACCCCTATATCATGATGGTGGCGCCGGCGGCCTATAACGCCATTGGTAATATTTATCCCGGCTCGGAATCCTTTACCGATACCGTACGCCGGGCACTGGAAGACTTCGATTTTGATTAGCATTTATGATGCCATCACCCTGTATAACCATTATTTGAACTCAACACATTATTTTTAAAACCACATCATGTCATTTTTACCAGTAGAACAGCAGCTCGAAATTATTCGCCGCGGAACAACCGAAATTGTGCCCGAGCCGGAGCTGAAGGAAAAGCTTGAAAATTCCCGCAAGTCCAATACCCCTCTTCGCATTAAGCTGGGCTGCGACCCTACCCGCCCGGATCTGCATCTGGGGCATTCGGTAATTCTTCGCAAGATGCGTCAGTTTCAGGATCTGGGTCATCACGCTATTCTGATTATTGGTGATTTTACGGCGTTGATCGGTGATCCTACGGGTCAGAACAAAACGCGCCCGGCCCTTACCCGGAATGAGATTCTGGAAAATGCTAAAACCTATCTGGATCAGGCTTCCAAGATTTTAGATGGTGATAAAACCGAGATTGTGTACAACTCCGACTGGCTCGGCACCATGGGTTTCGAAGACGTGATTCGCCTGAGTTCACAAATGACGGTCGCCCGCATGATCGAGCGAGATGATTTCAGCAAGCGATACAACAACAACGAGCCGATTTCGCTGCACGAGTTTTTGTATCCGCTGGCGCAGGGTCAGGATTCGGTTCATCTGAAATCGGATGTTGAGCTGGGCGGAACCGATCAGAAGTTTAACCTGCTGGTCGGGCGCCACATGCAAAAAGAAGCCGGACTCCCGCAGCAGGTCTGCCTGATGATGCCGCTTCTGGTTGGCACAGACGGCGTGCAGAAAATGTCGAAATCATACGACAACTACATCGGCCTGGACGACGAGCCAAACGACATGTACGGCAAAACGCTGTCCGTGCCGGATGAGCTCATCTACACCTATTT
>PWID01000255.1 GCA_003555145.1 Balneolia bacterium | reverse complement strand
CATATCAGTGAGCCTCAGCTAACGAACTCTGATCGTAGTCTTATCGTCTCCAATGTATTTAAATCACAGCCTACGGTTTATATGCACTCGATGGGTGAAATCAGCGAAACCGGTTCCGGAAGCAGTCTTCTTAACATCTGCGACGAGCGGATTTATCCACCTCAGTGGTTTGAACCTATGCCGCTTGCTCTGTACTGGTGGTCCGAGCAGGACGGCTACGTTTTTGGCTCTAACATTTATGGGGACCGGGCTTCGGGTCAGGTTTTCGAAATTGGTGAACCGGTTACAATTACCGGCGCCGAGTTTCTTTACGAACGGGCTGGCGAAACCGGTAATGTATTGATTACCGTCTGGGATGCGGCCACTAAAGTCGTTCTAACCCAGACATCAGTAGAATTATCATCGCTTCCGCAGGAGCCTCCGACTGATATCTCAAACGCCATTTTCATTCCTTTTGACAACCCGGTTACCGTTAGCAATGATGTCATCATCGGGGTTGATGTTAAGGAACTGGACAATTATGTACCTGCCGAATACTACTTCGCACTTGTAAGCTCAACATCTACTCAGGACTTTACCGGACTCACAGCCCTCATACACGAATCTGATGATCAGTGGGTTACTTCGGGGGCTTATGGACTCAGGGTCGAACTCGCCATTGCGGGCTGTATAGCTCCGGCCGATTCTGAGCCGACTTTTGCGCTTTCATATAACCCGGTATCTGGCGCCATTGGCGAAAACGCTTCACAAGAAATTACGCTTGAAGTCAACACAAACGATCTCGAACCGGGAACCTACACCAGAACACTTATCATTTCAACGAACGACCTTCAGAATCCGGTTTTCGAGATTCCGTTGACCGTAACCGTTGTGGATGTGCTTCAGGCGGAGCTGCCCGGCCCAAATGAAGGCTGGAGAATGCTGGGCTCTCCGGTTGCTTCTACGACCTATAGCGACCTTTTCAGCAGCATCTGGACACAGGGCTTTCCCGGTGCAAACGTAGATCACGGGCAGTCGAACGTGTATTATTACGATCAGTCGGCTGGCGGGTTCGCGGTTCCAGAATCGGCCGACAGCTACATTGGCGGCGCGGGTACAAGTCACAATGACATCACACTTGGTACTCTTGTTTTTGTATTCGAGGACGATAATTACGATCAGATTCCAGACGGATGGCCCAAAGCGCTTAACATTCCGGGCACTCCATTTAATCAGCCGGTGGAGCAGCTTCTGCCGAATACGGAAGCCGGCGAAGGCTGGTATATCTTAAGCAATCCCTACCCTTTCAGTATCGACTGGCAGAGCGTGCTGGTTGACGCAACCGGAATTAATACAAACATCCTGATTTGGGATGCCAATCGTGAAGGCGGCGCAGATTACATAAGCTCCGGGACTGGTGGCGGTCATTCGGGTATTATTGCGCCCTTCCAGGGATTCTGGGTTCATTCGGTCGATCCGGACGCCAGCATCAGCTTTTCGCCTGATCACGCATCAGAAAGTGATGGCAGTCTGTTTAATACGCCCGAAACTCCGCTGCTCGAACTGATTGTGGAAGGAAACGAGCGCACAGCCAGTCAAATGCTCATTTTTGATGATGAGCGAAGCCAGCTGTCGCGTATCTACAACGTACACCGCATGAACAGCCTGAGCCCTGACTTCCTTCATATGTACACTTCAGAGGAAGAAGAACTGTGGCAGACTCAATATGTAGCCGAAGAGTTTGCGCACGAAACAGAGATTCCACTTCACATTCGTACTTCTTCAGCCGGTACGTTTACTATGAAACCAGGCATGGAAAACATCCCGGACGGCATCATCCTTTGGCTGCATGATAACCAAACCGGTGAGATTCTCCAGGTTTCAGAAGGCATGAGCTACACCTTCACCATTGATGAAAACCAGGCCGGTATGTTAACCGATTCCAACGGCAACTCCATCACAAATCCTTTAGAATGGGTGATGAGTCTGGAGCCTTCGGAAACGCTCCATTCGGGTGAGAGCCGCTTCAGCATCATCATCGATCCGGATGTGAGCACCGGCGCTCCGCAACCGGAAGTCGCGACAGAATTCAGCCTCGGTCAAAACTATCCGAATCCGTTTAATCCGACCACCCAAATCAGCTATTCCATTCCGGAAGCGGCCGATGTGAGGCTGGAAGTATTTAACATGCTGGGTCAGCGTGTGGCACTGCTGGTAAACGAGGCGCAGCAGGCCGGCCGCTACGATGTGCGATTTGATGCATCCGGGCTTTCAAGCGGCATGTACCTGTATCGCATTCAGGCGGGAAGCATGATTCAGTCCCGAAAAATGGTGCTGGTTAAATAAAGTTTTGTTTCAAAAGGCAGAGCAACAAAAAAGGGTGATGCCGTCTGAGATGGCATCACCCTTTTTATTTTCTGAAGCGTTTCTGTCTTAGCCCCTGCGCCAGTCTCCGCGTCCCCTGCCCTGTCCCTGTCCGGGACGCTGCGGTGATCCTGCCTGAATGGCCCGGAAGTTGTAGCTGAATCCGACCATCACATAGCGTGAGATTACGTTAGAACGAACGTCTTCGATAAAGGTATCCTCTATCACGCGGTTGATGTTGTT
>PWID01000200.1 GCA_003555145.1 Balneolia bacterium | reverse complement strand
CGATCCGGTAATTCATCAACTTGTCCGCACATTTCCATCTCGTTTTAATTGTCAACGCCCTCTTTTTTTTAGGCTATGGGTTTCAAGCCATTACGTCTCAAATGATGACGGCAGAGTTTCGTCGTTTTGGCCTGGGTGATGCGCAGCGCAAGCTAACCGGAATGCTTCAAATCGCAGGCGCCGCCGGACTTATAACGGGAATCATGCTCCCTATCATCGGCCTGCTGGCTGCAGCGGGATTATCCGTGATGATGCTGGTGGCTCTTATCGTAAGGATAAAAATCAGGGACGGACTGCTTCAGACCATACCATCGTTCTTATTCATGCTGGTTAATATGTGGCTCACGGCAGTTTTTTATTCAATGATGTATCCGTAGAATTCACATTGGAAACGGCTCACCATTCAGCTCAGGGCGATGGTATGAGTTCATACTCCTCAGAGCTCAGGAATTCGAGCCGCTGAAAGCGAGGAAGGAAGAAATCATTCCCCTCCTCCTGAAAATCCGCAAGCTCTGCATCAAGGGCCTTTAAGCGCCCGGCATCCGTTCCGGCTTTTCGCTCCAGCCAGGACTGCAGCCACATGGGTGGTGAAAGCGGTCGTAAGCTTGAAACCAGGGCAGCCTGACTCTCAGCGGGCTCTGAAAAGTATAGCGCGGCTACCCGTTCCCGCCGAGTCGTTTCGCTATTTGTAACAAAAAGCTGCATCCACGTTTGGTAGAACGAGGGAGTTTCGCCTTCAACAAACTCTTCGGGGTGTTCGGCCTGCCATAAGTCGTACAGGGCATCACCCTCAGCCTCCACGGCCTGTTGAATAGCGCGCTGCTCGGTTATCCATAAAGCCCGGGAGGGTACAGGGTGAATGGCCGAAGCCAGCATGCTAATCACAGAGGGAATCAGCAACAGGAAAAGTACCCAGATTCCCGCGAGGCTCACCGCATTTACAGCTGAACTGGTCGCTAGCATATTAAACAGCGCGCATAGAGCAAACCAGAAGAGTATATAAAGCGTGATTGCGCCAAGCAAAAGGAAGCTGTCTGTGTGGAACAGATTGATTCCGAGAAAGATGGCCCATAGAATCAGCGAAAGAAAAACGATGAGCAAAATCTGCAGAAAGCGAAAAATCAGTTTATAGACCAGAATTTTATGAATTGAAACCGGCTGTGATTTGAGCAAGGCCCAGGTTCCGAGTTCACGTTCGGATGACAGCATATTGTAGCCAAAAACTATCACAAAGAGAGGTACCAGCCAGACCAGCACAAAGGCAAAGTCGAAAACACCCACGGCCTGAATAAACGGATTTTCCAGCGCATTATCCCGCAAGGGCTGTACATCCATCATCGTAACCCTGCCGTAGTAAGGGCGAATGTCGAGCTGACCCGCGGCAAGCGCAGCAAGCGGCCGGGGCTCAAGGAAAACGTGTTTACCGCTTCCCCTGAACTGGCCCAAAGCAAGTGGATTTGCCGGGTTTTGCCACCATACATCTGCTTCAGCTTCACCGCGTTCGATTGCTTGCAGCTCCAGCTTTTTCCCTTCATAAAATGAAGCCTCGGCGGTTCGGAGCTCCTGAATGGTGTGATGCTGCTGTTCCACGCGCTCGCTGCCTAAATACAGGCTGAAGCCAATAAGAGCCGGCAGCATTAAAGCTGTAACCCAAAAGCGGCCCGAATTCTTTGTATGCAGCCATTCAAATCGGAATACGTGTTTCATTATTCTTGCTCCCTGCGGTTTGCGGCGATCAGGAGAAAGCCGATTGAAATCATAAACCATAATCCGGCCAGAAGCAGCGGAAAAATCTGGCTTTCGTCGAGTATTACATGGCCAGGTTTTTCGTAGCTAAAGGAAACGTTCTGAGCGAAGAAATCTGAACCAGATGCATAATCATTGGCCCGGTCACCCACGGCATGAACTTTTAAATCCATGTTGAGTTCGCGCATCAGGCTGATGCGATAGTCCTCAGCGGCACGGGAAAAGTGATTGTAATGATGAATGTCTGTACCAGCAACGGCCATTGAGGCCAGCCTTGTAGCGATGGTTGGTGAAAATACCGAGCTTAGCGCAAAAAGCCTGATCTGCTGCTGGTGGATGCCATCAATTTTTGCCATGTGATGATCATAAATTTTCTTTTCGAACTCTTCCGATTCCTGCAGAATAAGTCCGCTGAAGTTAAAGGGAAGATCGGAAACGTCATCAACACCATGGGCATGCAGAACAGAGTCTCTGAAGGCCGCTCTGTGCTCATTTAACGGATTGTGCCCGTCGATGCCCTGCTGCAAGTCAGCCTGAATAGCCTGTCTGAATTCTGTGGTATCCGGCACCGGGTGAACACCTGAGGCTACGTTCGTAACCAGCCTGGGAACGAGCAGGGTGCTCAGTATCCATATAGTGAGCAGAACTACCATAGAGGAACCGGAGCTTTTTGCAATTGCAGAAATGCCAACCGAAAGGTGAACAATTACTCCGAAGTACATTAGCCAAAGGAGACTCATCACCCAAAAACGAAGAACATCAGTCATTACGGGCGATGTGAACATCAGAAATCCGAACCCGATTAGCAAGAATGGCAGAAACAGCACCAGGGTGATGCTCCAAAGGCCGATCGCTTT
>PWID01000310.1 GCA_003555145.1 Balneolia bacterium | reverse complement strand
GTTCTAGGTGAGCTAAAGGGTGATGGCACCGTGACCAACGCTGCCCTTGGGATTCATGCCTCGGCCTATCGCGTACCGGTTATGGAAGGCCATTTGCTGTCTGTAGTGGTGAAGCTCAGCGAAGAGGGCATCACCGAAGAACAGGCAAAACAGGCGTATACCGACTGGAAAAATCCGCTCGATGGGCTCGAACTGCCCTCGGCTCCAAAACAGCCGGTTCGTCTGATGGACGATCCCCGTTATCCGCAGCCTCGCCTGCATGTGCAAAATGAAGGCGGCATGCAGGTTACCGTAGGCCGGGTGCGCAAAGCCGGACTTTTCGATTTTGCCTACACCGCGCTGGGTCATAATACCATTCGCGGAGCGGCCGGTGGTGCAGTCCTAAATGCTGAACTCCTGGTAAAAAAAGGAATGATACAGCCGCGCAGCTGATTTAAACGACCAGAGCTTTTCAATACGATTTTTTAACTCAATTTATTAGACAATGACGACGACAGACATTAAAGCATACATCACCAAAACAGCAAAAGCGGGAAGCAGTACGGCTCCGCGCGATTTTTATGATGTTTTTGAAGCCTTTCTGGCCGGTCTCGAAGACGGCAGTATTCGCTCCGCCAGCCCGGAAAACGGCAAATGGGTTGTAAACACCTGGGTTAAGCAGGGCATCCTGCTGGGCTTTAAATATGGAAAAGTTGTGCCAATGGGCACCGATTCTTCATTCAAGTTTTTTGATAAGCACACCTATCCGTCGCAGTACATGAACGGAAGCGACCGTAACATCCGGATTGTGCCGGGTGGCTCGACCGTTCGCCGCGGGGCCTATGTGGCCGGCAGCGTAACCATGATGCCTCCAATGTATATCAACGCCGGTGCGTTTGTGGATGAAGGCACCATGATCGATTCGCACGCGCTTGTTGGCAGCTGTGCGCAGATTGGAAAGCGCGTTCACCTGAGCGCGGCAGCTCAGATTGGCGGGGTTCTTGAACCCATCGGAGCCGTTCCGGTAATTGTAGAAGACGACTGTATGATTGGCGGAAACACCGGAATTTATGAAGGTACGGTTGTGCGTAAAGGAGCCGTAATCGGAGCCGGGGTTGTTCTTACCAAATCAACTCCTGTATATGATCTGGTGAATAAAACGATTCTGCGCGCATCAGCCGATCAGCCGCTGGAGATTCCTGAAAACGCAGTGGTCATTCCCGGAAGCCGGGCCATCAGCGGAAACGAGTGGGCCGTGGAAAACGGATTAGCCGTACAGTGTCCGATAATCATCAAGTACCGCGACGATAAAACAGACTCGGCAACCACGCTGGAGAATCTGCTGAGGTAGTGAAGAATGGTCTAAGGTCTAAGGTCTAAGGTCTAAGGTCTAAGGTCGAAGGTCGAAGGTCGAATGAGCCATTTGGAGACTATATAGCTCGCTTCGCCGGATGTCATTGAATGTGCCTTTGCACAGATGGCTGATTCAATTTTAAATACCCGAATATGAGAGACCTTCGACTTTCGACTTTTTAACTTTTGACTTTTGACTTAACTCGTGTTTAGGTGTACAATAAATTAGTGTTTAAGAAGTAATGTGTATAATTTATGGCTAAATACACATGATCTAATTTATCGAGTTATGAGAACGAATATAGTGATCGATGACGAGTTAATGGATGAGGCCTTAAAGCTCAGTCGATTTAAAACGAAAAAAGATGCTGTGGAAGAAGGCTTGAAGTTGTTAGTCCAGCGTAAAAAGCAAGAAAGTATCAAGGATTTACGAGGAAAATTGAACTGGAAAGGCGACTTGGAAAAGATGAGGGCTGACGAAAAATGATTTTAGTGGATACAAGCGTGTGGATTGATTATTTCAACGGAGTATCGACAAAACAAACCGACAGCCTTGACCGTATTCTTTCTGAGCAGACAGTCCTGATCGGAGATATTATTCTAACCGAAATTCTACAAGGTTTTGATAGTGATAAAGAGTTTAAATTAGCTAAACAAGCTCTTGAACCTTTAGATTGCGTTCATCTGGGAGGGAAGTCACTAGCTATAAAAGCTGCATCTAATTTTCGATTTCTTCGATCAAAGGGCATTACAATTCGTAAAACGGTAGATATGCTCATCGGTAGCTGGTGTATAGAACATGAGGTGGAGTTGCTACATAATGATAAAGACTTCGATCAGATAGCAACTCAGTTACCTTTACAGATTTTTGTTGACTGAGGTTTTATAACTAATGCTAATCACAAGTCGTTAAGACCGTATAATCAACTCCGAATGGCGCAGTTTCAGGGCTTTGTAGAAAGATTGAGCCTTTGAATACTGCGCCTTTTTTATGCCCATTTCAAAGGTGATGCCGTCGCTGCCCGGCAGGTTTTCAAAAAGCTCCCGGCTTCTGGATTTCAAAACCAGCTTTTTTGAAAAGAGCTTTTTTACCAGTTCTACATCTTTAATCTGAGCAAGTGGTAAATGATGTTCGTGGTGTTCACCAGTCCGGTCTAATGCTTCATCCAGAATTAAATTATCTCCACGCAGCCTCAACACGCCGTTTCCTGAGGAGAAAAAGTTTCCTTTTTTAAAAAACGTTACCTCTAAATAGTCGCTGGTTGTCATATACGAAT
>PWID01000007.1 GCA_003555145.1 Balneolia bacterium | reverse complement strand
ACGAAAGGGATCACCGATTCATTACCGGCGACCGCACCGCTGACGGATACTACAGTATTACCGGCGGCCTGGAAATGGCCATCGAGCGCGGGCTCGCTTATGCACCTTATGCCGATCTGGTTTGGTGCGAAACATCCAAACCCGATATTGGTGAGGCGCGTGAATTCGCTGAAGCACTAAAGGAAAAATTTCCGAACAAGATGCTGGCGTATAACTGTTCACCATCATTTAACTGGAAAAAACAGCTCAGCGATAAGGAAATCCGAAGCTTCCAGGATGAGCTTGGTGCTATGGGATACAAGTTCCAGTTTATTACGCTGGCCGGTTTTCACGCCCTCAACCACAGCATGTTTACGCTGGCGCACGACTATCGACGCACCGGCATGAGCGCCTACGCAAAACTGCAGGAGGCCGAGTTTGCCAACGAAAATCTGGGCTACACCGCCACGCGCCATCAGCGTGAAGTGGGCACCGGATACTTTGATTTGGTAACCAACGCGCTTTCCGGCGGTCAGGCAGCAACGGCAGCCATGGCCGGATCCACAGAATCCGAGCAATTCTGAGAGAGACGGTAATCCCCACAACACAAAGGTCTCCGGCAGCATAGTGCCGGAGACCTTTTTATTTACAGGCCGTCGCAAGCTCAAGTCTAAATATGTATCTTGAGTGAATGAGCAGCGAGCCATCATACCAGCCGGAGAAACCTGAACATCAGCCTGATGATGCTCAAATCGCTGCATTTGCCGATGAAATCACCGCTGATGTCATCTTCGAAAATCCGGTTGACCTCCGGCCCCAACTGGCGACGAAAACTGCTAAAATGCTCAGTCAGGGCAGTTTGCCATCATCCTGCACCCGGCTGATTACCATCGTGGCCGACAGGGTGATGCACTCCGGAATCGAACACGCCCTCACAAAACTTGGCCCGGCGCCCGATCGCTGGATGTTTATGGTGATGGGTTCCGAGGGGCGCAACGAACAGACGCTCCGTACCGATCAGGACAGCGCTATCGTTTGCAGCAGCAAAACCGATACGGATTATTTCATCAGGCTTGGCGAAATCGTCTCCGAAGGACTCGACGCATTCGGATTTTTATTCTGCAAGGGTAATGTGATGGCATCCAACCCGAAATGGGTGATGTCGCTCGACAGCTGGAAGGACACCTTTTCCGGCTGGGTGGAAGAGCCCGAGCCCATGGCCATTATGCAGGCCTGCATCTTCTTCGATTTCCGCTGTGGTTACGGGGATCAGTCTCTGGAGAAAGAACTTGGATCTCATATCAGAAAACTGCTCGAAAGCCAAAGCGGGCTTTTCTTTTATCACATGGCTAAAAACGCGCTTAGTCATTCGGTCCCGCTGGGCTGGTTTGGGGGCATCAGCCGGAAAGCGTCGACAAGCCTGGATATCAAAAAAGCGATGCTTCCATTAACCGATCATGCGCGGATTTACGGCCTGAGTAAAGGCGTGAATTCGACCAACACGCTGGAGCGAATCAGCGAGCTTGATAAGCTCGGGGCCTACAGAGGAGCGACTGCTTCAGATGCCCGAAACGCCTGTAAGTTTATGACCGGCATTCGGCTCAGGCATCAGATAGATTGCATTAATGAGGGAAAAGAGCCGGATAATATTATTGATCCTTCTTCACTTTCAGATCAGGAAAAAGCGGAGCTGGTGAAGTGCCTTAAGATCTCAAAAGACCTTCAGCAGAGTATTGAGATTAACTTTCGGGCAGGGTATTGAGGGGAGTCAGACATCAATTTTGAACCACGAGGGCACGAAGACTCGAAGTTTCGCTTCGCGGGAATCGCTATCGCTCCGTGCACGAAGGTAAGTAATTGTTTTTGTGAAGCACTAACTTAAGCTTAAGAGCATACATTTCGTGTTTTGTATTAATCGAAGTAACCTCAATTGTGAATCAATCTAATATGTCTCCCTCCATCTCCCACTCGGGGCCGAAGCGACCTAATCCGCATTTTTGCTTTCTTTTTGTTAGTTCCTGCCTGACAGAATAGCTAGGTTTCTCCTTAACGGGTTGCTGATTTAATTGGGTTTGGCCAAAAAATCCATGAGTGCTTTGTTAATGTAGAACTTCTCCTTGCCCAATTTTTCGGATGTTAATATCCCAGCTTGTTCTAATTGGGCTAAGTAATTCCCAACGGTTTTTAAGGTTCCTAAACCCGCATCAGACAAAACCTGGCGTTTTGTATAGGGTAACCTGAATAAAATTTCGACAAGCTCTTTGGAATAAGCAAGTGGAACCTGTTTTTTTATACGCTCACTAATAGTATCCATTAGTGCTGAAACTGCGTGAATCCGCACTAATGATCGCTGCGCTATAACTTCTACCATATCCAGCATATATAAAACATAAGGCTGCCATTCCTGCCTTTCAGTTACACCCCGTAAAAGCTCATAATATGACAGCTTGTTGCGGATTATGTAATCACTTAAATAAATAGCAGGAATTTGTAATAAGCCTGAGAGTTTCAAATACAGAAGCAACAAAATTCTGCCTGTACGCCCATTTCCATCTGCAAACGGATGGATTGCTTCAAATTGATAATGTAATAAAGCCATTTTTATGAGTGGGTCCAGGTTATCCGTCTCATTAATAAATAGCTCCAGTTCAGACATTTTATTCCGTATTACCATTTCACCGGCTGGAGGCGTGTACAACACATTTCCTGTAGAATCAGCCAAAACTGTGCCTGGAGTAACTCGGATACCAGAGGAGTTCTGCTTAATACACTGAACTATTTCTATGCAAAGATTCGTAGAAATAAATGGCCGATTTTCTATGCGTTCCAACCCGAGCCACAAAGCCTGCTTATAACGCAATACTTCTTTCACAGCTGGTGCTCCCACTTTTTTATCAGCTATTATGTCTCGATACAGGTCATCATTTGTAGTGATGATATTTTCAATTTCAGAGCTTGATTTTGCCTCCTGAAGATGAATGGTATCTAGAAATAAGTTTGGGTTTGGCAGATTCGTGAGTGCACCATTCAGTTCCGATAGTGCACGACTAGCTTTTATAAGCTTCCGCATTACCGGCTTGGTTTCCAAATCTGCGTCTGGAGGCAGAGGTGGGAGCTCGTTAAATGGAATCTTCGGATTAAACATGCATGAAATAGTCAAGGGCAAGAATTACCTTCGTTTTTAAAACAAGGGTAAAATACAAATAAATTTACTCTCGTAATGCTTATATGAGTAAAATATTCCGATTTTTACCTGCATAAAGAAAATCCGGTATTAGCCTCTTCTTTAATACTTCAATTTCGAATACAAACTTTCCCTGCTGGCCCGGATAGCATCACCAACGGTAACAATTCCTGCTTCTTTTAGCAATGGAATCATTTTCACAAAGATGCGCGCCGTTGTGATGGCATCACCAAGCGCATCATGGCGCGTCTCGGACTTCACATCAAATCTCTTTGCCAGATCATCCACCGAATGGCCTTTTAACCTTGGATGAAGCACGGTGGAAAGCAGCAGGGTGTCGAGCACGGTTCTGCTGTAGGCCGAGAAATCTCCCGGATGCTCGAGCTCGAGAAAACGCATGTCGAAGGCCGCATTATGGGCAACGAGCAGGCTATCGGCAGTAAACACATCAAAGCCCGGAAGCACTCTGCCGGCGTCGGGCTTGCCCACCAGCATATCATCGGTAATTCCATGAATGAGCGTTGAGGCCTCCGGCACGCTACGGCCGGGATTTATAAACTCGTTGAAAAACTCGGTTTCAATAAGGCTTCCGTTTACAATACGGACCGCTCCTACCGATATCAGCTTGTCGCCATCCGATGGATTCAGGCCGGTTGTTTCGGTATCAAAAACGGTTGCGTTAAGCTTCTCAAGCGGCTGCAAAAGCAGCGACTCATCACCCTGAGTCTGAAAAAGCCCGATATCGAACCCGGAGGTTTTTCCAGCTACCTTTCCGGCTTCAGGTGATTCCTGCTGAGGCAGAATAACGCTCAGCTCGAAGCGGCCTTCATCCGTTTCCTTCACCCACCAGTTGGCCCGGTGCCGGCTCAATACCTCATCCAGGCTGTGCGGCAGACGCAATCTTCCGGCGGCCGGTTTTTGCGAAAGCCAATCCTCAACCAGCTCTTCGGTAACTTCACCCTTTTCCCAGCCCCAGCTGAAACGAACATACTTTTCGAACAAACCCGCCGAGAATCTTATCACCTCATCCTGTCCGGCAACTTTCTGGATTTGTGTACCCAAATACGCCATACTAACCGGAAGGGTGAAAGTATCAGCAAGCACAAACATGGACTGTCGCGCATCGCCAGACTCTGCATGAAGCCGGGCATCTTTGCTCATTTCCATGCATATTTTTGTAAGCACTTCGGTATTGATGAGCGTCATGCTTACCTCGGCTGGAGCCGACTTCTGCTCCTCATCCTCATACGCTTTTATTTCGCCACCTATTCTTTCGCTCTCGCTCAGAATAAGCTCATGAAAAGTGAGGCGCTGCTGAGGAGTTGCTTCCGGAAAGTTTTTAAGGTTATCGGCCGCAGCCTGAATTCCGGCAATTGAGTCGCGAATACGCCGGAGGCCGTTATCGGCAAACCGCTGACTCACCCCTTCCCTGAATCTCGAATCGGTGATGTCGCTCAGAAAAAAGATATAGCCCGAATCCTCGCCACGCGTTCCCGAGGTGCGCAAAACCCGAACGCTTAGCAGCCTGTCACCCGGCGAAAGGGTGATGAAAGGCACCGGCTCCCCATCCTGCCTCCTGCCGGTTTCCGCCATGGCCCATTCGGTCAGACTGGAATCGATGAGGCCCTCAACAGGCCGGCCAAGCCCCAGATACACCGGCGGCTGATGCTTGGGAAACGAAAGCAGCGCATCGGCCGAATTATTGAACAGCAACACGCGCCCTTTACGATTGGTAACAACCACGCCCTGCTTCAGCTGACTTATAATTGTGGCCAGGGTATCGCGCTCCGACCGAAGCCTTTGCGAGGCCCGCTCCAGCTCGAGTCCCAGCTTCTCCTTATTCGACTGCAGGCTTTCGGCCGCCTGAATCAGACCGCTGCGCAGACGATCGAGTTCGGCAATTCCTGTTTCTTCAAGGGTGATGCGCCCCCGGCCTGAAACAAGCAAAGTAGATGCATCGGCCATACGACCGACCGGCAGAATACGGCTATGTATGAGGTAGTGACAGATCCATGCGGCTAAACCTGCCGGAAGTGAAAAGGAGAGCACAATTATTGGCAGGGATTCCGAGCGTATTTCGGAAAGAGCATTGCTTAGCTCAGGAGGAAGAAAAGCGTGAAGCAGGGCAAACAAAAGAAACCCGCCGCTGCCCACTACAATAAAAACAAGCAGCGGCAAAAAGCGAATCAGCTTCTCACTTTGCATTTTTTTCGGCGAGGGTTTCCTTCACCTTCTCAACCAAAGCCCTAGTGGAAAACGGCTTAGGTATGTAGGCGTCGGCTCCAAGAGTTATTCCTTTTGTGATGTCCTGATCCCGGCCCTTGGCTGTTAGCAGGATAATTTTAAGGTGTTTCGTCTTTTTATCCTTGCGAAGCAGCTGGAGGATTTCAAATCCGCTGCGGTTTGGCAGCATAACGTCCAGCAGAATCAGGTCGGGATTTATTTCGGGAATCAGGTCGAGCGCCTGCTCTCCGTTGCGTGCGACAAATACATCATACCCGTTCTGAGCCATGAGAAACTCAAGGGATATTACGATGCTTGGTTCGTCGTCTACGATTAGAATTTTTTGTGCCATTACAGAAAGTAATTATTCGGGGGCATACTTACAATTTGGTTTATGAAAGAAATTGTGAATGGTGAATTGTGAATGGTGAATTGGCAGATTAACCCGCGAAATCGCCCAATTAATCATTATCAGGACTTTCTTTCCAGAAAATAATTTATTACGCTATTTGCAGAATTTGGTATTTAGCGAAATTTCGCTTGACTATTATTTTCCAATACCGTACTCTTAAAAAAGTTGTGGAAGCGCTTTTAACAGCCGCCACAATCCTTCAATGAAACAATGACATAACAAGAGACTGGTCCATGAAACCGATCACCGTTCTCATTCTTGCAGTTCTTTGTACTGCTTTTCTTCACAACTCATCCGAAGCTCAGGATAAGCAGGAGCCCAATTTCCGATTTTTCGGATTTGTGAAGCACGATATGTTTTATGACTCGCGCACAATGGTTGCGGCACGACAGGGTCAGTTTTCGCTCTACCCTGCCCCGGTAGTTAATAACGAGGCCGGTAACGACAGAAACGATGTGCCCCAGTTTCATATGCTGGCAATTCAATCCCGCCTCGGGGTCGAAACCGCCACAGTAGATGCATTCGGAGCACAAGCCCGTGGTTTTGTGGAGGGAGCATTCTTCGGAAACATCGAATCGGATATCAACGGATTCAGGCTTCGTCATGCTTTTGTGGAATTAAACTGGGACGGTCGCCATAAGCTTATGATGGGGCAGTACTGGCACCCTATGTTTGCTGTAAATGCCGTTCCCGGCGTGGTTGCATTTAACACCGGCGCGCCGTTCAAGCCTTTTGCCAGAAACCCTCAGATTCGCTACACCTATACTCCCGGCCGTACGGAATTTATCGTGGCGGCATTGTCACAAATTGATTTTGCGAGTCAGGGGGGCACCTATCCCCTTCGTCGTTCCGGGATTCCTAATCTGCACGGACAGATTCGTCAGCATTTTGGGAGTTTCAGCGCCGGAGCCGGAATCGATTTCAAAGCGCTTCGACCCGATATTCTTTCCGGTGAGGAAACGATTCATTCGCTGGCTGGTACGGCTTTTGGCTCGCTTACTTCCGGAAATACGCGCGTGATGGCGCAGCTCACCTATGGCCAGAATCTGTTCGATCATCTTATGCTCGGCGGTTTTGCTGTCGATCAGCCCGATCCGAACGACGGTCTGAACTACAGCCTGGTTAACATTCAATCAGGCGCGGCATGGATGGATATTTCGACCGGAAGCACCTTCAGAGGAGGCTTGTTTGCCGGCTACACGCAGAACTTCGGTGCCGATGACACCTTCACCGGAAGCGGCACGCTCCCGGGCTACCGCGGATCAGATATCGATCATATCTGGCGAATTGCACCACGGGCAGAATGGAATTCGGGTCCGGTTCGCCTCAGCCTTGAGGCAGAGATTTCATCAGCTGCGTACGGCACTCCCGACGAAGAGGGAATCGTGCGAGGCGCTGAAAGCGTGACCAACGTACGCCTGCTCTTTGCCTCCTGGTTCTTTTTCTGATCGGCATCACACATCATTTTCATATCACCAATCCTAAACACCACACACCATGGACGAAAAATATAAACAGTACTGGAAGCGGAACCTGACCATTCTGGTCAGTCTGCTTATCGGATGGTTTGTCTTTTCGTATGGACTGGGCATTCTGTTTGCAGAACCGCTCAACAGCATACGATTCGGCGGCTTCAAAATGGGCTTCTGGTTTGCCCAGCAGGGATCTCAATACGCCTTCATCATCATCATCTTTTTGTATGTGTACCTGATGAACCGGCTCGACCGCGAATTTGATGTGAGGGAGGAATAGAAAAATGGAAATTCAAACATGGACCTTCATAATCGTAGGGGCAACATTTGCGCTCTACATTGGCATTGCAATTTGGTCGCGCGCCGGAACAACCAAAGATTTTTATGTGGCAGGTGGTAACGTGCCTCCGCTGTTTAACGGAATGGCAACGGCAGCCGACTGGATGTCAGCCGGATCGTTTATCTCTATGGCCGGAATGATTGCGTTCCTCGGCTACGACGGCTCGGTTTACCTGATGGGCTGGACCGGGGGCTACGTGCTTCTTGCACTCCTGTTAGCTCCTTATCTGCGCAAGTTCGGCAAGTTTACCGTTCCCGATTTTGTGGGCGACCGCTACTACTCAAGCGGCGCACGCATGGTGGCCGTATTCTGCGCTGTGTTCATTTCCTTCACCTACGTGGCGGGTCAGATGCGCGGAACAGGAATTGTGTTTTCCCGCTTTCTGAACGTGGAGATTGAAATTGGCGTGGTAATCGGTATGATTATCGTATTCTTTTACGCGGTTATGGGCGGCATGAAGGGCATCACCTATACACAGGTTGCCCAGTACTGCGTGCTCATTTTTGCCTATCTGGTTCCGGTGATTTTCATTTCCATTATGATGACCGGAAACGCCCTTCCGCAACTGGGATTCGGCGGCACCCTCGAAGACGGCACCTATCTGCTCGACCGCCTCGATGGACTCAGTGAAGAGCTCGGTCTGGCGATGTACACCTCGGGGAACAAACCCATGATTGACGTCTTCTTCATAACGGCCGCGCTCATGATCGGAACAGCCGGACTGCCGCACGTAATTGTGCGCTTCTTCACCGTTCCACGCGTTCGCGACGCACGCACATCTGCGGGTTATGCACTTATCTTCATTGTGCTGCTTTACTCCACCGCGCCTGCCCTTGCAGCTTTCGCAAAGGTAAACCTGGTCGATACCATTCATAACACCCAATACTCCGAGGTGCCCGACTGGTTCACCAACTGGGAGCAAACCGGGCTTGTGGAATTCAATGATCTCAACAACGACGGGATCATTAACTACTCGGGAGACCCCGCCACTAACGAGCTTCGAATTGATCCAGATATCATCGTACTGGCGAATCCTGAAATTGCAGGTCTGCCAAACTGGGTGATTGGCCTGGTTGCTGCCGGCGGACTTGCCGCGGCGCTATCGACCGCCGCCGGCCTCCTTCTGGTGATCTCCACCTCCGTGGCCCACGATTTATTCAAACGCACGCTCAAGCCGGATCTGTCCGACAAGAATGAGCTTTGGATTGCGCGTATTGCCGCCGGTTTTGCGGTGATCGTTGCGGGCTATTTCGGAATTAATCCGCCGGGCTTTGTGGCACAGACCATTGCGTTTGCCTTCGGTCTTGCAGCAGCCTCCTTCTTCCCGGCCATCATTCTGGGCATTTTCTACAAGAAGATGAACAAGGAAGGCGCCATAGCGGGCATGATAGTTGGCGTGTTCTTTACGGCCTCCTACATTATCTACTTCACCTTCATCAGACCGGAACTCAACAATCCTGATCACTGGCTGTTCGGTATTTCGCCAGAAGGTATTGGTACGCTTGGCATGCTGCTCAACATGGCTGTTGCCCTGGTTGTGGTGCGCTTCACAAAGAGCCCGCCGCAGCATATTCAGGAACTCGTGGAGAACATCCGCGTACCGGGTAAGCGCTCGTAGTGCAGGTGCTTTAAACCATTAACCGCATTCGGGAAGCATCGCTCTGTTTTGCAGGGTGATGTTTCCCGGTTTCGGCTTTCAGTACAAAATCAACACCATCATTATTAAAACAGCATACATCATGAAAACTGAACCAACTACGAATTCCACACAGGACAAACTTTTGTATCATCCGCCTAAAAGTATTACGCGAAAGGCGAACATAAAGGAATACGAGGAAAACTACGCCAAATCCATTGCCAACCGCGAGGACTACTGGGCCGGTGAGGCCAAAAAGCTGAAGTGGTACCGCAAGTGGAAAGAGGTGCTCGACGACAGCAATAAGCCGTTCTATAAATGGTTTACGGGCGGAAAAATAAACATCGTTGCCAACGCCATCGACCGCCACCTGGAAACGCACCGGCGCAACAAGCTGGCCATGATATGGGAAGGCGAGCCGGGTGATGTGAAAACCATGAGCTACCATGCCCTGAACCGCGAGGTTTCCAAGTTTGCCAACGTGCTGAAAAGCATGGGCGTGAAAAAGGGTGAAATCGTGACCATCTACATGCCTCAGATTCCTGAACTGCCCATCGCCATGCTGGCATGTGCCAAAATCGGAGCCATGCACTCGGTTGTTTACGGCGGGTTTTCCGTTGAGGCTCTTGCGGGGCGCATCAGCGATGCACACTCGCGGGTACTGGTAACGGCCGACGGCGGCTGGAGACGCGGAAAAATCACCGATCTCAAAGCCATAGCCAACGAGGCCATGGACCGCTCCCCTACCATTGAGGTCTGCATTACCGTCAAGCGTACCGGTCAGGAAGTGCACATGGAAAACGACCGCGACTTCTGGTATTCGGATCTCATGCAGCTTCCGATTGCCTCACCCTGCTGCGACACGGAGGTTACCGATGCTGAGGATCCGCTTTTCATCCTGTTTACTTCCGGCACAACCGGCAAGCCGAAAGGTCTGGTTCATACGCACGGCGGCTATTCGGTCTACACATCAACTACGTTGCGCAACGTGTTCGACATTAAGGATGAGGACCGCTGGTGGTGCGCGGCTGATCCCGGCTGGATTACCGGCCACAGCTATCTGGTGTATGGTCCGTTAATCAACGGCGCGACGATTATGATGTATGAAGGCGCCCCGAATCACCCGTACCCGAACCGCTGGTGGAATATGATCGAGAAATATGGAATCACCATTCTGTATACATCGCCTACGGCCATCCGCGGACTGATGCGATTCGGAGAGCAGTGGCCAAAACGACATGATCTGTCCAGTCTGCGGCTCCTTGGCTCGGTTGGCGAGCCCATCAATCCGGAGGCCTGGCGCTGGTATCACGAGGTTATCGGGAGAGGTCAGTGCCCGATTATGGACACCTGGTGGCAGACCGAAACCGGCGGCATGATGATCGCCCCACTGCCCATTACCCCGCTGAAGCCCGGCTCCGCTACCAAGCCTCTTTTCGGAATCGAAGTGGGCGTTGTAGATGATAAGGGCATCGAAGTAAAGGCCGGAGAAGAAGGCAAACTGGTGATAAAAGCACCGTGGCCGGGAATGGCACGAACCATTTTTGGTGATGCCGATCGTTACGCCGAAACCTACTGGAAAGAATACGAGAAGCAGGGCTGGTACAAAGCCGGCGACTCCGCCCGCATTGACGAAGACGGCTATATCTGGATTATCGGCCGCATCGACGATGTGATTAAGGTGAGCGGCTACCGCCTCGGAACGGCTGAGGTCGAAAGCGCACTTGTGAGTCATTCTGCGGTTTCTGAGGCCGCGGCCATTGCGCTTCCGCACGAGGTAAAAGGCAACGCCATCCACACCTACGTGATCCTCAAAAACGGTCTCACCGGCGATAAAAAGCTCGAAGACGAGCTGCGCAAACACGTCTCGGATGAAATGGGTCCGATAGCGCGTCCCGAGACCGTAGCATTCCTCGAAAGCCTGCCCAAAACCCGAAGCGGCAAAATCATGCGCCGGGTTCTCAAGGCCAGAGCAATGGGCGTAGACGAAGGCGATCTTTCGACCCTGGAAGATTAAGCAATCCGCTACTGCTTCGTTAATTATAAAAAGCCGGGCCTCTTTGAGGTTCCGGCTTTTTTATGGCGTTCGTGTCTACGCGCTTTAAGCAGGTTAAAAGCTTATTTCGTGGGACTCGTTTGCCCCCCGGCAAAAAATAGCAAACCACAATCTCCAGCCTCATTGACAACAAACCACCGATTAACCATATTAAAAACATCTGCTTTTCTATCCTTTAAAATTCTAACAGGCTGTTATTATGTCCAATACTCTGCCTTCCGAACGTCCCGCCCCCTACACCAGCCATTGGCTCAGCAGCTGGAAAGAGGCCATTAACTCAAGTGAAGCCTACAGCTCCACCGGCTCCAGCTGGGATGAGCCCGTAGTCCTGAAGTTTGTCAAACCGGTCGTAAATGCTGATGAAGAGATCATTCCCGGCCTGTGGCTGGATCTGAGCGGCGGGAAGTGCAGGGAGCTGCGGTATTTCAGGGAGGGTGATGAAGACCGGGCCGGAATCATCCTCACAGCTGAAGAATCCGTCTGGAGCCGCCTTACCGAAACCAGGGAGGATCCGCTTTTCCACCTTGTGAGCGGACGTATCCGACTTGAAAAAGGAAGCATGATACGCCTCAGCATGCAGCGCAAAGCCGCCCGGGATTTACTCGGCTGCACACCACAAATTGAAGCTACAGAAAAGAAATCAGGTGAGGCCTCTGT
>PWID01000098.1 GCA_003555145.1 Balneolia bacterium | reverse complement strand
TGGAGGTAATCGGTTTTGAGCAGGTAACCGAACGAACAGACGGAATCCTGAGCCGCGACGGAAACCTGAAGCTCATTTCTGTGCGCAACGAAGGCCTGTTTATAAAAGACACAAACACGGGCGAATCCAGCCTAATCGATGAGAATGTAGCTACACTTACAAATGTGCGGTTTGTGATGAATGACAGCCATGTACTTGTACGCAAACCACGATCTCACTCAACGGAGATTACCCCACGCTATGGGTACCATCTGTACGAGATTTCAACAGGCCGCTATCGTCAGTTGCTTGAGGAGTCCTCGACAATGCAGCGCGTGCGCTTCTCGGAAAGCGGCAGTCAGATTATTGCGTTAGCCAAATTTAGAAGAGGGATCAAATGGCAGGTAGTGGTGATGAGTTTTGATGAAGATAGAAAAGCCCTCATCTCCGACCTGGATGTTGAAAATCTGTATTCGGAGTTTGTGTATTAGGGTGCGTCTCTGAGTGGAATTATACTGCGGCCAGGTTTACAACAAATCTGTCCTCAGCACCCGCACCATCGGGAGCTCGTCTTCATCATCCATGCGGAGGTAGATGATCCCGTTTTCTACCCGAAGAATATTGCCCTGTTCACCCTGAATCATCCGGCCGGTGAATTCACCTTCTTCAGTGAATACCAGCCATTCCAGTTTGGGGTCTTCCTCATCATGCGGTAACAGCTTGATCCAGACGTAGCCCGCAGGATCATAGCGAACATCCATGAGCTTGCCCCGTACTTCCGGCATTTGGCCCAGCAGATCTGTTACTTGTGAACTGCTCAATTCCAGGGCACCCATGATAGACTCCAGGAATTCACGGTTTTCCTCTCTCGTTACGGGGAAATCCGGCGTATCTATGCTCACCTCGGTAAGCAGCTCACCCGTCTTCAGGCTGTAGCGCCGGAAGCCGAGCTCGGCCTGGTTTATCATCACCATTGTATCCCCGTGAAACACAACTTTACTCGAACTGTTATTCGGCGTGGTAAAGGTGAGCATCGTCAATCCATCCGGATTGGTGACTCTCAGCGCTTCGCTTGCGGGAAACGTGATGTAGGCATCCCGGACAATATCACCCTCCCGGTCCATCAGGCTGATGCGCTCGGTGGACTCTCCGTCCGGATTGGTTGATGCACGCTCAAAAAGCAGAATAGATCCATCGGGCTGTAGCGAATATCCCGCAGGAAAGCGGGAGGTGGAGATGTCGGTCAGCGGAGTAATTTCCCTGTTCTCAATGCGGTAAACCGACATGCGACGCAAGCCCTGACTGTGCATGACGAACTCATCATTTTCATTCATGCCCAAAAGCCCTGCGGGAAATCTGGCCTCGCCGGGTCCGGCGCCCTCGCCAATGCCGCTGTTTAGGTAGTTGCCGTCCGCATCAAACAGATGCGCCTGGGCGGAACCGGCATCCATAATCAGGATATCGCCTTCGGAGGTTACCCGAAGATCCGATATCCGGTTGAACATCACATCCTCGCTGTCGGTGATGTCGAGCAGGTGCTCGTAGGAAATTTCCGGGCCGTCGGGAATTCCGTTTCCGGCCTGAGCGGAGGAATCCGTCTGGTCATCAGAACCTGATCCGCAGGAAAAAAGCAGCAGCGCACCGACTGCAACCGGCACAAAACGTATAGGTAATAGCATAATAATGTGTGATTTAAGGTGATAAACAGAGAGCTATGTTAACTAAAAAAATCAAAAGCCGAAACCGGGTTTTCACGCAAAGACGCCAAGTCGCAAAGATGTTGGTTGGAGTCTCAATCACTTAAAAGCCTTAAACCTTTGCGGCTCTGTGGCTTTGCGTGAACCTTACAAATACGGCCCGACAACCCTAGCCACAATCCAGCCCCAAGCACGATCAAAGAACGGGCGGTTTTCCCATTGTTCAAGGGTGATACGCTCTGAGTCCTCAAGGTCATCGAGGTAATAAGACGCCATGGTTTCACCGAAAGTTGCATCCAGCACGCTGATGTTGGTTTCATCATTCAGCCGGAAGGAGCGGTTATCAAAATTGGTGGATCCAACGGTTACGAAGTAATCATCCACGATCATCATCTTGGCGTGGTACATGGTGGGCTGATATTCGTAAATCTCGACACCAGCCTCTAGCAGCGGTCCCCAAAGCGATTGTGATGCAAGTCTTACGAAGTTCTGATCGATGTTTTCACCCGGCATAAGCAGCTGAATTTGAACACCCCGATTTGCGGCCTCGAGCATGGCTTCAATAAATTGTGCATCCGGAAAAAAGTAGGCCGTGCCAATGCGGATGCTCTCCGATGCTGAAGCTATTGCATAAAGCATCATGGTGCGAACGAGCTTCTGACCCTCCCGCGGATTGGACGTGGTAACCTGAACGGCGAGGCCGTCTTCGGAATCGTGATTTGTATAATACTCAGGACCGGTAATCAGCTCTCCCCTTGACGATACCCAGTTTTCCGAGAAGGCGCCCTGCAGCTCGTTGACGGCCGGTCCGGTGATACGGAAATGATAGTCTTTATAGCCGCCATCTGAGTGATCCGGCAGCCATGGGTCGGCCGTATTTGCCCCACCGGTGTAGGCCACGCGTCCGTCGATCATCAGAAGCTTGCGGTGGGTGCGGTGGTTGAACCGCGCGATCTGGTACCATGCCGGTTTTCTCCAACGCTCGACTTCGACCCCTGCATCGC
Organism: Balneolia bacterium; assembly: GCA_003555145.1. Taxonomy (GTDB): domain Bacteria; phylum Bacteroidota; class Rhodothermia; order Balneolales; family Cyclonatronaceae; genus Cyclonatronum. The sequence continues at coordinate 9,297 of PWID01000098.1, read as the reverse complement.
GCATGGTGTCGAAAAGACCATTTTCGGCCGGTGTGGAGCCAATAAAATCCATCAGGAAGTTAACCTTAACCCCGCGTTCGGCGGCTTCAGCCAGTGATTCTGCCATTGGAACTCCTACATCATCCCCGTAAAAATTATAGGTTTCTTTGGTGATGCTTCGCTCCGCGCTGCCAATGTCGTTGTACATGGCGTGGAATATTTCGCTGCCACGCTTCAGTATCTCAATCTGATTCCCCATGGTCCAGGCACGGCCGGAAATCTGATTACTTTCCAGCATAAACTGCGGATCGGTTACGCTATATGGCACAGAAACGGGTTCAGTAACCCGGATGTCAACGGGTGTGGCATTAAAAAAAAGCAGGCTGCCTATCATGAAAAGCAGAAAAAGCCCGAATATACCTGCAATGAGTTTTTTAAGGGTAAACTTGAAAAGCATAAGATAGATGACAGGGATATCGGGTTGAAAAACAGAATACTGGATTGTGCTTCAATGAGCAGCTAATATCTAACAATAAGCAATAAAGAATGGGAATACTAACAAACCAGCTTCTGAAAATATTGATATTTGGCTATTTCCTGAAACTCAGTTTGAAACAGATGTTTCGTTGGTTTTGCCAAGGGTGAAGAAAAACGTTGAACCCGTACCCGGAGTGGATTCCAGCCAGATTTTGCCACCCAGGCTTTCAACTTCTTTTTTTACGATGGCTAATCCCATACCTGTTCCGTTGCTGCTATCGGAGGCATGGAACCGCTCGAAAATACTGAATACATTCTCATGGTGCTCTTCGGCTATACCAATGCCTTTGTCGTGAACGGAAAAAATCCAGCAATCATCCTTTTCCTCGGCTGAAATATGAATATCCGGCGGACAATCGCCCCGGTTGTATTTGAGACCATTGCTTATGAGATTCTGGAATATTTGTTCCAAAGGGGCTGCATACGAATATACCCGGGGCAAATCATCACGGAGTACACGGGCTTCTTTTTTATCTATGGTCCGGGTGAAAATGAATATGGTATTGTCTATAAGCTTGTTGAGGTCTACCAGCTGTTTTTCGCCGTAATGTTTACCTACTCTGGAAAACTCGAGCAGGTCGAGTATAATTTGCCTCATACGTCTGGCGCCATCGGTAGCGTAATAAATGTACTGCCGGGCTTTGTCATCGAGCTGCGGACTATATTTTTTATCCAATAGGCTCATGAAGCTTGAAATCATTCGCAGTGGCTCCTGAAGGTCGTGTGATGCAACGTAGGCAAACTGCTCCAGCTCGTGATTTTTAGTTTTGAGTTCTCTAAGGGATTGTTGCAGTTCAAGCTTTTGACCGCCAATCTCATTTTTGAGCGCCCTGTGATGCTCGATGGTTTGCTGCATACTTCCAAACATGCGTGGAATCAAAATTGCAAAAATAGCGCTAATAAAAACTACGTTAAAAGAAATAGCTAGCCACGACATCAAGTTGTACTGGTCGGATTGATGGATGTCTATAACGCCTGAATAAATCACCACTCCATACATCAAACAGATAAATGTGTTGATGTATACGCTTGCAAAAGCGTACTTCTGCCGGAAAATAATGACCATTATTAACGATGCAGTGAGCATATAAATCAGGCCGGGGCCAAATGACCCAAGTACCGTTAAAAGAACGATGGCGAGGCCGTATATAATGAGCGTAAACAGTAGCTTTTTGGCTGCAATCGGTATATTTCTGGAAAAAATAATTAGCAGCAGACTGGTTGCGGCAACCACATCGTAAGCGGTAATTAAATATTGGCCTAGCTGAAAAGAAACATAAACGCTCGGTATCAGCGCAATAAGGCTCAAAGGTGCGACATAAATAATGGTAACGGCAAAGAGATAGTCGCGCCAGAAGGACATGTCTTTTTCCAGTGGGGTCACAATACCCAAATTGGTATACACAAGCTTTTTATAAGCTTCCCAGATATTCATACAGCAAAATGAGAAAGGGGGATAAAATGTATGAGCGGCGGAAATTGCATTGTTCCGGCATCATACCTGATTTATCAGCAGAATTACAGTCGAGCTATTTGCTGACTAACACACATTGGTATTCAATGATTTAAAATTAAGTTAGGAATCATTGAAGAGAGATGAAAGGGAGTTAGGCAGGAAACCCATAAACCTTGATTTACATAACAGAAAAAGCCGTTCAGTTTCGTGTCGTAATCGAATCTGAACGGCTTTAATGCTGGAAAAAACAGATATGTTAAATCTGGCTTTTTTTACTGTGCGCTATTCCTGAACAAGGTTTAACTCTGCACGGAAGCGAGGCTCGTTATTGCGCTCGAGGAAGTATACGAAAACACCGTTTTCGAGGTCCATGTCCATCATCCAGACGTTGGTTGATGCTTCAGGAAGCATATCGGCAGTGTTCTGATCTGCCGGAAAGTACTGGGTTGTAGCAGAACCGCGATCATCGGCAAAACCACCGTAACCGGTATTTGGCTCCTCTCCTTCGGGGTACTCCTTGTCGCCAATATGGTCGTGGTACAGGTGAAGGCCTTCTTCACGCATTTCAAGCATCCAGGTAGCGTGCCAGGTATCGCCGTCGCGGTAAAGTCTCACGTCTATTCTGTCTTCACTGCAATATGCCACGGTTGCGTTCAGCTCGGTGTTTACCAGCACGTGGTCGTCGTTGTCCGGGAAGGTACTGCCGCCTGTGAATGTTTCACCACAGAGCGTGGCAAGATTGGCAAAAAACAGCTCGTGGTCGCTGGTTTCCATTTGAATGGCTTCCTCAAGCGGATCCTGAGGCTCGTCAGCTCCGCAGGCTATTAGTAAAAATGAAAGTGAAGCCGCCATTAAAACAGAGCGGAAGGAAAGTGAGTTAATCATATCACACATAGTTTGGTTATTGGTATGTTGTTTGGTTTTTCGCGTTTGTAAAAATGACGAAATGCCGCTTTAAATCAAAAGGCAGATTAGTTCATTATAATAAAAACGTTAGTTAATAAAACCTTCCGGCTTCTGCCGATGGAAATCGGTGTGTCTCTGGTAGGCACGCGCCAAAGAAAGTACCAGGCCCTCTTCAAACAGGTGGCCGTTAAAGGTGATGCTTGTTGGCATACCGTCGGCCGTGAAGCCGTTTGGAACTACCACGCTGGGATGTCCGGTAAGATTGGTGAGGAGCAGATTTCCCCCAACGAACGAAGGAGAAACGTACACATCCACATCCTGTATGGCTTCAAGCATCTCTTCCATTAATATAGTTCTGGCGCGGTTGGCCTGTATATACTCCACAGCGGGTACGAAACGTGCTGTGCGGAAGACGTTGGGCCATGCCTGCTTCACCTGGCGTACCAATTCGGAGTCGCGCCCGCTTCGGGTTAGTTCATCAAAAGCGGCTGCGGCTTCGACGCTCAGAATCAGATTTGAAGCGTTAAAATCGACCTGAGGCAGCTCTATAGGAATGAGGTTGGCGCCCAGATCGCGTAATACGGCAAGTGTAGCAGTATCGTGGTCGCGGTTGGCATAATTTGCCTCGAAAGCTGCTTCAACATAGCCGATGCGCATGTTCCGGAAGTCGAAATCTGCATTGTAATTAAAAGGCAGATCGTACACCGAAGGATCAAAACCATCGGGACCGTAAATTTCGCTGAATACCAGGGCGGCGTCTTCGGCACTGCGCGTAATAGGACCGAGTTTATCCATGCTCCAGCTCAGCGCCATAGCACCGTGGCGACTCACGCGACCGTATGTTGGCCGAAGACCTGTAGCGCCATTTCTTGTTGAAGGTGATACAATTGAACCAAGCGTTTCGGATCCTATGGCAAATGGAACAAGCCCGGCCGCAGTAGCTGAAGCCGATCCCGCGCTTGAACCGCTGGCGCCTACGTCGGTGTTCCAGGGCGTGCGTGCAGTGGCGTCGAACCAAACATCACCCCATGCGAGTGCACCGAGCGCAAGTTTGCCAAGATGAACGGCTCCGGCTTCTTCTAGTCTGGTAATTACGGTGGCCGTTTCATCAATCACCTGATCGCGGTACGGCGTAGCTCCCCAGGTGGTTGGATAGCCTTCCAGGGCGAGCAGGTCTTTGGTTCCATAGGGAATACCGTGCAGAGGACTCAGCCAGATACCATCGGCAGTTAGGGCATCAGCAGCGCGGGCCTGCTCCATGGCAAGATCTTCGGTAAGCGTAATGAAGACATTAAGCTGATCATCATAACGACGGATACGGTCCAGAAACAGTTCGGTTAACTCAACCGAAGTAATTTTGCGCTCACGAATGAGCCAGCCGAGTTCTGCTACGGTATAAAATGCCAGCTCATTACGATCTTCGGGCAGCTCCACATTGGAGGGCAGACGCCAGTTGCGTTCGAACTGCTCGGTTTCTACGAGGTAGCCCTGGGGAAATGGATTAAACTGAACGGCCGGCCAAACCTCGTTCGCGATTTGCTTCTCGTGCAGGGTCTCGAAAGATTCCAGATTCGACCGGAGACCGTCGAGCATGGAGTCGCGGTGCGCTTCAGTGAAATTGAGGCCAAACAGTTTCTCGGCTTCAGCAACTACGCTTATTTGTATGGGGTGAGCCTCGTCGGAAATGCGAATCACTGCCATTATAAACAATCCGGCAATGAGCCCGCCAAGGGCATACAGTAATTTTTGTTTCATGGTTCAGGACACCAGGTTCGGTTTGGGTGATTGGGTGACTTGATAAAAGAGCATTTTGGAAAATGTCATTCCAAAATAGAAAAAATATCGGGAGATCAGAGATTTATGATATCTGATATGCGATTTGGTGATTTGGGATGGAGGGATGGAGAGATGGAGAGATGGAGGGAGAGAGTGTGTGTGAGTGTGAGTGTGAGGGAAAGAGGTGTGATAGCATTGGATCCCCGCATGTGGATTGAAAAATTAATTCACAATTCACCATTCACAATTCACCATTTCGAGTGTCAGCGAGCTAAAATGCCTCTGAGATCAATCAAAAAAAAGGCGCCCCTGCTGTGCAAAGGCGCCTTTTTAGTTTTGGTTATTTACCGGATCATGGAGCCGGATAAATGTAGTTGGCTTCGAAGCTGAGCGGTATACCGAGCGCCCAGTATCCCAGCAGGAAGATGGTCCATGCCACAAGAAAAATAAGGGAGTATGGAAGCATCATCGAAATCAGGGTTCCGATACCGGTATTCTTCACATAGCGCTGGCAGAATACCACCACGAGCGGGAAGTACGGAAGGAGGGGTGTGATGATGTTCGATACGGAATCTCCAACGCGGTAGGCCGCCTGTGTAAGGTCAGGCGAGATGCCGAGCTGCATGAGCATAGGAACAAAAATTGGAGCAATAAGCGCCCATTTGGCCGATGCTGAGCCCACAAGCAGGTTTACAAACGCGCTCAGGAATATGATTCCGACTATTGTCATCTGAGCAGGCATATCAAGTGCCTGCAGAAAGTTCGCTCCCTTGATGGCGATAAGCAGACCAATATTTGAGTTGCCGAACGCATCGATGAAAAGGGCACAGAAAAAGGCCATTACAATGTAATAACCCATGCTTTCCATAGACTTGGTCATGTTATTGATCATGTCTTTGGAACTCTTATAGCGACCAGAGGCAAAACCGTAAACAACGCCAGGAATGAGAAGCAGAATAAAGATCAGTGGCACAATGGCCTGCATCAAAGGGGCCTGAAACGAGAACAGCGAGCTTACTTCAGGATTGTCCCAGTTGGGGTCGCGAAGCGATGAGCCATCAGGCCATGCCCATAAGAAAAGGCCAACAAAACCCAGAATCATGGCGCCGAACCCAAGCCAGAACGCTTTGCTCTCGCGCGGCGTAACGGTTTCCATTTGCGGCATTTGATCTTCATCACCGTCTACTTTGATGCCTTGAAGACGCGGCTCAACAATCTTATCGGTAATGTCCCAGCCGATACCAACAATAAGGAGGCAGGAAGCTGCGGTAAAGTAGATGTTGTTAAGCGGGTTCAGCTGTATGGTGTCATCATAAATCCGGGCAGCTTCGAGCGTAAAGCTCATCAGCAGCGGATCGATGGCAGAAGGAATAAAGTTGGCCGAAAAGCCCCCGCTCACCCCGGCAAAGGCTGCCGCAATACCTGCCAGCGGATGTCGCCCTGCAGCGTAAAAAATAACGCCGCCAAGCGGTATTACGAGCACATAGCCGGCATCAGCCGCCGTATGACTCACAATAGCGATAAGAATAAGCATAGGCGTTAGAAAGGTAGCCGGAGTGGTTCCCAGCAGTTTCTTAAGACCGGCATCGATCCAGCCTGAATGCTCGGCTACACCTACACCAAGCATCGCAACAAGCACGATACCAAGCGGTGCAAAAAGCACAAATGTGCTTACCATGCTCGCCAAAAATCCGGCCAGGCTGTCGCCGGTAAGAAGATTGTTTACGTTCAGGTCGGCACCGGTAAGCGGATGCGTTTCACCAAAATCAAAAGGCGAAAGTATAGCCGAAAGCACCCATACTATAAGGAGCAGGAAGAAAAAAAGCATGGCCGGATCCGGCAGCTTGTTCCCGAGAGTTTCAATTACGTTCAGGAACTTATCGAAAATGGAACCGCTGCCCTTCGACTGAGGCGCTTTATTTTCGGGTTCGTTGGTTGGTGTACTCATGGTAACATTGAGGATGTTTGGGTGAGTTGTACGATATCGCGATAAGCATGGGAATTACTGAAATTATATCGCTCTTTTCAAGTTTTATTTTGTAACAGGGCGATTAATCAAACTTGCCGGTACATAAATCTGCTGATGTTTTCGTTATGTATTAATAGCTAAATTATCCTCTTCCGCTCAACCGATATAGGTATCGTGGTACCTGACGGTGTCCTTTATATGATTTAAGCTTTCGATCACTTTCTATTTTTCAACCATTTCCCTTTAAATATGCCTTGTTTCACACCTATTTATTTTTCGCTGTCTGCATCAACCACAGGATTTTCCTCAGGCGTTGTAAGAGTAATGGCGATAATTCTATTTCTCGGCTGTACTTTTGTATTTGTAACTGTGCCCGGCTCAGTTCTTGCCCAGCAGGGTGATGTTACTCCGGGGGTAATTCACATAAAGCTGGATTTAGCTACCGCTGAAATGGCCCGGCAGACTGCACACAGGAACCCGGAAACAGCGGCTCTCACCGGACTGCAAAGCCTCGATGCTGCGCTTATGAGTATGGAAGTGAGCAGTATGGAGCCAGTGTTTTCGGCTCCGGAACGCTTCAGGGATCGCCACAAGAAAACCGGACTCGACCGATGGTTTACCGTTCGTATGCCCGAAAATGTGAATGTTTATGAGAAGGCAACAGGAATGCTTCAGCTACAGGGAGTGGAGCTGGCGGAGCCGGACTATCGGGCTGTTTCACACGAGTATTCTGGTTCTATCTGGGATGATGGCAACACGACCCCCATGGCCGGTCAAGGCGATATTGGATTCGAGAATCAGTGGCATTATATGAATGATGGCGCCGCCGGGGGGAGTCCGGGTTCGGATATCGATCTGGTAAGCGCCTGGCAAATTACTACCGGATCTCCGGATGTGATAGTTCAGGTGATTGACTCTGGGATTGATTATGAGCATCCCGATCTGGAAGACATGCTCTGGGTGAATCCGTCGCCGGGCTCTTCGGTTAGCGGTTTCGATATCCACGGATGGAACTGGGTTTCGAACAACAGCAGTATTGGTGATCACAGCGGCCATGGGACACACGTTTCAGGCACTATTGCTGCACGTAACGGAAATGGCATCGGCGTGGCCGGAATAGCCGGTGGGGATTCACAGGGCGGCGGCGCACGGCTGATGATTGGCCGTATTTTTGAACCTAATCCCAATGGCGATGGCAGCATTGGTGCCGGAGCCGACCGAACGGCTATGGCCATTGTTTACGGAGCCGATAACGGAGCCGTAATATCCAACAACAGCTGGGGATATGTTCAGGGAGGTCCTTTTCCTAGCATAGTACGCGAGGCCGTTGATTACTTTATAGAATATGCGGGCTACGATGAAAACGGTAACGTCGAGGGTCCCGTTGCAGGTGGGGTGTTCATTTCGTCTGCGGGAAATACTCCGAATCAGGTTTTTTACTACCCTGCAGCTTACGCGCCGGTAATCTCTGTGGCTGCAACCGATTTTAACGATCAGAAGTCGAGCTATTCCAATTATGGCACTAGCGTAGATATTTCGGCACCGGGCGGACAATTATTATCCGGTAATCCTTTCGGCGGGGTGTACAGCACCGATTTGAGCACTAATTTCGAAGCCTATAGCTTCAAACAGGGAACATCAATGGCGTCTCCGCACGTGGCTGGCGTTGCGGCTCTGATAGCATCACACTTTCCGGGCATTACCAATGAGGAGCTGATTGCACGCCTGCTTAGCTCAGCAGATTTTATTGATGATCTCAACCCCCAGATTGCAGGACTCTTAGGCTCGGGCCGGGTTAACGCTTTTCGCGCCCTTACCGAAGACCCACCACCGGTACGTCCGAATCTTATGTTTCCTGATAATGAGGCTGAAGATCTTGTAACTACAGTCGAATTTGGATGGGAGCCGGTATCTTCGGCTGCAACCTATCATTTCCAGCTGAGTCGCCAGGAAGATTTCACCAGCGTTTTACTGAATCTGCCGGGGCTTACAGAAACATACATAGAACGCCGCGGGTTTGATACGGAAAGCACCTTCTATTGGAGGGTCCGGGGCGTTAGCGCTAATGGCACAGAAGGTCTTTGGTCGGTAACGCACAGCTTTAGCACGAGTAATGTAGTAAGTCTGGAAAACGGTGATGAGCTTCCGGAAAGCATCACCCTTTCACAGAACTATCCGAATCCGTTTAACCCGGTAACTCAGATTGCGTATGCACTCAGCGAGCCCTCTGAGATCAGCATCAGCGTGTACAACATGGCTGGTCAGCGCGTGGCGACTTTGTACAACGGCATGCAGCAGTCGGGAAGGCATCAGGTGGCGTTTGATGGCAGCAGCCTTTCATCCGGCGTCTACATCTACCAGCTCCGCACCAGCGAGAAGGTTCTCAACCGGAAAATGGTACTGGTGAAGTAGTGCTCTCCGCCAGCGGGTGGAGAGCAATTTTAAATTTTAAATCATTGTTGTCCGGGAAAACTATACTGGCTGTGAGGAGAAACCTACCAATTCTGTTAGGCAGGCACTAAAAAGGAAAACAATAAAACCACTAAAGGTGAAATTTGTTTCCAACAAATCGGGCCTAGGAAAAAAATGGCGTTAAGAACCGAAGCGGAGTGGAGCGTTAAAAAAGAAACCACACCGCTGAGTACCTCATAAAATTGCTCTGAGAGTTGGGGAG
>PWID01000019.1 GCA_003555145.1 Balneolia bacterium | reverse complement strand
CCGTGGATGAGATGAAGCTGTTCTTCTACGAAACGCTGGTCACCATGGCCGACACCCTGGAAAGCTCCACCAAAGACGAGCGTATCTCCGGCGACATGCGCGATTTCTGCGACTACTTCGCTGAGAAAATGGAGATTAAGAAGTAAAATGGTGAATTAGCTTTTGAGTCTCTGCGAAAATCTGTGATATAATCTGCGTCAATCTGTGTCCTTCTTCAGGTAGAAATAAATTTGGTTGTCGATTACCAAACGAATCGTATTTTCACAGAGTCCGCTTCCGGACAAATCACCCAAACGACCTCCATCTTAATTCCTGACGAGCCGTGCTTTTTCATCCTTACGATTACGTAGTAATTGCGCTGTATGCTTTTGTGATGCTTGTTGTTGGCTGGCTCGCACAACGCCGTGGCAACAAAAACCTGAGCGACTATTTTGCAGGCGGAAAAAACCTCCCGTGGTGGGTGGTGGGAACATCCATGGTCGCCACCACCTTCGCCGCTGACACTCCCCTTGCCGTAACCGGCATCGTCGCCGCCGAAGGACTCGCCGGAAACTGGATCTGGTGGAATTTTCTGTTTTCCGGCATGCTCACCGTTTTTGTTTACGCCAAACTCTGGAAACGTGCTGATGTAATCACCGATGTGGAATTCATCGAGAAACGCTACTCCGGCAAACCCGCCGCATGGCTGCGCGGCTTCCGGGCGATGTATCTGGCCTTCCCCATCAACTGCATCATTCTGGGCTGGGTTACCGTGGGTATGGCGAAGATACTTTCGGTCATCACCCCGCTGAACGAATGGTCGCTTATCCTCATACTGTACGGACTAACGGGGCTTTACATCATGCTGTCCGGACTTTGGGGCGTGGTTGTGACGGACGTCATTCAATTTGTAATTGCCATGGGCGGCTCCATTCTGCTGGCCGTGATAGCCGTTAACCACGTTGGTGGCATCGATGGTCTCAAAACCGAGCTCAACCTTCAGTTTGGTGAAGGTCATCATTATCTGGACTTCATCCCCGTCGACAATCCCGAGCTTATGATGACCACCTTCCTAGTCTGGGTCGGTATGATGTGGTGGTCGAGCTGGTATCCCGGCATGGAGCCCGGCGGGGGCGGGTACGTTGCCCAGCGGATGTTCTCTGCCAAAAACGAAAAGCACGCGGTTGGCGGCACGCTGTTCTTTTATGTGATGCACTTCGCGCTCAGACCATGGCCCTGGATTTTGGTAGCGCTCGTAAGTCTGGTGATGTATCCCAACCTCACCGACAAAGAGCTCGGCTACCCTATGCTGATGCTAGAACTTCTCCCGCCCGGTCTGTTTGGACTGCTGGTGGTCGCTTTCCTGTCCGCGTTTATCTCCACGGTTTCCACTCACCTCAACTGGGGTGCCTCCTACGTGGTGAATGATGTGTACAAACGCTTCATCAAGCCGGAAACTGAGTTTAAAGATGAGGAAACGGCCGGCAAGCACTATGTGTGGATTTCCCGCATCGCCACGCTGGTGATTATGGGCTTCGCCATTCTGGTATCCTGGTTCTTCGACAACGTGAAAGACGGCTGGGAGGCCATTCTGGCCCTGGGTGCCGGCACAGGTCCTGTTTACCTGCTGCGCTGGTTCTGGTGGCGCATAAACGCCTGGAGTGAAATCGCGGCCATGAGCGGCGCGGCCGTTGGGGTAATTATCGCCAACATCATCGGAATCGACGGTCTGGCAAACACCTTGTTCTTTACTACGGCTTTTACTTCAGTAGTATGGGTAAGCGTTACATACATGACGAAACCGACCGATATAAACGTACTCAGAATGTTTTACAGGCTTGTACAACCCGGCGGCCCGGGTTGGGGAGTGCTAAGTGCTGAAGAAAGACTAAAATCGCCTGTAAATAAAGATGAGGCCACACTTTTCCGCTCATTCGCCTATGCAGCCCTTGCGGCAATGTTCTTGCTTTCGGTTATGTATATAACCAAGAAGATACTGTTAGGATAGACAAGTATAAGCTTGTTTTTATTTATATTTAGGACGTTTTTATAGCTTTACAACGTTTAAAACCCTCTTATTTCGTTGGCCCATAGCGGAAAATTATATTGTTGTACCGTATAAATACGGACAAAAATTATCACAACTAATCTAATTTTATCTACTATGAAAAAGTTATACCATTCAGGCAAAGCCCTGTAGATGGCTTCAGCAATGCCGCTGGGTTCATCCACGGTCTTTGCTCAGAATATCAATCTAACTGATCAGACATCGGCTAATAACCTGAGCAGCAGCTTTACCCCGCAGAGTGGTTTGCAACAGTCTCAAATGTTAGTTGAGCAGGAAATCTATGTTGATGGCGAAGGAAATATAAACGGAATTGTATCCGGCTATTTTGCTCAAACTGATAACAGAGCTTATTCAGCAGATGACTTTGAACTCGACGAAAGTGCTCTCATCACAAACTTATCTTTCCAGGGTTTCCAGGGTGGAGAAGCTTTTCAACCGCTTGAAGATATACTGCTTGGAATGAGAGTGTATGTTCTGGAAAATACCGGCGGTGCCCCTGTTGGCATTCCTAGAGAAGATGAAGCACTTGTTTCTATAGAAATCGATGCTAGCGACGATGCACTCCAAATAGTTCAGGAATCCGGAAGTACTATTCAACTATTAACATTGGATCTTGAAGCTACTGATAATTCTTTTGCGCTCGAAGGCGGTGTACGCTATTGGATAATTGCTGCACCAATACATGATTTGTCTGACGAGGAAGGGAACTCTACCCGCTGGAACTGGGCCAGATCTGCTTCTCTCGTTGGCGGAGAACCAAACCTTTCTGATCCTGACAATATATTCAATATCGGGTCTGCATGGGTGCCCTTTTCTCAAATTGAAATTGACTGGTTAACCCCTCCTGGATTTGCAGGTCTTTCGATGTTTATTGAAGGAATTCCAGGCGAATTCGGAGATCCTGACCTCGGTGATTTCGCCCTGCTTTCTCCTGCAAATGGCGCTGAAGTAACTGTTACTGAAGGGGGAGACGATCCTGTTGTTATTGAGTGGGAAGTATCTGATAACGCTGAGTCGTATACCTGGGTAGCTAACCTCCCGGGCGTGGGATTCGACGATCCGCTGCTTTCATTGCCAGCTGATAACGACGGAACAGGCACTTCACTTACACTTACCACCGGTATAATTTATGATGTACTTCTTGACCTGGGAATCGAACCCGGCGAAGAGGTGACTATTGAGTGGACCGTTATGGCTGAAGCCGGCGAAAACACCCTCCAGGCTGAAGACGTATGGGAAGTTACCTTCTTCCTTGAAGATGGGCCTGTAAGCGTAGATCCAACCGAAAACGTAGAAGGCTTTGCTCTTGAGCAAAACTATCCGAACCCGTTCAACCCTACGACTAACATCAGCTTCACACTGCCGGAAGCTTCTGAAGTTTCTCTTGAGGTGTACAACATGCAGGGGAAGCGCGTAGCTACAATAGCTAACGGCACAATGGCGGCAGGTTCGCATAACGTATCTTTCGATGCAGCTAACCTCTCAAGTGGTATCTATCTTTACCGCCTGACCGCAGGCTCATTTACTGCTACCAACAAAATGATGCTGGTGAAGTAAAACACGTTTATTGATCTCTATCGCTCAATTTTGGCATATGCTATAATTTAACAACGCGATAATCAGATTTCCAAAAGGCAACCAGGGCTTCGGCTTTGGTTGCCTTTTTTTGTTAACTCTATTTCAACACAGAACACGAAACAGACACCCTGTTCTAAGCACCAGCATCATGGTACCCAACCTTGTATTTACATAATAACACGTACGGCGGAATTGCCATAAAATCACACCAACTATTCTCTGCCAACAAGCGCCTTGATATCAGATTTCAGGATGGGTCTATTTAAATCAACGACTTATCTTATTAAATCTCATAAAAATAGTTTTTCATTATTAATTATCTATTAATTAATATACAAAATCTCACTCAAGTGGGATCTTACCAACAACTAACTTACCTACCTACCTACAATGAAATCAAATAAGCTACTCTCTTATTTCACAGGTTTCTTACTTGTGTTTTTATTTGCTGCAAACGCGCATTCCCAAGACTTGATACTGCATGATAACCTGACAATTTATGACACATCGCTTTTTCAGGATGGTGAGTTCATAGACTCGTTATCGTATTATGATTCTCCAAGCCCTCTACGGGCAGTATCTTTTGCAGGAAATCTACAGCAGATACTACGTTATGATATACCAGAAGAAGGATTCGTATTCTCAGATTTCCTGTTTTACTTTTTTACAGCGGGAGATTTTGTTGATTTTGAATTCAACTTCTATGTTGGAACTCAAGAAACACCCTCAGATAATGAACTCGTTGCCACAGTATTCGCAGACGGTATCGAAACCCCTGCTGGTTCTGTTATTATCGAAACCTTTCAGCTAGACCAAGAAGTACCAATTGCCGGAGGCCAAATCCTCTGGATGGTTGTTGAATCAGATGCTGTGCAGTCAAGACCTGTTTTCACTAAACCAAACGATCCTCCCGGACCTGGACCAGCACCTGCGAATACCCATTTCGTAAGTCCTGATGGTGCCGAACTGATAGATTTCCATAATATAGAATTAAGTAATGGAGAAATATTAACTGGCGCAGCATACATCACACGTGCATATGCGCGTAATGTATTCGAAAGTGATGTAGAACTTGGCGACTTTGCCCTTATATCTCCGGCCAATGGTGCTGAAGTTGCTGTCGAAGCAGACGGTAACGACCCTGTAGTTATCGAGTGGGAAGTATCTGAAAATGCTGAATCCTACGTTTGGGTGGCTAACCTCCCGGGCGAAGGCTTCGCAGATCCGTTGCTTTCTCTTCCATCTGATAACGACGGAACAGGAACATCACTAACCCTTACAACAGGTATCATTTATGATGTACTTGTTGACCTAGGTATCGTGCCGGGCTCTTCTGTAACTATTGAGTGGACCGTTATCGCTTCTGCTGGTGATAATACTCTGCAAGCCGAAAACGTATGGGAAGTTACTTTCAACGTTATGGAGCCACCGGTAAGCACAGAGCCAACAGAAACGGTTAAAGGATTTGCTCTTGAGCAAAACTACCCGAACCCGTTCAACCCTACTACAAACATCAGCTTTACTCTGCCTGAAGCTTCCAACGTTGCTCTGGAAGTGTACAACATGCAGGGGCAGCGCGTAGCTACGATTGCAAACGGCGCCATGGCTGCCGGTTCGCACAACGTATCTTTCGATGCTACCAACCTTTCAAGCGGTATCTACCTCTACCGTCTGACTGCTGGTGCATTCACTGCTACCAACAAAATGATGCTTGTTAAGTAACATTATTCAGTAACATGCTACAGCGACAGCATAATCGTCGCTTTAGCTGAAAACATTAAAAAAGGGAATCCGATCGTTGATTGGGTTCCCTTTTTTTGCTTTGTGATCAGTGAATGGTAAACAAGCTTTCCATCTCAAATGCAAGAATCCATAGAGACCTTTGACTTTCGACTTTTGACCTGCGACCATCCTTTCTTCTGCGTAAATCGACGACAAAATCCGCGCTCCTTTGCTTCCCTTCCTATTCGAAGATCAACAATCAACAATCAGCTCTCAAAAATCTCTTACCTTTCATTATTTTGAGAAATTACCGGACACTCCTCACCAGGGCTGTTTTAGTTTTTATTCGATTTTCTGCTTTTGATCTACATCATCCTATTACTTATCGGCATTCTTGGCGGTGCGCTGGCCGGCCTTCTGGGCGTTGGCGGCGGACTCATTTTTACGCCCGTCCTTATTTTTCTGTATGCCGGAAGTTTTGAGAACCCGGTTCCCTGGATTATCGCCACCTCGCTGCTGTGTACATTTGCGGCCTCGGTAAGCAGTATTCGCAAGCATCTGGTGATGAAGAACCTGTTCATCAAAGAATCTTTGATGGTAGGCAGCTGCGGTCTAATCGGAACCCTTTCCGGCAAAGCCATTGTGACCTCCGGCTGGTACAGCGAAACGGAATTCATCATCCTTTTTTCACTGCTGCTCGTGTACACCGGTTTCCGGTTTCTTCGCGCAAAGCCCGCCCCTCCGGCTGATAAGGCAGAGCCAACGGATATCCCCGTCATTCGCTTCCACCATGCCCTGCTGATTGGCGCCCTCGGCGGGCTCGTAGCTACGATTGCCGGCGTAGGAGGTGGGATAGTAATGGTGCCAATCATGCTCATGGTCCTGAAACTGCCGTATATGAAAACTATCAGCATTTCCTCGGCTTCCATCGTATTGATTTCCTTTTTCGGGTGGGCACAGTTTGCCTTTTCCAATCCGGTTGAAACCGCCCTTACCAGCTTTTCTATCGGTTATGTAGATTTCGGCACCGCCACACCCCTGATTCTCGGAGCGCTGATTGGCGCAAATCTGGGCGTATATCTGTCGTCCGTGATTTCCCGCAGACAGGCTGAAACCATATTTGCACTCATGGCTCTGGCCGTTGCTGCACGGCTTGTTTACGGACTTTTTTAAAGTGCATTGCAAACTTTAAAGTAGCCCCATGTTACCTGAATGTTAATTCGGAAAGTGTCGTGCAGACTTAGCCCGATACTCTCATTTTTTTTTGATATTTTTGGGTCGTTTGATTGAACCTCATAACTATTGCTTAACAAAGCAGTAGCTCGATGATATACAAACTAAACCGGCGTCTTTACATTTTATATGTCATACTCATTTTTTGATTTTCTGCAGCTCGTTGGTGCACTTGGCATCTTCATTTTTGGAATGAAAGTATTTTGCGACGGCCTGCAGAAAGTAGCGGGAAGTAAGCTTAGATCTATTCTTAAAGGTATGACCCGCAACCGGTTTACAGGCATCTTAACCGGATTTGGCACAACCGCCATCACCCAGTCTTCCACCACCACTACCGTAATGGTAGTAAGTTTTGTAAACGCTGGTTTGCTCACCTTTGTAGAATCGACAGGGGTAATTATGGGCGCCAACATCGGTACTACAATTACCGCATGGATGGTTGCTGTCTTTGGTTTCAAGTTTCAGATTACGCCCATCGCAATAAGTCTCATCGGGATTTTCTTTCCTTTTTTATTCGTAAGCAACCTGAAGCTGCGCAATATTGCTGAAGCCATGATCGGCTTTGGCATCCTCTTTATCGGTCTGGAATTTATTAAAGACGGGGTTCCGAATATTGATGAAAACCCGGAAATCTTTGCTTATCTGGACAGCTTCACCGATATGGGCTACATGTCGCTGCTGTTGTTTGTACTCGTAGGTACGGTGCTTACTCTGCTAACCCAGTCGTCTTCTGCCGCAACTGCCATCACCCTTGTTATGCTTTTCCAGGGCTGGATTAACTTTCCAATTGCTGCAGCCATGATTCTGGGGGAAAATATTGGTACTACCGTTACGGCCAATATTGCTGCCTTAATTGGTAACGTACACGCCAAACGGGCTGCGCGATTCCACTTCTTTTTCAACGTGGCGGGGGTACTCTGGATGCTCATTGTTATATATCCCTTCCTGAACGGTATAGATGCCGTTATGCAGTGGTTCAGCCCGGACTCTCTGTCTATCTTTTCCGACGATCCAGCCGCGCGCCCCAATGCAACGCTTGCCTTATCGCTCTTCCATACCAGTTTCAATATTTTAAACGTAGTGTTTCTGTTTGCCTTCGTGCCTATGCTCATCCGCCTTGTGGAGCGCATACAGCCCGACAAAGGCGGCAGCGACGACCGCTTCGAGCTCAAGTATATCAACATCGGCCTGATGTCCTCATCCGAGCTTTCTATAGAGCAGGCTAAAAAGGAAATCAGCCTGTTTGCAAAGATGATCGAGAAAATGCATTACGGCTTCACCGGCCTGCTTTACAAGAAGCATGAAAAGAGGCGGAAATTCCTTAAAAAGCTTGAAAAGCGTGAGGATATTACCGATCAGCTTGAAGTCGAAATTGCCGAGTATCTGGTGCAAATTTCAGAGAACACCAACGTTTCATCGCATTCTATCCGTAAAATCCGGAACATGCAAAGCATTATCAATGATCTGGAGCGTATCGGTGACATTTACTACCAAATGTCAAAAACGTACGAAAGAGCCATGGATGCCGATGAGCTCCTCCCCGCTGAGGCGTTGGAAGAGCTTCGTGAGATGCTTGATGCCGTGCATGATGCCATCATCATTATGAAAGACAATATCCTTGCTCACACGCATGAGGTAGATCTGGATGCCGCCATCAAAGCCGAAAATCACATAAACGATGTGCGCGACAGGCTGCGCGAAGCCCATTACGCCAGACTTGAACTTGGCACCTACTCTGTGCGTGTAGGTATTATCTATCTGGATTACCTCAATCGCCTCGAGAAAATTGGTGATCACATCATCAACGTAAGCGAAGCAGCGGGTGGTAAGAAGTTTCGCGTATCGAAGCTGCATCAGGAGCATGATGACATTCTGATTGCAGACCGGCCGGGTTCCGGAAAGTAAACCTCAGCTGTTCATAATCATTTAAGTAAAGAAAGCCTTCAGGAACAACCTGAAGGCTTCTTTGTTTAAATCAGATCTCTTAAAATTGCCGCGATCTACTGCAGGGAAGTCCCGCTTCCGCCCTGATTCTTCATTTGCTTCCAGCTCATAAGCGAAAAAACCCCGTAAAAAGTCAGAAAAGCCGCAATTACGTAATTCACAAATTCCGGTGTACCCAGAATAATGAGGGCAAAAATAAACGACATGATACCAAGAATTGAAAGTCCACCCGACATAATGGCCCCGAAGGACAAAATGAGCAGAAAGAAGGCAAAAGCGTAAGGTATAAGATTAGGGAACGCGAAGATAAAAAGTCCGGCCACAACCGAGGCAGCCCCAATTACTATAGCAGAACGGTAGAAGAAATAAACAATGCCGTTGGATATTAGATAAGCTGCTATAATAATAGTAAGCATTTCCGGCATTATAAGCGTAAGTACACCCGTAACCAGAGCAATAAGACCATTTGTAAATTTTCGTGACGGGTTTCCGTCGTTCATCTGAATATAAATCTGAGCCATAACAAATTGCAGTTTAGTGTGATGCGGTCGTTGTTCGCGGTAAGATAACTTTCGGCCGGCTTTTATACGACCGGAAATCACGAATGATCAGTAAAGATATTAATGCTTGTAAGCAGGCATAGAAAATAAGTGCTAAGTGCTTATATTTGCACAGAAAAGCGATTCCAAACATCAACTATTTATTTCCAAAAGACTTACCATGAGTATAGATACATTAGCCCCACCAAGCCTGGGATTCGACCTCAGCCAGGACCAGCAGCTTATTAAAGAAAGTATTCGCGATTTTGTAGAACAACGCGTGGCCCCAACCGTAATGGAGCGCGACGAGTCCTGTGAATTCCCCCACGATATAGTAAATGAACTCGCCGAAATGAACATGCTCGGCATTTATCACGACGAAAAGTATGGCGGCGCAGGATTTGATACCGTCAGTTTTGCCATCGTTCTCGAAGAAATCGCCCGCTGGGATGCCTCATTGGCGCTTACAGTGGCTTCACACACTTCGCTCTGCTCGGCTCATATAGCCCTTGCTGGAAACGAAGATCAGAAAATGAAATACCTCACACAGCTTACAACTGGAACAAAGCTGGGCGCATGGGCGCTCACCGAGCCGGGGTCTGGCAGTGACGCTTCCAATATGAAAACCACCGCCGTTCGTAAAGGCGACGACTGGGTTCTTAACGGAGCTAAAATATTTATAACCCAGGGATCTGTAGGCGGCATTTTTGTTGTGCTCGCTGTTACCGACCGCGAGAAAGGTGCAAAGGGAGTAACAGCCTTCATCCTTGAAGAAGGAATGAAAGGTTTCAGCCACGGACCAAAGCTCAAAAAACTGGGAATGAACTCTTCCGACACCTGCGAAATTTATATGGAAGACGTAGTGGTCCCGGCCGAAAATCAGCTAGGCGAACTCGGCAACGGATTTATCGACACCATGAAAATTCTTGACGGCGGACGCATCGGTATTGGCTCTATCGCCGTAGGTGTTGCTCGTGGAGCTTACGAAGAGGCAAAAAAATATTCGCTTGAGCGTTCTCAGTTCGGCCGCCCGATTGGCCATAACCAGGCTATACAGTGGAAAATTGTGGATATGGGCGTTAATATCGATGCTGGTCGCCTGCTGGTACAGCGCGCAGCCTGGCTTAAGGACAGCGGTCGCCCGTATACCAAAGAAGCCTCGATGGCCAAATTGTTTTCATCCGAAATGTGTACAAAGGCCTGCCTTGACTCCATCCAAATCCATGGTGGCTATGGCTATACTAAAGAATACCACGTGGAAAGATTTCTTCGCGATGCCAAGCTTCTTGAGATTGGCGAAGGTACCAGCGAAATACAGCGTATGGTTCTGGCGCGTCAGCTTATAAAATAAACGGCTGTCAGCACACGCTAAACCGCAGAATTTCAAGGGCTGATGATACTATATCATCAGCCTTTGTTGCTTTAATTATCTGTGCTTTTCATCGGTTTTTTAGTACTTTATGAAAAGCAGTTTCTGTTACGAATCAGGCTCTCCGGCCTGTTTCCGGCAGCTCTGGCTAACATTCGACTGTAAGGGTAAGGATACAAACCCACAAGATATTAAACGCCGATTTTACTATTGAATTTAAACCTCTGAAAGCTGGTTTCTCTACAACATCTCAGCTTCAATCAACAATTTTTTATTATGGCAAAGAACAGTTTTAATACCGACGACGCCTACCTCTTCGAGTCTATGCTAAACGAAGACGACCGCATGATTATGGAGACGGCCCGCGACTATGCCCAAAGCAAACTCGAGCCCCGCGCCTGCGAAGGCAATCAGGATGAAATTTTTGATCCGGCCATCCCGAAAGAAATGGCCGACCTTAATCTCCTCGGCGCAGTTATTCCCGAAGAGTACGGCGGCATTGGCGCAAGCTACACCGCCTACGGACTCATTGCCCGCGAAATCGAGCGCGTGGACTCATCATACCGCTCTTTTCTTTCCGTGCAGTCTTCTCTGGTGATGCACCCCATAAACGTTTTCGGAACCGAGGAGCAAAAGCGTAAATACTTGCCAAAACTCGCTACTGCTGAACTAATTGGCTGCTTCGGCCTCACCGAACCGGACCATGGTTCGGATCCCGGATCGATGGTAACCACCGCCACCAAAACAAACGGCGGATGGGTGCTTAACGGCGCCAAGATGTGGATTACCAACTCCCCTATTGCGGATATAGCCATTGTCTGGGCAAAAGCCAAAAACGCCGGAAGCGACGATGGTAAAATTATGGGCTTTGTAGTTGAAAAAGATTACGATGGCTTTTCAGCGCCAACCACCCACAACAAAATGTCGCTGCGGGCTTCGCATACAGGAGAGCTTATTTTCGAAGATGTGTTCGTACCCGATGCAAACGCCTTCCCGGAAGTACGCGGACTAAAAGGTCCGTTCACATGCCTCAACAGCGCACGCTACGGCATCGCCTGGGGAACCATTGGAGCAGCAGAGAACTGCTACCACAGAGCGCGTCAGTACGTAATGGAGCGTAAGCAGTTTGGCTATCCATTGGGTGCAAACCAGCTGATACAGACAAAACTGGCCAACATGCTTACGGACATCACGCAGATGCAGCTGCTCGCGTGGCGACTTGGGAATTTAAAGGATGATGGAAAAGATCACCCTTCAATGACCTCCCTTGCCAAGCGCAACAACTGCGGGAAGGCGCTGGATATCGCCCGCGTAGCCCGCGACATGCTCGGCGGTAACGGCATAACCGGAGAATACCGCGTTATCCATCACATGGTAAACCTGGAGTCGGTAAATACCTACGAGGGAACCTACGATATCCATGGCCTCATTCTGGGTCGTGACATCACAGGTATTCAGGCGTTCACACCAAGGGGCAACGATATGCCGGCTACCAACGGTGCTGCCAAAAAGCAAACCGAAGCCAGCGCTTCTAACTGATACATCAAAGAGGCCCGTGTTTGGAATGCGGGCCTCTTCTAATTTTAAGTTTTGAGCTTGCCTGCAGCAGGCAGGTGTTAAATGGCTGTT
>PWID01000028.1 GCA_003555145.1 Balneolia bacterium | reverse complement strand
CCACAGCCGGGTCAATGGTGATGATATTTTCTCCACGCACGACTTCTGAAAGAATGAGTTCATCACCATTATAAAAATCGAAGGTGTAATCAAATGTTTCGTCAGTACTCCATAAATTCGTAGGGGTTACAGTAACGGGTACCGGGTTGCCTTCCAGGTCTTTTCCATGACGGATGTACACTCTGGCCTCCTGACGAATGCTCCGCATAGTTCCGTCAGTATCCAGCCGTACATCAAAAATTTCAACTTCTTCAGGGGGCAGGGGTGGCAGTTGAATACCGTATGGACCGGGTGGCATCCAGTCGTCAATCCCATAGTTCCACGAAAGAGAAATGCTATCATTTCCAGACTCGAATGTTAAAGCATGGGATGGACTTTCACTGGCTGTAGACTCGTTCTTTACAAGTGAAGGATTCCAGGTATACCCATCACCGAGCTGGAGCTCCCCAAAATTTTTGGCGAAGTAAGCCCGGCCGGGCACGAAATCATCCTCCCAGATTAGCATATTCTGGTAGCTGAATCGCTGTTCAATTGAAAATATGTCGGTGGCAAAAAACTCAATATACTCTGCAGGTCCGGTAATAAGCCTGTATGGATTAGATTCAGACTCATCCCACGGCAGATCAAATTCCAGGTTTTCCACCAGCCCTTCTGTGAACATGATCTCGGTTTCTTCTTCCAGATACAGCCAGAAGCCCTGACCCGGTGTGAAGGTTTCAATCGACTCGTATTCCCCGGTTTCGTGATTCAGAGCTAAGGGCAGGGGGCCGGGCGCGTTCGGGAAGAGCTCCGCGAAAGTCGCATCTGTTTCAACGGGAATTCCGGCCAGGCTCCAGCCGGCGGGGTAGGTTACCGTAATATTATTTTCCTGAATGACCTCGAACGTACGCGCGCCGGCTTCGCCAATCAGGGGCCAGGTTTCTTCGCGGCCGGATGCGTCGGCTGCCGAGAAGTAGTAGGAAACGGTTTCAGTAGACCATTCCATAGTTACAGCACCTTCCCATGTGTGATCTGTGGAATGGGTGAGTGCTACGGTCTGCCACTCGCCATCATTCAGGCGGTAGTGCAGCTTCATGGACTCCTCGATTAATGGCTGTCCGCTGTACGGAATGGCCTCGACCGAGAGGGTGAACTGATCCTGACGCGGCTGAGCTTCCATAACCGGCAGATGGCGCAAATAAAGCATCTCACGATCCGGAATTTCCTTTACGCGGCAGTGAAGCGCATCCTGATAATTCCAGCCGGTGCCGCCGGGATTCAGAAAGCCCAGGATTTCGTAGCCCGGCATGGCGGCTTCGTAGGCGGCAATGGCGTCAGCGTCGTATTGGGTGCCCATTAGCGGCACGTACACGCGCTCATTCAGAATGATGGAATTGGTGTAAGGGTGAGGCTGATAGTTCCAGGGCGCTCCGGGTGAGAGGTCGGGCGTATCAATGCGATAGACCTGATAGGGCGTGCCCCAGCCGCTGGTTGCGTTTTCGAAATACTCCACCACGGCCTCATGCTGCTCGTAGTTAGGCGTGCCTTCGGGTACGCGGGCAATCAGGATTTTATCCACATCCAGAAACTTGGACCAGGTATCGATATGGCTGATGTTCGAATTTTGTGGATCATCGGTTATGTGATAGTACTCAGTATTCAGATAGGCTTCCATCTGCTCCATCACATAGGCTTCATCAAAATCATTCTCGTTGCCAACAACCAGATCTGTTGAGGCCGAAACCTGCCAGCCGTCGGTCATGTAGTTTCCGCCGGTGTGTACTACGGGCATGCCGTAGTAGGGAATGTCCAGCATGGTGGCTAGTTCCTCTGAAATTCTTTGGTCAAATTCACGAGGACGATTATAAATGAAATTGACAATACTCACCTGATGATCTTCATCGACTATGTACATAGGTCCGTAGTCACGTGTCCAGACTGAGTTGCTCGGGGCCACAAGAAAATTCACGTTATCCATATTTACACCGGCGTTCTGGTAGGCGCTTGTGGCTGAATTCTGCTCATTTTCATTAGCTACTATTGTTGTAACGGTCACATCATCCGACATGGCGGCTACCAGATTCAGCGGAATCCTGAGTGGCCAGCGGATAAGCGCGCCTTCGTTTCGCTCGAACTCAGCTATGTTACGTACAGATCCCTGTGGGGGGGGGGTTGGAGTGAAATTGTCTCCGATTTCATGCAGGCGCGTCATTTCCTCTTCGGTCAGGCCTTTCGGAAGGGATTCGGCATCTATCTGCTGCGCAAAAGACGGAGTCGCTAAAAGCAGCAGCACAAAAAGAGCGGAGATAAAGGAGAATGGTCGTAGAGCTTGTTTCATCGGGTACGTAATAGCAATTTAAAACATGAATTTAGCGATAGATCGTAGGGCCAATATACACCAATGGGTTAAATAGTCAAATTGGGATACTGCAGCTGGTTTGGTTAATCTTTAAGATCCCCCAAATTATCTGAACCACTGATTGTCGCTGATTGAATTGGTTTAGTAACCTGAGTTCGATTAATAACTATTCATCCTTTGAGAACTAAACATCCGGATTAGCAAATTTGCTCAATCATTTGTCGAATCTGAATTTCCCCCAAATCACCATCAGGACCGAAAACCATATGGCGTACCTACGGCACGCTTAATATGTTTGTCTGTTTATTTCT
>PWID01000312.1 GCA_003555145.1 Balneolia bacterium | reverse complement strand
TTCAGGTTTGGCAGGCAGGCCTGTCTGCCGCGGCGAAGACAGGCAGGCTCAAAATTTAAAATTAACCAACCTCGGAGCCAGTCAAATTCCAAGCAGCTCTAATTCACCATTCACAATTCACAATTCACAATTCACCATTCACAATTATCCCCCTACGTACTTCTTCAAAACCCGCTCCATATCCTTCAGCCTTACAGGTTTGCTTATATAATCGTCCATACCGGCTTCGAGACACTTTTGTTCTTCGCCTTTTGAGGTTCCTGCCGTTAGCGCCACTATAATTGTTTTGGTGCCGTCTGATTTTGCCCGAATTTTCCTGGTTGCTTCATAGCCGCTCATTTCCGGCATCTGTATATCCATAAAGATAATATCCGGCTTATTCTTCATATAAAGACTAATCGTATCGGCTCCGTCTTTTGCCTGTACAACAATGCTCTCTGGCACGTATTTTTTTACCAGTGTACGGGTTAGAAGTAAATTTGCGGCGTTGTCGTCGGCTATAAGCACAACTGGCTTTTTAAAGCTTTTCCATATGCTTTCTTCTCTGTCTTCATTCAATCGTTGCACCTTCCCTTTAAGACGGGCAAGCGCATCGTACAGCTGATTGCTGCTTACCGGTTTACTGAGCTGCCTTTGTATGTCATACTTTTTAATTCCTTCCACAATGTCAGGGTCGCTGGCATGGCTGTGCAGAAGCAGTACCATTAAGTTTCCGGCGTCCAGATCCATATCCTCCCGGATGGTTCGGATTACCTGCATACCGTCCATTTCTGGCATGTGGTAGTCCGAAATAAGCGTGTTATACCGGTCGGGGTTGGATTTTAACAGCTCAAGTGCCTTTTTTCCTGAATTACACGTATCATTTTTTATCCCGCGGGCATCGAGCATTCTGGCAATGATTTCAGCATTGTTAATATTATCATCCAGAATAAGCACCCGATTGATGCCTTCCAGGCTGGGCGGGTTCCCATAACCCTCGAGCACCGGCACATCCAGAGTAAAATAAAAGGTACTGCCTTTACCTTCTTCACTTTCCAGCTCCAGGTGACTTCCCATGAGCGCTAGCAGTCGGTTAGAAATGGCCAGCCCAAGCCCTGTTCCGCCAAACCTGCGCGTGGTTGAGCCATCCGCCTGCTGAAAGGCTTCAAATACTTTATTTTGCTTATCGTTTGGTATGCCTATACCTGTATCAATTACAAAAAAGCTGAGCTGAGCCATATTTTGACCTTCCTCATTTTGGATCAGTTTTCTAAGACGGACCTTCAGCTTCACCTCACCTTTTTCGGTAAATTTAATTGCGTTAGTTAGCAGGTTAATCAACACTTGCTTCAAACGAACCGGGTCCATCCACAGCAGGGCGGGTATTTTAGTGCTAACATCCAGCAGAAACTCCAGCTCCTTCTCGGCTGTACGAAAGCGCAGCATATCGGCAACCAGCTCACAAAGTTCAACAATACTGGTTTCATCCTCGAAAAGTTCAAGTTTACCAGCCTCAATCTTCGAAAAATCCAGAATATCATTAATCAGATCCAACAGTATGGTTCCAGACTGGTTCACAGCTTTCATGTACTGGTGCTGCGTCTGGTCGAGCTTTGTTTTCATCAACAGCTCAGAAAAACCTATAATACTGTTCAGAGGGGTGCGGATTTCGTGGCTCATGTTTGCCAAAAATTCGGATTTGGCCACATTAGCAGCTTCAGCCAGTTTTTTGGACTTCAGCAGCTCGAGTTCGAACTTTTTATCATCATCAATGTCCTGAATAGTGCCATATAAACGGATGCATTTACCGTCTTTTAAATCGGCATAGGCTATCACCTTCACCCAGACCTCACGACCACTTCGAGTCACTATCTGAAATTCTTCATCCAGCGACTGTCCGTACTTCATCGCATTCCGGCTGAGACGAATCATCGTGTTTCTGCTTTTCCCTTCTTTATAAAAAGCAATTACGTTTTTGCGATCCGGCGTAAACCCGGCATCGACCCCATGGATTTCCCGCGTTACCTTTGTCCAGTGCATTCGGTTGTTTACCAGATCAATTTCCCAGCCTCCAACCCGCGCAACTTCTGAAATCTGCTCGAGCGTCTTTTTTGTATTGCGCAATTGCTGTGCGGCCTGAATTGCCTGTGGAATAGATTCAATCTGATCGAACAGAACAAGAGCAAAGGTTAAATCCGGATATTTTGCCAGATAAATCAACCGGATATCGCCTTGTATTACGACCGGTGCCGAAAACAAATATGAAAAATCTACTTTAAAAGGCGCTTCTGTCTCATTTTGTGCGCATAAGTTAAGGGCGCTTTTTCGAATCACGGCCGTAACCATTCGCTGTACAAATTCTTTACTCTCACCGGCAGCGTTAAGGCTTTGTTGTACCGGCGGACTCAGCCATGACCGGGCTGGTTTAAAATTTCCAGCTGCACTTTCGCTGCATTCAGGAAATTCCCACAATCCGAAACCAAGAATATGTTCACTAAATACAGCATTAAACAGATTGTTATCTGCAGCAATAATTTCCCGGAAAATACTCTTCAGAGCCGGTACCATAGCATCACCAAAATATTCAAATCAAATAACCAAACGACATGCTGCAGACTGCCCAGGTCTGACATTTTTATTAACATCCAACTTATTACTAATTCGGTTATTAA
>PWID01000283.1 GCA_003555145.1 Balneolia bacterium | reverse complement strand
CTTCGCCATGTCGGACCTTGTGCTGATCCTGTCTGGAAGCCTCATTCTCTGTATGCTGGCCAGCCTCTATCCCGCCAAACGCGCGGCTTCTGTGGAAATTAGTGAAGCGTTGAGATATGAATAATTTGAATTGAGCCAATCTGCTAACATATTCGACATTTACAGCAGCTACGAGGAGAGCAAAAATGATAGGTTGACTTTCCTGGGGATTTTCCTTTTTGCAAGCACGTTTTTGTCAATGATTTTAATCCCGCAATACTATTATGTAACCGGAATTGTAGTTTTGTTCTCACATTTATCAGCGATGACGTTGTTAATTATTGTGCAATTCTTCAGAATGCCCCCATACACTTATGGATACAAAGGGAAAATGACTATTGAACCAAATGCTATCCATATTGATGAAGAGCAGTTCCCAGTGAGTGCAATATCTGATTTTAGCATTGAGTTCAGTACCTATAAAAGCATGTCTAAAGACGGTTTATTAAAGCACTTTACCAGATCTTATACACATTCCGCTTTTCAGCCCAAACGACACACCGGAATATCAGATAATCATGTACAATTCAGTGTAAACGGTACAAAGCACAAGTACCTGTTTTACATTGAATCAAGACAGCAATTGAAAAGCTTTGAAAATCTGATAATTATGTTAGCCTTTTCCGGGTTACTGACCGAGACTGAAGCCGTTCGCCAGCTGAGACAGAATCATAATTATATGTATGCGGATATTCAGAAATTCAAATCAGCTTTGAGAGACGGGGAAAAAATCAGCGCGATAAATCAGGGAGGCATCGGGGACGACTTATTACGCAGATTTTTGTGATGTGCATTTCCCCATATTCGAACCATTTTAAGTCAATATGAAACTTAATGAGGTCTAAACAGAGGCCTTTAAATATCCTGAAGATAAGGTCAGCCTTTCTTTTGTTCATAGCCCGTAAAAATACAGCCCGCCCTTTTAGCCGCAGTTTAAGCCGGCAAACCTATGGGGCAAACATCTCCTGTAACGTCTTCAATACTTTTTCTTCAGCTGTTGAACTGACAGAGCCAAGGTTTTTGATCAAACGACTTTTATCAACAGTACGAATTTGATCTAAAACTATCTGCCCCTTTTTGCCCTGAAATGTAACAGGGACCCGGGTTGGGTAATTTTTGATTGTAGAAGTCATCGGTGCGATGATTACGGTTCTGATGTGCTTATTCATTTCATCGGGTGAAATAACGACGCAGGGACGCGTTTTTTTGATTTCAGATCCTTTTGTCGGATCAAGCGAAATCAGATGAACCTCAAATCTGCGTACGGGATGACTGTCTACCATGTCCACTCCGATTCGTCCCAATCGGATGGTTGTTCAACCTCCTCATGATCAATTAAAGAATCATCTCCTTGTTCTGCCATTTTTTTGAAAGACGCTTCCCAATCTTTTCTGATTTTTCCAGCAGAACGAATAACAATTTCGTTGTCGCGGAGGGTCATTTCGATTTCTTCAGTTATGCCACTTTCTTCAATCAGAGGTTTTGGAATCCGAACCCCCTGAGAGTTCCCGATACGAATTAATTTAGTTTTCATGGCTTCGATTGTTAGGTAAGCTGATTTTAAAATATAATTACAATGTGCTTACGTTTCAACGGAGGAGATGAAGTTATATTTAGCCATTTAGCAGGATTACTCAGTGTGAAAACGGCTTTACGAATAACGGGCGCAGAGATTATGAGTTGATTAACGATGGAAATCATTGGTGTCCGGTAAAACTCGACCGATTCAACTTATTGTTTTGAGATCAAATATGGACTTATTTTAAGAACCACCTAAAAAACGAACCCTTTAGCTGATAATTTTATGAGTTTTCGTGTGCCAGATGATCATTATTACCGAATAAACCCAACCCCCTAAACAGGCTTCTCATTATACACATCCGGCAGGTCGTTTTCGAGCAGGACCACATCACCCTCTTTTTGTTCTTTTTGGAGATGATCGCGGGCGTCGAAAAAGCTGTTAAACACCTTCACATTTTCTTCGGGATAGCCGGCATCCTGTAGACCCTGCGCTATTGGTCTGGTGCGCTGTTCACCCACCAGCCATACCTGATCGATACCAGATTTGCCAATATGCTCGCCCCAGCTGCGGTTTTCTTCAATTTCTTTGTCGCCGAGCTCCACCATTCCGGGAGTTATTATGATGCGCCGCCCGCCCGTAAACTGAGACAGCACGTCAACGGCATTTCGTGCCCCGACGGGATTGGAGTTGAAAGCATCATCAATGATAGTAATTGGTCCGGAAGGCTTCAGCTCGAGCCTGTGTTCAACCGGCTCAATATGTGAAGCTGCAATGGCCATGGTCTGCAGGCGAAGCCCGAAATGATGACCGATTGCAAACGCAATCAACAGATTACGGATGGTGTGCTCACCCAGCAGGCGGGTTTGGACTTCCGCTTCGTTGCCTGAAGCATCAGAAACGGTAAAGGTGCAGCCTTTTCGGCCGTAGGCCACATTTTGTACGCCGTACATGCCGGAATTCATCCCGGCTTTCAGAACCGAAATATCGTCCCGCAAGGGCATACCCATCACGCGTTCATCATCTGAGTTGAGTACCGCTATGCCGTTTTTGCGAAGCCCGGTGAGCAGCTCACCCTTGGTTTTGGCGATGTTTT
>PWID01000215.1 GCA_003555145.1 Balneolia bacterium | reverse complement strand
TGTCTGAACCACTGATTGTCGCTGATTGAATTGATTTACTATGATTGGTTATGGGGTGTAAACTTCAACCCCGGCAAGTACAGGCCACTTTGGAAAAATCACACTTAATCACTTTAATCAGCGTAATCACAGTTCAGACAAATATGAGAAACCAGGAGACCTTCGACCTTGGACCTTTGACCTTCGACCACCCGACCTTAATCACACAAATCAGCGTAATCTGGACTATCAGTGGGATGTCTGGGCCGCTTCGTAAGCCCCTCCTATTAAACTGAACAACTCGAAAGCAATCATGCCAATCCTTCCAATCCTATAAATCATGGTCTGCTTTTAAATGGGTTACTCAAACACATTAATTTTTGAATTGAGGTGAAGATTCAGAGGATTCGGAGTTATATCACCAGCTGGCTCCTGGCCCTCGGCAACTTTCATGCTTTATCATCATACCGACTCGGGCCATGTTTTATATGACTCAATACCCCGGGTTCCCATTCGGTCACCCAGGGCTATTGAGGTTTAACCCCTTCGGGGTTTGGTAGCTATCAGCTTATTGTCTGAACCACTGATTTTCGCTGATTGAATTGATTTACTATGATTTTTCACGGGGTGGTTATCTTAAACCTAAGCCCGTTCAGGCCCGGAAAGTAATCACAGTTAATCCCAGAATGAGGTTTGTCATTATTTATTAGCCCGCCAGCCATACCCATTGCTTGTTGTTAATTACTTATTGCCCAATCAAAGATCAGCTATCAGACTTCCCTACCTGATTTTTCCCAGCTTTTTGAGGATCTTTTTGGCATCGTTATCGGTGAAGATGCCAACAAGAACTCCGTTTTCGACCACGGGAAGACAGCTGATTCTTTGTTCCATCATCATGGAGATTGCGCTGCCTATATCCTGATCGGGTGCCACCGTTTGGGGTTTGGCAATCATTACATCCGCCGCGGTTGCTAGTGCGGACGAATCATTTTGCTTTAAATACTCCTCCAGCTCATTTTTGTGAATGACGCCCATCAGCTGACCATTTTTATCCTCCACCGGCAGATGACGAATATTTCTCCATTCCATAATATTGAAAACAAGATCTGCCAGATCATGCTCCGCCACCGTTATTAAATCCGTGGTCATCACATTACTTACGATGTCGTATTTCACGTCTATATCATCAATTTCTTCCGTTTCGGCTATCGCCCATTCATGCACGGGTTTACCGGTCTGTCTGCGCTTATGCATCAGGGCCGTAAGTGCAACGGTGGCCTCATCTCGTTCGAGGGTTTGCCTGAGTTTTCGGAAGCTCTTTACAGACCAGCGGGCTCCCGACTGATAGGTTAAAGCCCGGCCCTCGATTACCGATAAGTATTTCCTGATGTCTTTTTCATCCACGCCCTTGTTTCTGAGACCCTGTTCAGCCATGGGTAGCAAAATATCGAGAATCAATTTTTGTGCAGAAACGGGCGTTTTGTCCCAAACCATGCCGCCCTGAATCCCCCACATCGCTGCCTTATGGAAGTTTTCCTTGGCATTGTCGAAGCTCATTACGTTCCAGATTTCCCGGTGGTCATCGGGCATGCTTGCCATCAGGCCGGACCAGAACGCGAGGTTGGAGATTTCATCCAGCACCGTTGGTCCGGACGGCAGATAGCGGTTTTCGATCCGTATGTGCGGAACTCCTTTTGCGACTCCGTAACAGGGTCGGTTCCACTTGTAAACGGTACCGTTATGCAGACTCAGAGCTCTAAGTTCGGGAATTTCGCCCCGTTCCAGAACATCCATAGAGTCCTCCTCTATGTCTGTTAAAAAGAGAACCGTATGTCGCGCTATATCGCTTTTGTATACATCGGTGGCTTTTTGAATCCATCGGTTTCCAAAGGTAACCCGCTGCTGACGCTCGCGCAGGTGAAATCCTTTTCCCCGGGTATCGATGCTCTGCTGGAACAGAGGAATCCTGGTTTCGGCCCAGAGCTGCCGGCCGATGAGCAATGGTGAGTTAGCGCAGATGGCCAGCACCGGCCCTGCAATGGCCTGCGACCAGTTGTACAGATCCACAAAATCATCCGGCTCAACCTGATAATGGCACTGGAAACTGGTGTTGCAGGCTTCAAACAGAATATTATTATGTGAGATGATGAGCTCATCGACTCCGGTAATATTCAGCTCAAAATCGTCGCTGCGCAGTGATCTCAGCACTTCAGCAAGAGCTTCGTAACGCGGGCGGGGAGTCATGTAGCTTATTTGCACCGACTGATAATCAATCGAGGGCAAAATCCCGGTAAGGATGATTGACTCCCCCCGCCTGGAAGCATGCAGTTCGGCTTTTGACAACAGTTTATTTAGCTGTTTATCCATCTTGCCAAGGCATCCGCCGGTAAGCTTGGCCGGCTGCAGGTTGATCTCCAGGTTGAAGCGGGCAAGTTCTGTGGTGAAATGCGGGTCATCTATGGCATCAAGCAGGGCCGGACCGTTTTTGGATGGTTTGAAAAAACGGTTAACGATACAGAATTCCTGCTCGGCACCAATTCTGTTGATGCCTTTTTCGATCAGCCCTTCCTCCATCATACGGTCAAAGGCTTTTACGTCCTGCAAAAGGTGTCTTAAAAAACGTTTGCGGGATTCAGGGTCGCGTGCAATTGCAATTTTCTGTGTGCCCATGGCAGAAGGATTTATGACCTGGTTTTCAAAAAGA
>PWID01000029.1 GCA_003555145.1 Balneolia bacterium | reverse complement strand
GGCTTCCTCAGCCTACACAGGAATACGGCCAGGAAAACCTGATACCTGAATAACACATTGTTTATTGTTAATTACTTATTGTTAATTCAAACCAACTGTAGCTGTAAAATGTGTAATGAATAATGACATACTGTTGGCACTGTACCCCTGACATACTGTATTTGGTCGAAGGTCTCTCATATTATGGCTTCCTCAACCTACACAGGAGAAAAACCTGTTACCTGTCACCTGTCACCTGTCACCTGTCACCTGAATCTCCCTGTCGCTGTAAAATGTATAATGAAAAATGACATACTGTAAATCGTGAATTTATTTGAAAAAGGTCAGCCGCGCGACCGGCGGTCAAAACCAATGGGGCATTCCAAAAGCGCACCTCTTGCCACGCGCATGAGGCCGAAGTCGCTTGAGGAATATGTAGGGCAGCGCCATCTGATCGAGGAAGGTAAACTCCTCAACCGCATGATTCGCACAGGCTCGATCGGCTCGGTGATTCTGTACGGCCCGCCAAGCAGCGGCAAAACCACCCTGGCTAACGTAATTTCACAGGAGATTGACGCCCGCTTTGTAATCCTGAACGCCGTACTCGACGGCATCAAGGAACTTCGGGCCGTGGTGGATGAAGCCAAAACCCGCGAGCGCATGAGCGGAGAACGCACCATCCTCTTCGTGGACGAAATCCATCGCTGGAACAAAGCGCAGCAGGACGCCCTTCTTCCGCACATCGAATCCGGACTGCTCACCCTCATCGGGGCGACAACCGAAAATCCGTACTACTCGCTTGTTGGTCCGTTGCTTTCCAGATGCCAGATGTTCGAGCTGAAGCCCTTCGACGTGGAAGACATCATTCTGCTCATCCGTCGCGCCATGGACGATGAGGAGCACGGTCTGGGCTCCTACAAGGTTGAAATAACCGACGATGCCCTGCTTCACTTCGCGGAGTTCGCGGCCGGAGATATCCGAAACGCGCTGAACGCGGTGGAAATGGCTGTGATCACCACATCACCCAACAAAAACGGCATGCGGGTGATTGACCTGGATGTGGCAAAGGAATCCATTCAAAAGCGCAACGTCAGATTCTCAAAGCAGGGTGATGAGCACTATCATTACGCATCGGCTTTCATTAAATCGCTGCGGGGGTCGGATACCGACGGGGCCCTACACTGGATGAGCGCCATGCTCGAAGGCGGTGAGGATCCGAACTTCATATTTCGCCGCCTGCTCATTTTCGCCTCCGAGGATGTGGGCATGGCCGAGCCCAAGGCGCTTGAGATGGTGAATGCGGCGCATCAGGCGTTTGAAAAATGCGGTATGCCAGAGGCGCTGTACTTTCTCTCCCACTGCTGTATTTATCTGTCCCTCTGCCCGAAGAGCAACAGCACCAAGGCTATTTTTAAATCGCTCGATCAAATCCGGAAGAAAGGTCCGGGACAGGTGCCATCACACTTAAAAGACAAGACCGCCAACAAGCTGAAGGCGCAGTATGAGGGCGAAGCCAACGCATCAGAGGAATATAAATACCCCCACGACTACCCCGAAGGCTGGGTTAAGCAGCAGTACCTGCCCGATGATACGGGCCCCCTCTCCTACTACAAGCCCGGCGATAATCCGGTGGAGTCGAAATTCAACAGCCGGCTGGATCAGATTAAAAAGAAAACGATGTAAAGCTAAGTTTGGTTAAGGCAGACGGGAACCAAGAGCAACATTTATTTGTTTAAACAACTATATTACTCAATAATCTTTTCAACTTATTTTCAACATGCCTAAAATTACCATTCTCAGCGCTACAGACCGTCCGGGCTCAATGGCCCTTAAGGTTTCCAAATTTGTCCAAACCAAGTTTAATGAGCAGGGAGCCGAAACCGATCTTGTTTCGCTCGAAGACTATCCACTCGCAGACGTTGCCGGTGGCAAATATGGTACAGACATACCATCAGTAATTGATTTCAATGAGCGTGTACTCGATGCAGACGGACTCGTTCTTGTAATCCCCGAGTACAACGGCTCTTTTCCCGGAATTCTAAAGGTGTTTGTAGACTACCTGCCTTTCCCTGAAGCTTTCGAAAAGCTTCCCATAGCGTTCATAGGCGAGGCTGCCGGCGCATTTGGCGCCCTTCGTGCCGTTGAGCAAATGCAGCTGATTGCCAATTACCGAAACGCCCTGAACTTTCCGGAGCGTGTTTTCATGCAGCGTGTGAGCAAGATTTTCAACGAAACTGACGGTATTACCGACCAAATGACCGCTCAGCTAATGGATTCACTTGTAGCTAATTTCACCTCATTCACCGACCTCAACAAAGGTGAGCGTGAGCGCAAAGCAGGAATCAAGACTGCCTAGTTTGTTCTGATCAAAAACTAAAAAAAGCGCCGGAATCATATTTCGGCGCTTTTTTTGTGCCCGTTGACTGAAGTCAACGGCAATAGTTGGAACCAGAAGCTGCCTTTCGATATAAACAACTATTTTCTTCGGCTTCAGCGTACTCCCAAAATATACTTTCTACTACTATCGGCTTCAGTTAACGTTTCTATTACCGTCTACTTCAGCTTACTCTCCCCAAATAACGTTTCAATTACCGTAGACTTAAGCTAACCTTTCAAATACCGTCTGCTTTCACCCTACTCATTAAATAACGTTTCTATTACCGTCTGCTTCAGCTTACTCTCCCCAAATAACTTTTCAATTCCCG
>PWID01000249.1 GCA_003555145.1 Balneolia bacterium | reverse complement strand
CAAACCACCATGCCGTCGAAGTTATCCAGAATGGTGTACATCCGATCTCTTGCGGTATTGTATCCCAGCGTGGAATTTGGGGTGTAGTTTGCTCTCAGGTATTCCAGCAGCGGTTCGCCCTGAAGATCACCGCCTATTTGCTGGTTCTGGGCCTGAAGCGTGTTTACGGAAGCTGAAACCCCGAGGAGTAATAACAGAATTGCTTTAATAATTTGCCCTGACATGAATATACTCTTTATTGAAAAAAATTGAATGATAAGTCAATATCGCATTTATGGAGCAAAATCCCCGTTTTTATAATTAAATCTGGCAGGGGTGTTAACGCCAGGAGGCCAACCTATAGCTCCATTTCCGACATAGCCTTAAAAACCCGGTAGGCGGTAAGGTCGTACTGTATGGGCGTTACCGAAGCAAAGCCGTCTTTAAGAACGTTTACATCCACATCGGGGCCTTCATCCAAAATTTCGAGCCGACCGGTAATCCAGTAATAGGGCTTGTTCATAGGGTCTTTTCTGGGGATGTACTCATCGGTATAGCGAGAGTCTCCCTGCCGTGTCCATTTGATGCCCTTAAACGGTCCTGCAGGAGCGTTCACATTAAGGGTTATACCTTTCGGAAGGCCGTTATCAAACACAAACTGAACAGCCCGGGCGGCCGCTTCCTGAGCTCCGCTCATGTCGGCCTCTTCATTAAAATCCATACAGCTTACCGCAATCGAAGGGTAGCCTAAAATAGTGCCTTCCGTTGCAGCACTAACCGTACCCGAATAGATGATGTTAATACCAGCGTTCGAGCCATGGTTGATGCCGCTCAAAACTAAATCGGGTTTACGGTCCAGCAGCTGATCTGTGGCAAGCTTCACACAATCGGCCGGGGTTCCGTTAACGGCCATGCCGGTCATGCCGTTTTTCATCTCAAATGCCTGTGCCCTCAGGGGGTCCATTATGGTGATGGAATGCCCTACGGCGCTCTGCTGGCGATCGGGGGCAACTACTACCACATCACCAAACCGCTGGGCAACTTCTACAAGTGCCCTAATTCCTTTTGAAAAAATACCGTCGTCGTTACAGACCAAAATCAGTCTGTTTTCTTTGCTTTTACTCATTCGGTCTGCCAGCCTTTCACTTTAATTATACTGTTCCTGATCGTTCGGAAAGTCTCTTGATTTTACGTCTTTAACATAATTTCCAACCGCATTAACTATATCGGTGTGCAGATCGGCATATCGTCTCAGGAATCTGGGGTGGAAGTCTTTGTTGAGGCCAAGCATATCATGAAGCACGAGAACCTGCCCGTCACAATGAGGCCCGGCTCCTATTCCAATAGTTGGGATATCGAGCTCTTCCGTAACTTTTTTTGATAATTTGGATGGAATTTTTTCCAGCACAAGTCCAAAACAACCTGCTTCCTGAAGGCGAATCGCATCGCTCATGAGCTGTTCGGCTTCCAGATCTTCCGTTGCACGTACTTTATACGTTCCGAATTTATAAATACTCTGTGGCGTAAGACCAAGGTGACCCATAACAGGAATACCGGCGTCTACAATACGTTTAACAGTATCAACTATAGGTGCGCCGCCCTCCACCTTAATGGCATGGGCACCGGCCTCTTTCATCATACGCCCCGCGCTTATAAGCGCCTCTTTGGTCGTAACCTGATAGCTCATAAAAGGCAGATCGGCAACCACAAGGGCGCGATCAACGCCTTTAACCACGCAGGAAGTGTGGTAGATCATGTGGTCGAGCGTCATTGGCAGGGTTGTTTCATTTCCGGCCATTACGTTACTGGCAGAATCGCCCACCAGAATAATATCAACATTAGCAGCATCCACGAGCTTAGCCATGGTATAATCGTAGGCCGTGAGCATACTAATAGCTTCACCCCGGAACTTCATATCCACAACCGTCTGGGTGGTTACCTTCGACGCGTTGAATGAATTCGGTTTTTTCTTACCACCGTTCAGCTCGGTACTCATATCGAATCGGATGGAACAAATGCAGCAGTCGCATCGAGTTCGCAAGCGACTTTACCATCTACGGTTGCCCGGCCTTTAAGCGTGGCAAACTGGCGCCTGATCGATACGATTTCGACCTCCATATGCAGCTGATCTCCCGGTACTACCGGTCGTCTGAATTTTGCCTTGTTAATTGTAGAGAACACGATAGTCGTGTTTTCCGGATCTTCGGCAAGCATTTTCAGAAAAAGTATACATCCGGCCTGAGCCATAGCCTCAACCTGAAGAACCCCTGGCATCAACGGCTTGCCAGGGAAGTGTCCGTTAAAAAACTCTTCATTACCTGTTACGTTTTTAATGGCAATAATTTTCTTTTCATCCATCTCCAGAACCCGGTCTACAAGCAGGAATGGATATCTGTGTGGAATCACAGCTTTAATTTCTTCGATAGTCATCAACATATTCGGTATGTCTGCTATTAGTGTAATGAATTGATATCAGTTCTCAGCGAAACCCAATATCAGTAAATAATATCTTTTATTCCAATGGCTTACAAGCCGGCTCAGGATACTGTGCCCACATAGATATATGCCACACCACTTTGAAGTGTGTGATACTCCTGCTTGGCGAATGAGCCGGTTTCTTTCATTAAATCCGTAAATTTTTCGCCGGCCGGAAATTTGGCACTTGTTTCGGGCAGATACTCATAAGCTTCCTTATTACCGCTTAGCAGCCCGCCGATGGTCGGCATAATATATTTTGAATAGAGCTTGAACGGCATTTTCATAAGTCCGTACGGCTGGCCAAACTCCAGCACAATCACTTTGCCACCAGGTTTCACAACCCGGGCGAGTTCCTTCAGCGATACAAGGGGATCATCCACATTCCTGATTCCGAACGCGATGCTGGAAATATCGAAACGGTCGTCTTCGTAAGGTAAATCCATTGCGTCTGCTACTTCAAACTGTATATCCAGACCTTTCTTACTGGCCTTTCCCGGTGCCGGCTCAATCATGGGCGCCGAGAAATCGGTTCCAAGCACGAAACCCTCAGGCCCTACTGCTTTTTTAAAACTGATCGCGAAGTCGCCCGTTCCGGTAGCACAATCCAGCACATGATGGCCTTTACCCGCTCCACTTAGCTTCACCGCTTTTTTTCTCCATCTATGGTGGATTCCAAAAGATAAAACCGTGTTTATCAAATCGTATTTGCCGGCAATAGAGCCGAACATCTGCTTTACTTTTTCGCTCATAAATATTTTGTAGACCGCCGGATACCCCTCAGCACAGCTGCTTCCGGCTAACGTGTAATTAAACTTAAGTTGGATTATTTTCTGCGCTTCAATTTTGTAATTTTACAAAATACGCAACTTTTCAATACTGTATTCAGCTAAACCTTATCCCGCCCCTGTGCATTCCTCAGGATAAGATTCAGCGCCAATCCACATCCAGAATATCCTGCCAAATATGGCCAAAAACGGAGCGAAGAGTGGGATAAATGGTTATACGCTGTAGCTCCTCGTCTTCTCGCTCTTCTTCATCTGGCACGTAAAACCGGGCACCTTCCGCAGCTTTCACGGCCAGATTACTGTCTAGCGAATGCCGTTGATCAAAAACTTTTTCGCCACCTTCATATCCGCTAACATGCACCCGTATCCTGAATACTGGTCCAGGGTGGACCACATTAAGGGTTCGGATACGACGAATGGAAATTTCTTCTACACGAAACTCGATATCGGCTTCTTCCAGTGTTTCGGCCAACGTTACCTCCGGATCATCCTCGCCAAAAAAGACTGATACAACCCGCTGCATCGCGCTTGCTGCCAACGAATCGGCCACACCGCCTTTTAGTTCTGCACGTATAGATTCGAGCATAATCCGCTCGTCTAAGTTGTATACGCTGTCGGCGGCCTCGCTCAGAAAAATGGATTTAGACTGAAGGCGCACGTCATCTACGAGCCATCCGCTCGAAGAACAGGCACCGGCAGCGAACATGATTAAAACTGCGCCCAAAAGCTGAGCGATTCGTATCTGCATATTTTTCATTTTATTTTTTTTCTGCGCCATGCATTTCGCTGTGTTTCGCTTTTTTGCATGGCCTGCATAATTTCAGATTCCATTTGCCGGATATTAGGCAGGGTGATGCCCTCCCGGATTG
Source organism: Balneolia bacterium (assembly GCA_003555145.1). Lineage (GTDB taxonomy): Bacteria > Bacteroidota > Rhodothermia > Balneolales > Cyclonatronaceae > Cyclonatronum. Next base: position 37,241 of record PWID01000249.1, on the reverse strand, counting down.
CATAACGTGTAATCAACAGGTTAAGCACTTTATCATTTAACCCCGGCTTTCCCGCTCGTGTTTCATCAGGACCAAACTTACCCGCCAACGACCTTATTAATCCAAACTTAAAGACTACAAAAAGCAGTATGCCGCTAATCAGATGTCCATACATGCCTTCCATACCAAACCATGAGAGAGGTGCTACAGCCACCAGGAACTGCACTATGTCGTACTGAAGCAAACGAATTATACCGTCAAGTGCCGGACCAGCCAGAGCACTTTTACCGAAATGCCAGAAAAGCGACACTATCAGACTTAAAAATACGGCAACCGGCCAGTCGAAAAGCAGTAAAAAAATCAGGGATATAACAATTCCGAGGCCATCGGTACTTTCAATCCAGGTGGTTGCTTTTTGCAGCATGCTGCTTAACGGATACTTTTCAAAAAGCGGACCTGCATGCTTCTTTAACAGCGTTTCGGTTGTTTTAAACACGTGCCCTTTAGGAGTAATGATACCAGCTGGCGTGTCCAGGTAGGGAAATTCATGAAGATTCGTTTTTTGTTTGTTGAGCATTGCAGAAAGTACGCTGAATTCCCTTAAAATGGAAACCTGAGCCGTTTATCATACTATGCCATTCCTATGGTAAATATTCCAACCGAGGCGGGGGCAGCAGGAGCTATAACTGCCGACAGGGTGAAACATGTTGATCCGGTCGTGAATACATCATCGATTATAATTACATGCCGCCCTTTTATGAGTTCCGGGCGTCTGAGTTCGAATGCCTCTTTAAGATTATGCATGCGTTTATCGAAATTGAACTTGGTTTGGGTAACGGTATGTTTCACCCTTACTACCGCATCGTTTGGAAGAACCGGTATATGCAGCAAATCGGCAATACCATCCGCAATCATCCTGGCCTGATTGTAACCGCGCTTTATCTTTCGCCTTTTGTGGATAGGCACCGGCAGTAAAACGGCATCAGTTTTATCAGGTATTCGCTTGCCGATATGTCTGATGAGAATTCTTTCGGCCGCAACCCTGCCCAGAAACACGCCGGTTTCGGACATCCCCTCATACTTTAGCATCCGCATAATTGTTTGAAGCACGCTATCCTTATCATACAGCCACATCGAGTCCTGGAAGGTAACTTCATCGGGGAGAATCAGCCCCCCGCAGGTAGCGTTATTAGCAGGATTAGGATCATCGAATCGGGTTTCGATACAGGGTTCGCACAATAGATTTTCCCGGCCGGCAAGCACATCACCGCAGCCAATACAAGTGGAGGGAAAAGCAATCTGTTCCAGACCTTCTTTGAGTGAAGTAAACATGGCAATGCTGTTCTGATGATAATTACTGCCTTGTTTTATTATACAAAACAAATTATAAAATAACAGCTTAGGCGCATAGTTATGAGTATTAACTTATCCTACCCCTTTACACGCTTCACCCCGTACAAGCTTAAGCCGGTGGTTAGCAGAGCAGCAACCGCGAAGCCGGGCCAGCTTAGCGAAAGTCCATATTTCAACCCGGCACCTGCGGCTGCAATAAGGGGCAACATCCAAAGCAGAGAAGCTATCTCACGGGTCGGAATCATAGACCGGATCTCTATACCATAATGGCGGCGACAATAGAGAAACAGCAAAAACGTAAAAAACGCATGACCGAAAAAAGTGGCAATAGCAGGTCCGATCAAACCGATCCACATCACCAGAAGAATACTGAATACGAGGTTAAAAAGAAGCTCTGCAACGCCATAACGGGCATTTACGTCACTCCGGCCTATACCTAGAAGAATGCTTTGCGGAAAGACGAGCTGAGACAAAACGGTTAACAGGTAAATACGGAATATGGGCGCAGACTCTGCGTAACCACCAAAAAGTATATACAGCATTTCCTCAGCAAAAATGAAGAGAAAGCACAGGCCCGGCACGATCAGAAACGATAGTCTCGTACTAGCTTTTCTGGCTTCTGCAACAATACCCGAAAAAGAGCCCGTCTTAAGCTGTGCTGCATATTCCGAAACAAGCGCGGCGCTAACTGCCGATGTGAGCGCAATTACAAACGGAATTTTCTTGGCACCGATTTCGTAAATGGCATAAATCCGGTCGCTTTCAAAAAATATACCAACCACCCATTTATCGGTATAGACCGTTGCCATAGAAACGGCCGACAGAATAAAAATACCCCACGCGTACCGAAAAGATACGGGAAGCTCGGCTTTAAGCGATTTCCATCCTGGAAAACTGCTGATTGAACTAATGGAAACATAAAGCACAATTAACGAACGGATTGCCGGACCAATAGCCATTATCAGCAGAATTTGCGCTATCGGAAGCCCCATGGCAAATGGAACTACAATCAGACAGAACTCGATAATATTGTAGCCCACGCTGTAGCTGACCAGCCACTTTTTCCGCTGAAGGGGGATAAACAGCGGCTCCGCAATACCCGCAAATACGGCCAGCGCCATGTAGGGTGAAAACATCCGGAAGGCATCCGTAAACTCCGGAATGTTAAGAGCTGATGCCCAAAAACCGGCAAAAGCCAGTCCGAGCAGGCCTGTTATCAAGCCGTAAACTGCACCAAGACACAAATTGACGGTTATGGCTACATCCTGTTCGCCTGCCCTGCCCCTGTAATAAAGCGTACTGGCAATGGCGTTTACAAAAGCGGGGCCAACAATGGCATATACCAGCCACACCTTACGATATGCACCAAAAACATCCTGGTCGAGGATTCGGGTAAGCACCATAGATACTACCAGCGCTGCTCCAATGCTGGCATAACGGGCCATAGACATGGCTCCTAGTTTTCGGTAAAAGGATGATACTACCGGCAGCTTCACAAAATTGACTTTTCGGCCTGTGATTATTAATTAAAAGCTGGCTTACGCTCTTAATTTGAAAAGGTAATCAGTTTATGGCTGTAATCTGTAAAAAAATATAGGTATCCGAATAATCTAATTTGTAATGAGTGATTCCGGTTCATCATTATTATATTAATCCTATCATACGGCCGGTTATTAACGCCTTCCGGCTTTAACAATCGAACACATCTTTACTACAATAATTTCAGGTTTTTATGTCGAAGCTTCATGAAGATTTAGTAGCTATTCGCAAAAGTCAAAAGCTAAGCGTGCAGGATTTGCACGACAAAACCCGACTGGCGATGCATACTATTCAGCAAATTGAAGATGGTTCAATTTTTGATGCCGAAAATAACAAAACATATACCCGAAGCTATGTAAGAACCTACGCCAGAGGCTTAGGCATGGATGATGCCGACCTCATACAGGCACTCGACCTGCGTGAAGCCGGGATGTATGAAGGATCCCTTCTCATTAAGTACACTGGACAAACACCCTCACCGGATTCTTCAGCAACTTCCGCTGGAAAAACGGCTTCATCTGCCCAAAATACTCCTGACAAAAAAACAAAACCCGGAGATAATGACTCCGACCCCGACGCCGCAGATGCCAAAGCCATTCCAACGCCGGGCAAGTCCACACCCGGGGCAACAAAACCCGAGCCATCCACTCAAACCCGACCGGAAGCTGCCTCTAAAAAGGAAGCACCGGATAAGTCCCAAAAGGAAGGCGAACCCCGCGTTCTGGACGGAAGCACTATTGGTCCCGGCAAAACCGGTCCGATAAACATCCGCAGCGCTCAGCATACGCCACCACCACCGCCAACCTCTGCCGATGTAAACTGGAGCGATCTGAGCAGAAACGCCAGCCGTCCCGGCAAAAACATACCTGTTGTACCTATCGCTGGTGGTATCATAATTTTACTGCTCATTATAGCCGGAATCTTCTGGCTGATTAATTCTAACGGAGAGCCGGCCGATGCAAGCGGTCTCACGCCCGAAACGGAAACCTCTGCAGAAATCCGCACGCCAGGATCCGAGTTCGACGAACTACTTGCCGACACGCTGGATGCTCCTGTACCTCCGGACCCTGCGAGAGCCGGTGCTGCTGCACTGCCCGACACCCTCGAAGTGGTCGTTTACGCCGCAACCGGAAACCTGGAGCCGTTCCGCGTACGTTCAGACACTTTCGAAAACCGCCGTCCCTACTGGATTGAGCAGGGCATTGGCATGCGGATAGCTTTTGTAGAAGAAATGACCCTAACAGGAAATTTCAACAGGATGATTGTAATGTACCAAGACCGTGTAATAACCGAATTCGACGAAATTGATGAAAACGGCGAACGGATTATCCGCAGAAGCCAGTTTGAGAATGATCCCACACTGGAATCATTCACCGAAGCCGGCCTGCCGCAGGGCGTACCTGAGCCTCGCGAAATAAGAGAACGGCCCGTTATCAACTGATACCAAACATGACGACTGAACAAGCACGGCAACGTGTAGAAGAGCTTAAGGAAAAGCTCAACAAGGCAAACGACGCCTATTATGGCGACGCAGCCCCCATTATGAGCGACCGGGAATTTGACAAACTTCTCGAAGAACTACTCGAAATCGAGCTTGAGTTTGACCTTCAAACCTCAAACTCACCTACCGTTCGAATTGGAGGCAAGCCTTCCAAAACGTTTCGAAACGTGCAGCATCCCGTTCCCATGCTCAGCCTTTCCAATACCTATTCGGTTGAGGAGCTTTTCGATTTCGACAAAAGGGTTCAGAATATTCTCGGCCATAGCGACTATACGTACAATGCCGAGCTCAAATACGACGGCATGGCCCTCCGGCTTCGTTACGAGAACGGCAGCCTTGTTCTGGGCGCCACAAGAGGTGATGGAACAACCGGAGACGACATCACCGCTAATGTACGCACCATAGATGATATCCCGCTTCAACTTAAAGGAGACTATCCCGAGATAGTTGAAGTTCGTGGTGAAGCCTACATGGAGCTGAAGGCATTCGACGAAATGAACCGGCAGCGCGAAGAAGAGGGTGAAAGCGTCTTTGCGAATCCCAGAAACGCCACCGCAGGTACACTTAAACTTCAGGATCCAACAACTGTAGCCGGCCGGCCTATCCGGTACTTTGCCTACGACCTTCTTTTTGAAAAGGATGATGAACTCCTCACCCAAAGCGACAAGCTAAAGCTTTTGGCAGAATACGGGCTTCCTGTATGTAATATCCATGCAGTCTGTAACACCATCGGAGACGTAAGTAAACTCATAGAGGCGTGGGATGAAGAACGCCATACCCATCCCTTTGAGACCGACGGAGCCGTTATAAAAGTGAACCAGGAAAAGCTAAGGGATGTACTCGGCCAAACAGCCAAAGCTCCACGCTGGGCTATTGCCTATAAATTTGCCGCTGAACAGGCCATTACCACTATTAAGGAAATTACTCTACAGGTCGGACGACTCGGTACGGTTACGCCCGTAGCTGAACTCGAACCGGTACAGCTTGCAGGAACTACGGTTAAACGGGCGTCGCTTCATAATGAAGACGAAATCCGCCGTAAAGACATACGCCCGGGAGACCGTGTGATGGTAGAAAAAGCAGGCGAAATTATCCCGCAGGTTGTTTCTGTAGTGAATCCCGATGCCAAAGGAAGACAAGAGCCTTTTTCGATGCCTGAAGAGTGCCCTGCCTGCGGCTCTGAGCTTGCCCGAATTGAAGACGAGGTGGCTCTTCGGTGCAACAATCCGGCTTGCCCGCCTCAGGTACGAATCCGGATCGAGCATTTCGCAAGTCGTGCCGCCATGGATATCGACGGGCTTGGTGAAGCCGTTGTGGCCCAGCTCGTGGAACAAGGCCTTATTGAAACCTATGCCGACCTTTATTCGCTAAGCACCGAAGACTTGCTCCCGCTAGAGCGCATGGCCGAAAAAAGCGCCAAAAACCTTATTGATGCCATTAACGCCAGTAAAGAACAGCCTTTTGAGCGCGTATTATACGGTCTGGGGGTCAGATTCGTAGGAAACAAAGTGGCCAAGGATTTAGCCAAATCCATGGGCTCAATCGATGCCATTATGGACGCAACTGAAGAAGAGTTGGCAGAAATCGATTCGATAGGTCCGCGGATTGCCAGCTCGGTTGTCCAGTATTTTAGTGCAGAACCCAACCGCGAAATCATACGCCGCCTGAAGGAATACGGCCTTAACTTTGAGGCAGAACAACAGGAAAAAGCCTCATCTGCTCTGGAAGGCTTTACCTTTGTAATTACCGGCACGCTACCAACGCTTAAGCGAAAAGAAGCAGGCGATCTTATTGAACAAAACGGTGGCAAAGTAACGGGCTCGGTTAGCAAAAAGACCAGTTATCTTTTGGCCGGTGAAGATGCCGGCTCCAAACTCGACAAGGCTAAAAAGCTCGGCATCACCATTCTCGAAGAAAACCAGTTGTTTGAAATGATTGGCTAAAATGCTATCGTTGGGCAGTCTAAACATCACTTTAAGTCAGGTTTCTTTTAAAACCTGCCATAGTTAACCCCGGTGTAAAACAGATTTCCAGATATATGAAACTCGATATTCAGCAAACCGACCATTATGCCGTAATCACTCCCGGCACGGCAAAACTCGATTCTACCGTTTCCCCCGAATTTAAGAGTAATCTTATAGTGCTTGGAAACGCAATTGAAACCGGTGGACTCATTATGAATCTTGAACACGTGGAATTTGCCGATTCAAGCGGATTAAGCTCGTTACTTCTGGCCCACCGCCTGTACCGCGACACCGACCGTGTGCTCGTACTTTGCGAGCTCCATCCACGGGTCTCAAAACTCCTCGAAATTTCCAAGCTCACCGGCTCATTTGTGATTGTCGACAAACTGGAAGACGCGATCGAATACCTCAGCAATCTCGATACGGACTTCGACGATAACGATGAGGAAGACGAAGAAATCTAAGCTTTAAATAAAGGCTTAATTCTTCCGCATTACCTGAACCCGTTTAAATGCTTTCCAACCTGACCGCACTCAGCGCAACCGACTGGGCCATCGTATTTTTCTACCTGCTGCTTTGCGTTGTAATAGGTATATATGCTGGCGGAAAACCCAGTGATGCAAAAACCTACTTCCGAACAGAAGGTAAAGTTCCGTGGTGGGCGGCTTCTTTTTCTATCGTAGCCACCGAAACCAGTCTGCTTACGGTAATCTCTATCCCAGCTGTAGCTTATGGCGGCAGCCTGGTCTTCCTTCAGATTGTAATAGGGTACATCATCGGCCGGATTCTGGTGGCCTGGCTTATTCTCCCCTCCTATTTCAAGGGTGATTTGGTTACGCCCTACGCTCTTTTCGAAAACCGGTTTGGTATAACTTTCAGAAGACTCTCCTCTGCCGTATTTCTGGTTACCCGGCTTCTTGCCGACGGCATTCGGCTGTTCGCAGCGGCAATACCTCTTAAAATTATCACCGGGCTGGATTATCCGGTTGCCATAGCACTCATTGGTTTTCTCACGCTGGCCTATACCTATTACGGCGGCCTCCGATCTGTAATCTGGATTGACGTACTCCAGCTGTTCGTATACACGCTCTGCGCCGTTTTTATAGTTTGGTACACGGCCGGTCTGCTTTCCGGGGGAGCGGGCGTGGAACTGCTTCAGCAGGAGAATAAGCTCAGCTGGATTCAACTGCCTGCATCATTCTCGGATGTATTCTTCACTCCTTACAACCTGATCGGGGCCGTAATCGGAGGCACCTTCTTGAGCATGGCATCACACGGAACAGATTACCTCATCGTGCAGCGGCTTATGGCATGTGGCGACCTCAAAACCGCACGGAAAGCGCTGGTAAGCAGCGGATTCCTCGTATTCATCCAGTTTGCCCTTTTTCTGCTGGCTGGAATCGTAATTTACCTGTTCTATCAGGGAATGACCATAGCCGAACTGGGGCTTAATAATCCTGATGAGATTATACTTTCTTTTGTGGTGGCCGAAATGCCCGTAGGCACTACCGGATTATTTGTTGCAGCCCTGTTTGCCGCAGCAATGAGCACGCTTAGCAGCTCGCTTTCAGCTCTTTCGTCTTCCACCTTTTTCGACTTGTTCCCTAAACTGGCGCGACGCCCGGACGCCATGAAGATTTCCCGCTACATGATGCTTTTCTGGACAGCCGTATTTATACTGTTTGCTTCCATGTTTACCGATACCGATAATCCCATTGTCGAGCTTGGCCTCGGTATCGCAGGCTTCACATACGGAGCACTTCTCGGAGCGTTTGTGATGGCTATTTTCAGCCGGATTAATCAGCGGGAGGCCATTACAGGAATGTTTATATGCGTAAGTGCCATGACGCTCATCATCTTTGGCACACAGCTGGCCTGGCCATGGTACACCCTGACGGGACTGCTGATTTTCAGCCTTAGTTCATCAATTGCGCGGTTATTCCGGAGATAAAGAGCCGTATACGGCCGGCTTAAGATTATGAAGCTGTCTGCAATTGTCGTAATTTTATCACTTGTGTAATTTGCCGTATTATAATGCGTTAAGACTTCCCTAATCTGCATATAGCACTATTTCTCAATTCAGTACCAGACTTCCACTTCCCTGAGGGGTAAATTTCCATGAGTTTTTTAGAAAAGCTTGGGCTTGGCAGGAAAAAAGCCGTCCAGACTACTGGCCTCAACGAAAAGGCGCAGATTGAAGAACATAAAAAGCGCCGTAAGAACCTGCTTATTAAACTTAGTATAGCAGTATCTTTTATTGTTTTGGTGATGTTTTTGTACCCGAGAAACATCACCCAGGAGGTAAGCTACCAGGTTAATGAACCCTGGAAACTGGATGATCTTACCGCTCCTTTCGATTTTAGCGTGCTTAAAACCGATGATGAAATCGAATCTGAAATTCAACAAATCCGGGAAACTACCGCGCCGGTTTTCCACCTCGACTCCGACATCCAGGACAGAGTTGTTGCCCAGATAGATTCTGTTATGAGCCGGCTCGATCCTGTGCTTAATGCCTACTCTCAATGGCAAGTTAACAAGACCTCCGGTAATAATGATACTGTCTCAGATAGTCTCAATTACGTACGGGCACGTGCTAACGCAAATCTTTTCTTTACAGACTCCAGTCTCGATTTTATGCTCGAGCAGTACGCAAGAGTTCAAATGGAAGAGGGCCGGCGCAATTTTGTTGGAACCGACGTAACAAACCGTCTGGAACATCTTATTAGTGAAGTTTACAGGGACGGCATCATAGATATTGACAAATCAGAACTTGATAGTAATGAAATATCGGTGAGAGATACCCGGCAGCGCACCGAACGCTTTACGAGTATTGCCAATGTCCGAGACATGGATGAAGCGGCCGAATTCGTAAGCTTTCGCCTAAGCCGAATGCTCCGGGACGAGGCATCTTCTATTGCCATACAGCTGTATGCACAGCTCATAGAGCCTAACCTTATTTATAATGAAACAGCAACCGAGGCGCTGGTAGATCAGGCTGTTGAGAACATCAGCCCTACGAAAGGAGCAATTGCCGCGGGTCAGGTTATTATCCGAAGAGGGGATCTCATAGTTCAGGAGCAGCTTAACATTCTCAGAAGCCTCGAAGCTGCACGGGCAACGCGGGCCAGCAACGTAGAGCTTGGTCTTCGCATACTGGGAGACCTGCTGCTGTTCTTAGCCATTCTTGCCACTTTTCTGATTTATCTGTATCTGTACCGAACCCCTATTTTCGACAGCAATAGTAAGTTTTTGCTGGTTTTTCTGGCTTTTTCCCTGGTTGTAGGATCAAGTGCTTTCCTCATAAGGCTCGACAACCTCTCGGAATACATTGTGCCGCTAGCCATGACGCCGATATTGCTCACCATATTCTTTGATTCAAGGGTTGGTATTATTGCAGCTATCAGTATTTCGCTAATGACGGCTAAGATGAACGGATTCAACTTCGAGTTCATGACCGCTACCCTCGTTGGTTCAAGCATAGCCGTTTATACCGTGAGAGATATCAGGCAGCGCAGCCAGTACTTCCTGAATACTCCAGGACTCATTTTCCTTTCCTACGCATTTGTATTATTAGGCTTCACCCTCTCCAGAACCGGTGCATGGGATGCACTCGGAATGAATCTCGTTTACGTTTTTGTGAATGTTCTGCTCATTTCTATTCTTACCTATCCGCTCATCTTTCTTTTTGAAAAGGTGTTCAGACTTACCACAGAAGTTACACTCTATGAGCTGAACGATAATAATAATCCGATTCTTAAAGATCTTATGCTGAATGCCACGGGCAGCTTCCAGCACAGCATTCAGGTTTCAAATCTGGCAGAATCTGCTGCCAGCGACATTGGTGCAAATGCTCTTCTTGCCCGGGTTGGAGCCCTGTACCATGATATCGGCAAAATGGACAAACCTCAGTATTTCGTTGAAAACCAGACGCCCGGTGTAAATCCTCACGACCAGCTTTCGCCTAGCATGAGCGCAAAGATAATTCGGGATCATGTAAAGGCCGGAGTACGTATTGCTAAGGAAAAAGACCTGCCGCCAGTTATAATCGACTTTATACAAACCCACCACGGCGACAGTCTCATTCAGTTCTTCTACAACAAAGCGTTAAACGAAGCTGGTGAAAACACCGATGTACAAGAGGATTTTTTCCGATACGACGGGCCGCTTCCCTCTACCAAAGAAACGGGTATTTTGTTACTTGCCGACTGCGTTGAAGCTGCTTCAAGGGCGATGACTGATCCATCATATAAAAAACTGGAAAACCTGGTAAACAGACTTGTAGACGAGCGCGTGGCCGAAGGTCAGCTTATCGACTGCCCGCTTACATTCAAAGACATCACAATAATTAAAAAAGCGTTTCTGAAAAACCTGTCTGCTATGTATCACAGCCGGATAAAATATCCGGGCCAGGATGCAAAAGACAAAAAGCAGGCTGAGAAAAACAAGCCACAAAAAACAGAATTACCAGAAGAAGACACTGCCTCTGCCACAGAAAAGGGCGGCAATTAAGCCGGATAAATTTTGATGGAGTCCGCCTTTAGTCCGGTTTTGCGTCAGTTTTTGCAGTATCTGAAGCTTGAGAAAGGTCTTGCTGAAAATACGCTTGAAGCCTATAAACGCGATATCTCAAACTATCTCAACTTCCTGTACGCTGTTAAACAGATACGCGACCTGGCCGGGACGGAACTCAGACATATCGAAGACTATCTGTTCGAACTGGCGGAAACCGGACTTGCATCAACGACCATAGCCAGAAACATATCAAGTATTCGAACCTTTCATGTGTTTCTGGTAATTGAGGGCTTTAGCCAGGCTAATCCTGCCCAGCTGGTAGACCTTCCCCGTAAAGCTATGAAGCTGCCTGAAGTTCTCAGACCGGAGGAAATCAAGCGAATACTGGAGGTCAGTTCCCAACAGGGGTTTTCATCCAGCCCAATGCGCGACCGGGCCATTCTTGAAACATTGTATGCTACCGGCATGCGTGTATCGGAGCTTTCAGAACTCACTCTTGAGCAGTTATTCCCCGAAATCGGGTTTATTCGCGTATTCGGCAAAGGGAGTAAGGAAAGACTCGTCCCCGTGGGTAAGCCCGCACTGGAGGCGACGCAAACATATATTGAGAACGAACGGCCGGACGTAATAAAAAGTCGCGAAAAGACCCAAAACAGAGTTTTCCTTAATCAGCGAGGCTCGCCTCTCAGCAGAGTGAGCGTATGGACCCTGGTAAAAAAAGCAGCAAAAGCTGCCGGTATTCGAAAGCCGGTATATCCTCATGCGTTCCGGCATTCATTTGCGACTCATCTTCTCGAAGGAGGTGCCGACCTGAGGTCCGTACAGGAAATGCTCGGTCATGTTTCTATCAACACTACTGAAATATATACCCATGTCGACCGTAATTTCCTTCAGCAGGTATACAAAGAATTCCACCCGCGCGGTTAGGTAAGCACTTTTTTGTATCTTCAGCACTTGTCATTTTTGAAACCCCAGAATCCATTTTCCTGAATCACAACGTATTATGAGCGAAACCGGTAGTAAAGCAGTACAGTCCATCGAATGGCGGGAAGACCACGTCCGTATTATTGATCAGACATTCTTGCCTGGCAGAACGGTTTACTGCGATGTTCGCGATGTTGGCCAAATGTGGGACGCTATTAAAAAGCTGAAGGTACGCGGTGCTCCTGCTATCGGAATAGCGGCTGCCTACGCCTTTTACCTCGGTATTAAAGACATCCAGGACATTTCATACTCCGGTTTTAGTATCGAGGTGAACAGAATATCCGAATATTTGGCTTCAAGTCGTCCAACTGCCGTTAATTTGCAGTGGGCGCTCGACAGAATCAAGAATACCATCCACGCTATGCGTGAGAAGCCCATTGATGAAATAAAGGAACGTGTGCTTCAGCTGGCTAAAACAATCCATGAAGAAGACAAGCGTATTTGTAAGAGTATAGGACTGAACGGTCAGGAGCTTATTCCCGCCAAGGCTAATATACTTACGCACTGCAACACCGGCGGACTCGCAACGGGGCAGTACGGCACCGCGCTGTCGATGATTTACCACGCGCACGAGCAGGGAAAAAGCATACACGTATGGGTAGATGAAACCCGCCCGTTGCTCCAGGGTTCGCGCCTGACGGCCTGGGAGCTCACAAGTGCCGGAATACCCATGCAGCTGGTGATCGACTCCGCAGCGGGCCATTTAATGAAATCCGGCAAGGTCGATTTAATTGTTGTGGGTACAGACCGGGTTGCAGCTAACGGGGATACGGCAAATAAGATTGGAACCTACTCCCTTTCCGTTCTGGCCAAAGAACACAACATTCCCTTTTACGTAGCTGCACCGCTATCATCAATCGATACTGCGCTGGCTTCCGGAGATGAGATCCCTATTGAAGAACGGGACGGCGATGAGATTACTAATATCGGCAGCACACGGATTGCTCCCAAAAAGGTACTTACATACAATCCCGCCTTCGACGTAACGCCTGCAGCTAATATCACCGCTTTTGTTACTGAGAAAGGAATTGTTAAGCCACCTTTCACCAGCGAAATAGCGAAGCTGTTTGCTTAGAACAGGCAGAGCTAAAACCCCGGTTCAGCAGAACAACTAAACGCCGGCTTCCCGGAAGAGCTGATCCAGCCAGCTCTTCATGAATTCTGTCCGGATTCGGGCTTCATTGCGTCCGGCTTCGGTTTGCATGGTATGCTCTAGTTTAAACAGCTTTTCGTAGAAATGATCTACGATGAAGTTCTTTTCATCCGCTTCCCTGCGTTCCGGCTTTGGCTCCTCAGGGTGATATAAAGCGGCACCGAATCCTGCGCCTGTAATGAGGCAACGGGCTATTCCGATGGCTCCCAGGGCGTCCAGACGATCGGCATCCTGCACTATTTTGGCCTCTGCTGTCCGGGGCTCGATTCCGGCGCTAAAGCTATGCGCTTCAATGCAGTGTGCAACGGCAGAGAGTTTCTCATCATCCTGAAAACCAATGGATTTGAGAAAAGAGACCGCTTTTTCGGCAGCCATTACGGAGGCCCGCTTTCGATCCGGGCTGTTTTTGGGAACTATCACACAATCGTGAAGCCAGGCCGCCGAGCGCACGATTTCTCCATCGGCATGTTCAGCATCACATAAACGGCCGGCGGCAGCCACAACCCTTTTTATATGTGACAGGTCATGGGCGCCATCCGCAGATTTGGTATTACTTTCCAGAAATTCTATAAACGTTTCTTCGGGTATCATCATCATCATGTATCAATAAAAAAAAAGGATGCGCCGGCATAAGCCCCTGCGCACCCTTATTAATCGGGATTAAATTGTTTTTTGGGGATGAGCCCTTACTCTGCTGCTTCGGTCGCAAGGTTATTTATTGCGAATACCTCTTCAACTTTTTCGAACCCTTCACCTTTTCTGAGAATCCGGGGGACATCACCGGTCATATCTATAATAGTGGACTCAGATGTTTGGAGAGGCTGCTCATCATCTACCACAATATCTACCAGGTTGTCGAAAATCTGGAACATGTCGTCCGGATATTCCGGATCCGAACCACTGTACAGATCTTCGGGTACTTTAGCACTTGTAGCTAGCAGCGGTCGCCCAAGTTCAGCTATGATGGTTTCGCAAATCGGGTGTGCAGGGACTCTGAAGCCAACAGTTTTGCGCTTTGGATGAAGTAATAGCTTAGGCACTTCTTTGGTTGCGGGGAGTACAAAAGTGTAGGGTCCCGGAATCAGTCGTTTAATGATTTTGAAATTGTCATCACTTATGTTTGCGAATTTTGAAATTCCGGTAAGCGAATCGCAAATCAGCGTGAATAGGTGATCGTCATCCAGCTTCCGAATGTTTCTGATTTTATCTATACCTTTTTTATTCACATAATCGCAGCCAAGGGCAAAGCGTGTGTCTGACGGAAACAGCATAATTTCTCCTGCTTTCAGGCGATCTACGATGTCAAAAACCCTCTTAACATGCGGGGTTTCATGATGAAGCTTAATCTTTTCTGCCATGTTCGTACCGTTAAAGTTCAGGGTTAGGATGATATGTTCCAGTATTTAGATAAGCATGTAAACTCAGGTTACCATTCCCGAGGCTGTTGTCTTACGTTCTGCACTGCCCAAGCTATCTTTTGCTGAAACTTTGGTTAATTATTTTATCTTTTAATGTAGTAAATACTCATTACAATCGAAGCCCTAATCCGGAATACTATTATGAAAACCAGCGTAACCCTGACATTTTTAGGACACTCTGCATTCAAACTGGTCAGTCCGGCCGGTAAAATAATTTTCATCGATCCATTTCTTAAAAATAACCCAACTACACCAGACGATTTCAAAGAACCAAAAGAAGCCGACTATATTCTTTTAACACACGGGCATGAGGATCACGTTGGTGAAACTCTCGATATTGCCAAGCAGACCGGAGCCAAGGTACTTTGTACTGTTGAACTTTCCGGATTGCTAAAGTCTGATGGTCTTAATGAAGACCAGGCGCTCGAGTTCAATAAAGGAGGCACCGTAACGCTTGACGACTTTTCGGTAACTCTAACCAACGCTAACCATTCCTCGTCTTTGGGAGGACGATATGCCGGTGAACCGGGTGGTTTGGTAATACGTTTCAAAAACGATATTACGGTTTACCATGCCGGCGATACGAACATCATGCCTGATTTTGAGATTTACGGCAGGTTGTACCGCCCCGACGTTACTATGCTACCCGTAGGAGATCATTACACGATGGGACATTCGGAAGCCGCTCTTGCTGCAGAAATGATTGGCGCGGGTGTATTCATCCCTATACATCACACCACATTCCCACCACTAACAGGCTCGCCGGAAGTATTCAAAGATGAAGCTGAAAAGCTTCTGAAAGACAAAGGCAGCGTTCGGATTCTAAAGCCCGGCGATTCCTTATAAAAGAAGCATTGTATCAGACTGCGTTAAAAAAAAGGCCCACTGGCAAAACCGGTGAGCCTTTTTTATCAGATTAAGTCTGGTTGATGTTATCCGAAAATCACATCGATCAAAATAAAGATCCACATCACTGGCAGATAGAAAATAGAGGCAAACATCAGAAGCTTTGCATTAACATTGTTTCTTTGTGCGAAAAACTTAATTCCGTAATACAGAAAGCCAGCGCCAGACAGAAGCGCTCCTGCGAGATAAATCATGCCGTTGTATCCCATAAAATACAAAGACACGGATACGGGAATGAGTACCAGCAGACAGGCCAGGTTTACCCAACCCGCCTTAATACCGCTGGCGTCGTTTTTGGGAAGCATACGAAAACCGGCACGCGTATAATCGTCGTTGCATAGCCATGCAATAGCAACCACGTGCGGTACCTGCCACAAAAATACGATGGCAAAAAGTACCCAAACGCCTGGTTCTGTAATAGTACCGGTAGCCGCAGCCCAGCCCCCTACGGGTGGAAGCGCGCCGGGTACGGCACCAATCCAAACGTTGCTGAAAGAAACACGTTTCATTGGGGTGTACATCGCCAGGTACGAAAAAGCTGTGGCGGCCGAAACAAGACCTGCAACCATGTTCACGGTAAAAATGAGATAGAACAAGCCACCAAAGATGAGGCTTAACGAAAAAATTAGCGCATGGACAGACGAAATCTTGGATGTTGGCAGCGGTCGTTTACTCGTTCGGAGCATCAGCTTATCGAGATCGCGCTCAATGTACTGGTTATGAGCTGCGGTTCCCGCCGCTATCAGTACTGTACCGATAATAGCATTTATCAACAGCACGTAATCAACGGCCCCTGTTGAACCCAACAGAAACCCAATGGCCATGCTGGCTAGTACAAGTATGGTTATACCTGGCTTCGTAAGCTCAACATAATCAGAAATAGTCTGCGATAATAATGGCTTGGAGAGGGGCTTATCCTGTGTTAACTTCATTTGCTGAACGAAAAATAAACTTTAGTAATTAACGGCGTAAAATAAGAAATTATCAGTAATTCTTTACTCAGATGTTGAATATATGTGAAGAATAAACGTTAATATGAGACTTTACGACCAAATGCTTTTATTGACTTGTTTGAATGATTTCATTCTAAAGTCGCTTCTCTAATATATGCTCAAAAAATACTTTCCGACTGTAGCCATTACCACCATTGTGGTAACTGTTTTATTAATATTCATCGGTGTTATCGTTCGTGCTTCCGGGGCCGGTCTTGGCTGTCCTGACTGGCCGAAATGTTTCGACATGTGGATTCCTCCTACTACAGCGGCAGATTTACCTGCTCAGTTTAATGCAGAGGAGTTCAACGCTCTTCACACCTGGACGGAATACATCAACAGACTCGTTGGGGTTCTTGTCGGATTTCTGATATTGTTAACGACGTTCTTCTCTGTTTCATACATTAAAGAACGTAAGTCGGTGTTTATTTCTTCGTTTTTGTCGCTGGTGCTGGTCATATTCCAGGGTTGGCTTGGAGGTCAGGTAGTTCAAAGCGGGCTCCAGCCAGGCATGATCTCGGTCCATATGGTCGTAGCTATGCTTATACTCATGACGCTCGTCTATGCTGCCTGGCAGGCCGTTAAGGACAACTACCGCTTCACCCTTATGCAACACCATAAGAAAGCTCTGTTTTACTTCTCGATTGCGCTGATAGGATTTACCCTTGTGCAGATTGTTATTGGCACACAGGTACGTGAAGGTATAGATGCCGTAGATCAAACGCTGGAGCGGTCTCAGTGGATCGAACAGGTAGGATTGATAGATGATATCCACCGGACATTTTCATGGTCTGTACTGCTAACCAGCATCGGACTGATTTACTACGTGAAGAAACACAATCTCGTTTCCAACATCACCAAGCTGAGCTACACCATTTTCGGACTCATCATCCTTCAGGTGCTAATCGGCGTAGTGCTGGTTTACGGCGGGCTCCCTCCTGTTTTCCAGGTTCTTCATCTGGGTGTATCGTCTCTTCTTATAATAAGCATGCAGCTGTTGTTTCTGGCTTCGCGGCATCGAAGGTAGTCTATAGGGCTGTTAACCCGCAACCGCTCCTTTATGTTAAGCACCTAAGTAGTTTCTAAATCGAAGTAATCATCTTTACCTTTTGTGCGGACAAAAGGTAACCAAAAACCGCCGGGCAAGTCGCTTTGCTCCAATTTTAAGTTTTAAGTATTGAATTTTAAATGGCTGATTCTCTGTGCACCGAGTAGTAATCAGTGTCAATCTGTGACCTTCTATCTAAGAAAACTGAAAAAAAGCTAATTCAGGGAGCGACAACTGTTTAAGTAAAGCGAAGCGATTATCGATGTACCGTAAGCATAAAAAAAGCTGATG
This sequence comes from Balneolia bacterium, assembly GCA_003555145.1. GTDB lineage: Bacteria > Bacteroidota > Rhodothermia > Balneolales > Cyclonatronaceae > Cyclonatronum. The sequence goes on along the minus strand of PWID01000249.1, from coordinate 19,601 downwards.
CTCATTTCTGAACATCAGCTTTCTTAGTTTCAACAGGCAGCGTTTATTACCAAACGGATATGCCTGAATCTCTGAACAGTGTATCAAGCAGCGTTATGCCTATGAACACAATAAAGAAGAGAAATGAAAACATTAGTACTACTGTATTGAATTTCTCGTCGTAGTAAAGTCCCATAAAAAACATACCCACCAGCGTGGCTTTAAATGAAGCCAACAGTAAAGCTACTACTACGTCAAATGGAGCAGGAATGGGAAGATAAAACACTGCAACCGTTACTATTGTGAGAACCACTAACGCTAAGGAAGTGGATATCAGTGTTTTCATTGGTATGATATGATGACCGCTCATAATCTATTTACTAAAAATGTGTGTTTGACAGAAATGTGATTTTGCGAATTTGAAGTCTTTTACTCGATCAGATACATCAAAGGAAACAGGAAAATCCAGATGATATCCACAAGGTGCCAGTACAGACCTGTCATTTCCACAGGCGTGTACCATTTACTTGAGTAATCACCCATTTTAGCCCTCACGACGAGCCATATCATTAATCCAATACCAATTACCACGTGAAGACCGTGCAAACCCGTCATCATGTAGTAAATACTGAAGAACACGTTGGCTTTAGGGTGATCGATGCCCTCGAATGTGTAGAAGGCTCCGGGAAAAATTCCCAAATCGAACTTATGCATGTACTCAAAGTACTTAATCACAAGGAAAACACCTGCAAGCAGGATAGTCATAAGGAGGTAGTTCACAATTTGCTTCTGCTTATCCGTTTGCGCAGCACGGATTGCCAAAGCAATTGTTAAAGAACTTCCGATTAGTACTACTGTATTTACCGCACCAAGTACAGTGTCAAGCTGAGATGCAGCCATTGTGAAGAGTTCTGGATTCCAGGCACGGTACACAATGTATGCTACAAACAGTCCACCGAAAAACATAATTTCGGTGAACAGGAACAGCCACATCCCCAGTTTGGATGAACTAAACTGCTGATCTGCGTTTCTGAAATGATGCTGAAGACGCGGATTTTCGAGGCTATGAGCTTCGGCCATTTTTGAAGGATTTGTAATTCAGATTTTGTTATTAGATAAACGCTGTCAGACGTTTTGTTCCTGCTGCTTTATTGTATCGCCTTTCTGCTCGTGTGCATGCTCATCTTCAGCAATTCCAAGAGTGAAGTCGGCTATCGGCTTGTGGAAATCATAAGCCCCATTATTACAAACAGGCTGATAGTTGAAGTTATGCTGCGCCGGTGGTGAAGATGTCATCCAGTCGAGTGTACGTGCTCCCCATGGGTTTGCAGGAGCTTTCTGCCCTTTCATCAGCGAGTGCGCAAGGTAAACTGCAATAATCACAAATCCTACGCCCAGAATATACGATCCGATGGTGGATAGCTGGTGCATGGTTTGGAACTGCTCAATGTAGCTGTAGTACCTTCGCGGCATTCCCTGGCTTCCCATAATAAACTGCGGAAGAAAAGTAAGGTTGAAGCCGATAAAGATAATAATGGCAGAAATACGGCCCCAGAATTCACTGTACATTTTACCTGTCATCTTAGGCCACCAGTAGTGGAGACCTCCAAGGAAGGCCATTACCGTACCCCCCATCATTACATAGTGGAAGTGGGCAACTACGTAGTATGTATCATGAAGCTGTACGTTTACAGAGATAGCACCGAGCATAATACCGGTTACACCGCCAATGGTAAACAGAAACAGGAAGATACAGGCATAAAGCATAGGCGTCTTCATATCGATTGAGCCTTTGTGCATTGTTGCCAGCCAGTTAAATATCTTTATACCCGTTGGTATACCTACAAAGAAGGTAAGGAAGGAAAAGATTACTGTACTTAGCTCACTTTGTCCGGATACGAACATATGGTGTCCCCATACCAGAGATCCAATAAATGCGATCGCAAGACTGGACATGGCAATAGCCCAGTAGCCAAATATTGTTTTTCTTGAGAATGTGGCAATCAGCTCAGAGATTACACCAAAAGCAGGTACAATCATGATGTATACAGCCGGGTGTGAATAAAACCAGAAAAAGTGCTGATACAAAACGGGATCACCGCCCAAAGCAGGATCAAAGATACCGATACCAAGAGTACGCTCCATTATGAGAAGCGCAAGGGTTATAGCCAGTACCGGAGTAGCAAGTACCTGAATAATGGAAGTTGCATACATTGCCCACAGGAACAAAGGCATACGACCCCATGTCATTCCGGGCGCGCGCATTTTGTGAATGGTTACAATGAAGTTCATACCCGTCAGGATCGACGAGAAACCCATTATAAAGACTCCTATAGTCATTAATATAACCGCAGAGCCAGTCTGTACAGAATAAGGTGTATAGAATGTCCAGCCGGTGTCTACAGGGTTTACACCAAGAGAAACAAGCGTAAATAATGCACCGATAGAATAAATCCAGAAGGAAGCCAGGTTTAATCTCGGGAAGGCCACGTCTTTTGCCCCCAGCATCATAGGAAGCAGGAAGTTACCAAGTGCTGCCGGAATAGAAGGAATGATGAATAAAAAAACCATTACCGCGCCATGTACTGTAAATATGCGGTTGTAGGTTTCTGCAGTCATCAGGTTTTCCGCCGGAGTAAACAGCTCCGTACGAAGCACGAGTGCCAGTACACCTCCCACAAAGAAGAAGAAAGCAATAGATGCAAGATACATCAGGCCAATTCTCTTGTGATCTACGGTAAATAACCAGGACTTAAGGCCAGACTCTGCATTCAGGTAATGCTCTGTCGGATTTTCCTCTATATCGAAATAGCGGACTTTTAAGGTTTTCCCGTTAGTAGTTGCTGCAGACATCTTATTGTAACTCCTTTATAAATTCAACTAATCCCATTAGTTCACGCTCACTCAGCGTACTTTCATAAATATTAGGCATGTTGTTAGGGTAACCAACGTTTACCAGTTCGCGAGGATACAGAATTGATTCTATCAAGTACTCTTCGTCGGCAATACGAGTAGTTCCATCCGTAAATTCCCGCTCTGCCATATACAGCCCGGCAAATGTAGGCCCAACCCTGGAGGTGCCGTCCGTCGTGTGGCATCCCTGACAACCAGCCTGTGAGTAAACAATCTCACCAAGTTCGGCCAGTGGTAAAGAATCCAGATCGCGGCCGAGCTCTTCTTCGGTCCATGCATCAAAATCATCCTGTTCCAGCACTTCAACAATCCCGTTCATTATAGAGTGCCCGCCACCGCAATACTCGGTACAAAAGTACACGAACTCACCTGGACGAATGGCTTCAAACCATGCGTAAGTGTATCGGTTTGGCATTAAATCCTGCTTCAGCCTGAACTGCGGCACGAAGAATGAGTGCAATACATCACCGTCGCGTGAACGCATGATGAGACGTACAGGAGTTGCAACAGGTACAGTTAGGTTGTTAGCTTCTGTAATTCCATTAGGATGCTCAAAATTCCAGCCGAAAGAATAGCTTTCCACATAAACTTCATAGGCATCCGACGGAGGCGTACGCATCTCGACGTAATCGTTAAATCCCCATCCGAAAACTATAAGAATGAGAATCAGCGGAATTACAGTCCAGGTAACCTCAAGAGTTGTATTGTGTGTTATAAGAGGTGTGGTATCCTCCTGTGATTTTCGCCTGTACTTAATAGAGAAGTACACAATCGCAATTGTGATACCCACAAGCAATATGAGGCTCACAATATTGATAAAGTGAAAAAGTCCGTCTACGCTCGCCGCATACGTGGACTCAGCTGACGGAAGGAAAAAATTAGTTACGTATTCCATATAATAGTTGAACTGTTAATCTAGTCGTCGAAACTGATTTCTGATGATTTTTTATTTCTTTCCTTAAGCCAGAAAAAACCTAAGAAGAGACCAAGGCCCAGCACGATTACCACACCGCTCACCTTCATTATGTTCATTGCGTAAGGAACGTATGAACGTGAGTCTGCATCGTATGTAAAGCAGTAGAGAGCAATTCTTTCCATGGTGGAACCAACTCTTCCACCCGCTGCATCGAACAGCGCATTACGAACATCAAGCTCTCTGTATGAAACCCCGTAAAGATAGCGTGTAAGCTTCATTTCCGGAGAAACAAACATAATAGCTGAACCATGAAGAAATTCCTGTGCTTCATCACTCCAAACAAAAGGCATCCCTACGGCATCCGTAATACGGTCTACGTTTTCCTGATCGGTCGTAAGAAAATGCCAGCCATTTTCTATACCCTCACGTTCCATGCGGCTAAGGTACCCACGCTTTTGGTCGGCAGCCATCATATAATCTTCGTCGGGATCTATACTGAGAGTTACAATCTCATATTCCTCACCCGGCACCCAGCGAAGCTGATCTACGGCATCAGCAACGCCGTTCAGTATAAGGCTGCACATGCTCGGGCAATTGAAATAAATGAGATTAAGTAATACAGGCTTTCCTGATTCGAAATAGGTTGACAATTCTACCTCAACGCCATCTTCGTTAGTTACCATAATGTCTGAAGGTATGCTATCCCCCAGCTTTTCGGTAATCTCGAGCTGCCGCAACATTTCTGCATTTTCCTGTGATTGAGGTATAGTTCGTTGTGATCTTTGTGCTAACAAATCAGACGACAAACCTAAACACAACAGTACTGTTACTAAAGTGGTTATATGTTGTTTAAATAATATCAAGATATTGCTACGTAATAATAGGGTGTAACTTCGGATCAATTGTATCTGTTGAGCAGCAACGTCTTTGCGCTGTCAACGGGAATCTGATAGATTCCCTGCTCTTCATCAACAACCTGAAGTTCGCTCAGCCTGCTGATGTTTTCTGCTCTGTGGTTGTTGAGTTCTCTGTACTCAACATTAACCGCCTGCTGAAATTCTTTTTCGAATTTATAGAATTTGTAGAGATTGTAAGCGATAGCTATAAGACCGATAATCAACACGCTTGTTGCTACAGACCAGAACACAATTCTGGACATGCTAAGTTCATCACTCATCACTCCCTGATCTACGGAACTTTGAAATTCCGGATCTTCTATATCGAAGTATTCAGTAGCTTTTTTAGGTTCTTTTCCAGATTGCATAGTCTAAACGCAGTAAATCAATGTTTATTTAAAGATTCTATCAGATTTGGATCATTTTTCGGAACCATGCTTTGTTTCTTAAAGAAGAAAAAGAAGCATCCAAAAAAGATTCCCGCTAAGCCAAGGAAGGTAGCGACATCCAGCCAGTGGATTGTAAACGTATCATGTAATGATGGCATCACCAGCCAGAAAAGTTCAACGATGTGGCTCGCAATAATTAAGAAAGACACGGTTGTTAGAACCTTGTAGTTTGCCTTCGCAGATTTGTTAAGAAGTACGATGAACGGAATTACAAAACGTCCGAATATCACTGCATAAAAAACATACTGCCAGTTGCCTTCCATTCTTACAAAGTAAAACAGCGTAGCCTCAGGAATATTGGCGTAATAAATCAAAAAGAACTGGCTGAAAGCGATATATGCATAAAACACAGTGAAAGCGAACATCCACAGACCCAAGTCGTTTATATGTGCTCTGGTGATTGTGTTCAGCAGCAAGCCTTTACCTCTGAGGTAAAGGATCATAACGATAAGAACGGCCATAATTGCCTGAAAAGACATGGCGAAGTAGTACACGCCGAACATAGTCGAGAACCAGTCGAAACGCAACGACATTATCCAGTCGAAAGAAGCAAACGCCAGAGTAAAACCAAAGAAGAAGATTCCCGGAGCGCTGATTTTGCGGAACATACTATCAAGCCCCCAGTCTCCGGTCTCATCCATTTTGATGGAGTTATTGTAAAGCTTATAGCCTAAAAACGACCAGATGGCAAAATAGATAATGTTGCGAATTATAAAGAAGGTCACGTTCAGATACGGACTCTTGTATTCGCGGAGGCCTTCGTAGAACGGACTGTACTGTTCTTGTGTCCAGCCATACAAGGTCGACATACCGAGCAGGATAGGAATAAACAGCAGTGCAAATACCCAAAGGTAGGATGAAAACGTCTCAGGAATTCGTCTGAGCGTTGTTCCCCAGCTGGATCTTGTAATGTGATGAATCATCACCAGAAACAAAGAAGCCAGTGATATACTAATGAAGAATGAAAAGCTTGTAAGGTAAGAGTGCAGAAACTGCTCGTAGTTTACCACTACCCCAACAAGACTGGCGATTACTCCTACAACTCCTACAGCAATAATAGTACGCGAAGGATTAGCACTATCGGGAAATTGTACGTTATCTGTAAGTTTGGTCTGTGCCATTTCTATGAGTTACTGAAGTGTTTGTAATTACTCTGTTGCCAGATCTGAACCGGAGTTATTAATATCGAAATGCCCTGCGCTGATGTTTAGCTGACGTAAGTCGTCTTCTGTAGCGCCCTGGCTGATTTGCATCGCCCGGATGTAGGCTACAATTGCCCAGCGATCCTCAGCACGGTTTACCATTCTTCTGTATGTAGGCATACTTCCGGCCCCGTTATAAATAGCGCTGTAAATTTGTCCGTCAGGCATATTAAGCACATCCTCGTCGTGGAAAGACGGTGGCGGAACGTATCCACGGCCAATTACAAGGCCATCACCATAACCGGCAACGCCGTGGCAGGGAGTACAGCTTATGTTGTACTGTGCTTCACCGCGCTTGAGCAACTCACGTGTTACTGCAATTGGAATCATTTCCACGTAGTCGCCATTAGCTGTGACGCCTTCATATTTTTCCACATCGTTACGCAGGTGCCCACGGGCAACGGTGCCTTCAACAGGAAGACGCATAGCACGGCGGTCTTCGAAAAAGTCGTTCGGCTCGAACGCCTTAAACTTTTGCTGCCAGTACATATTCTGCTGAGGCTGAATCTGAGTACGCTCAGTCGGCTGGCCCTGACATGCCGAAACCACAAAGGCCAGCATCAGCACCGATAAAATCCTCAGGTTGTTATCTTGCAAAAACTTCATTCTATAGCTCCTACTCGTAAACTTTTTCAATGTGTGATGCACCAGTTCCTTCCAGAAACTTCTGCGTTTCTTCTTCGGAAAACATACCATCTTCAGTTTCAATACATATAAAGAACTTATCGTCGGTTACACGGCTGAAGTTCTCAGAGTTAAACAGGCTGTTGTGCAGCTTGGGAAGATTGTTCAGGAAAAACATGCCAAATACTGCAGCAAAAGCTGAAAGCAGAATCGTAAGCTCGAAAGTTACCGGCACGTAGGCAGGTATGTTCGCAAACGGACGACCACCAATATTAATCGGGTAAGCAATTGAACTGGCCCAAACCTGAAGCGCTAAACCACCGGAGAAACCCACAAGGGCATGGCTTAGCACAATCCAGCCCAGTTTAGATTCCTTCAGGCCCATTGCACCGTCCATTCCGTGAATCGGAAACGGGCTGTGTGCATCAAATTTAGTATAACCGGCTCTGTTAACGAGCTTGGCAGCTTTCATAAGCTTGGCCGGATTGTCGTACTCGGCAAGCATAGCAAAGACGGTCTTGTCTGTTTCTTTAACTTGATCGCTCATCGTTATCAGTTGTTAGTATTAGGCTCGTTTACCTGTTCAGTTTCTTTAACCGGCTCGTTGCCGTCTTCATCATAATAATGCGGGTCGGCTTGCGGCATCACCATTTTAACTTCGGCAATAGCAATCATGGGCAGGAATCGAAGGAACAGCAGGAAGTTGGTAAAGAAGAGTCCGAAAGTTCCGACGTATGTTAGTACATCCACCCAGGTTGGTGAGTAGTATGCCCAAGAGCCCGGCAGGAAGTCCTGTGCGAGGGAAGTAACCGTAATTACGAATCGCTCGAACCACATTCCTATGTTTACCACAATTGAAAGAATGAATGAAACCGTAATGCTTCTTCTCATCTTTTTGAACCAGAAAAAGTTTGGCGCAATCACGTTACAGCTCATCATTATCCAGTAGGCCCAGGCATAAGGCCCTGTGGCCCTGTTCACGAAGGCGAATTTCTCATATTCCACCCCGCTGTACCAGGCAATAAAGAACTCCATGATGTAGGCAAAACCTACCATCCAGCCCGTTACGAGAATAATGATGTTCATCTTCTCGATATGGTCTATAGTCATGATATCCTGCAAACCGTAGATTTTGCGGGCAATGATCATGAGCGTCATCACCATGGCAAACCCGGAGAAAATAGCACCGGCCACGAAGTATGGCGGGAAAATCGTTGTGTGCCATCCTGGTATGATAGACACGGCAAAGTCAAATGATACAATAGTGTGTACAGAAAGTACAAGCGGTGTAGCAAGACCTGCGAGAAGCATATAGGCCTTCTCGTAGTGTTGCCACTGTCTGTTGCCACCGGTCCAGCCTAAGGCAAATGCGCCGTAAAGCTTTGCACCGAGCTTGCTTTTCACTCTGTCGCGAAGGGTAGCTAAATCGGGAATCAGACCAACGTACCAGAAGAGCAGGGATACGGTGAAATAGGTTGAAACGGCAAATACATCCCAAAGCAGCGGGCTCTGGAAGTTAGGCCACATCTGCATCTGGTTTGGAAGCGGGAACACCCAGTAAATAACCCAGATACGACCAACGTGAACAGCCGGAAAAATACCGGCGCACATTACAGCAAAGATGGTCATAGCCTCTGCAAAACGGTTAATAGCCGTTCGCCAGCCCTGCCGGAACAGAAAGAGCACGGCAGAAATCAGCGTACCGGCATGGCCGATACCGACCCACCATACGAAGTTAATAATCGCCCAGCCCCATGCTACAGTATTGTTAAGGCCCCAGACTCCGGTACCCTCCCAAATCAGGTAGCCGAGCATCAGGAACAATAAGCCCATCAGCATGTTGGACACGCCAAAGGCGATATACCACCAGAAAGGCGTTGGCTTTTCAACAATATCAGCAACGAGTGCTGTAATACTGCTAAAAGTATGATTGCCCTTTACCAGTGGGGCTTCTTTTACGTAACCGCTATTACTGCTCATGTATAACTGCTAGTTTACTTATAGTTCTTATTAGGCAGGGCATTAAGCCAGCTGGCTGTTAGGATTTCTCAGTTTGGCCAGGTATGATGTTCTCGGCCTGATATTCAGTTCCTCGAGCATCACGTAGTTTCTGTTGTTACGCTTAGTTCTTGAGATGATGCTTTGCTCATCAGTGAGGTCGCCAAACGTAATCGCCTGCGAAGGGCAAGCCTGCTGGCAAGCGGTCTTAACTGTACCGTCGGCTGGCTTGATTGAATTACCGGTTTCGTTCTTAGTGGCAATCTTACCACGGTTAATACGCTGTACGCAGTAAGTACACTTTTCCATCACTCCGCGGAAACGAACAGATACATCCGGGTTCATAGCCATCTGAATGATGTCCGGATCTTCGTCGATTTCAAGCCAGTTCTTCGCATAGTTGAAGAAATTGAAACGACGCACTTTAAACGGACAGTTGTTCGAGCAATAACGCGTACCAATGCACTGATTGTAAGTCATTTGGTTGAGGCCATCGTCACTGTGTGTTGTAGCTGCAACCGGGCAAACCATCTCGCATGGTGCCTGCTCGCAGTGCATACACGGTATCGGCTGATGCACAACCTGTGGATCGTTCTGGTCGCCCATGTAGTAGCGATCGATGCGAATCCAGTGCATCTCACGATTGCGCGCAACTTCACGCTTACCAATAACCGGAATATTGTTTTCAGACTGGCAGGCAATCGTACATACCCCGCAACCGGTACAGGCATTAAGGTCTATCGCCATGCCCCACTGAGGCTGGTGCGACGGAAAAAGCTGGTCGTTAAACAAATTAGGCGCGTTTCCATCCTCCTGTCGGCCCGGCACATAAACCATATCGGGTGCGAAGGTTGGGTTAGCGCGATATTCTTCGAGTGTAGCCTCACGAACCAGCGGACGATCTTCCATCTGGTTGTGGTTTTGTGTACATGCAATCGGGTATGTACCGGCAGCCATGCTTACTGAGACTACAGGATGAACCATCATGTTGGATGTGGTTCTGAAAACAAAGGTATTATGACCAATATCATCGGCTACTTTACCGATAGACGTACGGCCATAGCCAGTGGTTACCGTAATGCTGTTATCTGCATGCCCCGGAAGGATCCAGGCCGGCATAGTTACTGAAGTTCCGTTTACTTCCAGAGTAACCAGGTCGTAATCGGTTTCGCCAAATTTACGTGCACGAACGCCAACGCGCCCGGCCGTAGCAGGACTCATTGCAGCAACGTTATCCCATGTAATTTTGGTGATAGGATCCGGGAGCTCCTGAAGCCACCCGTTGTTAGCAAAACGACCATCAAAGACTGTGTTGTCAGCACGTACTACAAGTTCAATATCGTCGGATGATGATGAAGGCAATCCAGACAAATAGCTGCTTACGGCATCAGCCATTCCAGATGCTACAGAAACGGAACGAACAGGGAATCCATCGCCTTCGTGGATACCGTTATGAACCACTTCATTCCAGCCGCTGCTGAAGTTTGATGTAATTACATCATTCCAGGTTTCACGAACCAGATCGTAGCCCTCGGCACTTTCGCCGTTTATGATGGCGTACAGAAGCTCAGCTTCACTCTTACCATCAAACAGCGGACGAATAAGGGGCTGAATTACAGAAGCTTTACCGTCGTATGAAGTTGCATCGCCCCAGAACTCGAGGTAATGCGCACGATTTACATGCCAGGTCGCTTTAGCAGAGGTTTCGTCGATGTGCGAAGACAAATGTATGCTGGTGCCTACGGCATCCATCAGGTCTGCAAAGTTGAGGTCAGCCGGGGCGTCGAATACAGGGTTGCCGCCGATAATAACCAGAGTGTCGAAATTGCCGTTACGAATACCTTCTGCTACATTAGCCAGGGCATCAGGATTGTATGAATCGTCGTGGAAACCTGTTTCGAGATATTCTACAGAAGAACCAGCATTTCCTAGGGCGGCGTTAATGGCTGCTGCCATTGCGTGCACCTCAGGAGCGTAATCTTCGCCAACAGCTACAATTGAGCTACCGCGGTTATTTAGCAAATCCTGAGCGAGGACAGAAATCCAGCTGTGCTGTGAAAAATCGTTATTAACACCAGAAAACGCAGCAAGTCCTGAAACAGAACCTGAAAGGGCGGAAGCAAGAGCTGCCACAAACGAAGGCATTTCTGAAGCTTTTACGCGAAGGCGGTGGTCGGCGTTAGAACCAGTTACGCTTAGCGTGGTTTCTACAGCATAAAGACGACTCATGCTATCGTCGGTCTGCGAAACACGTCTGTGATCGGCGTAATCCATGTTGCTGCGAACCGTATCCGGTCCAAGACTCATGAAATCGTAATCAAGAGATACGACCACGTCTGCCCGGTCGAAGCGATAATTTGGTCTCAGCTTGGTTCCAAAAGCAATTTCGGTTCCTCTGAGTGCATTTTGTGGTCCGTGCGCTTCCCATGTAGCCCATGCTGCATTCGGAAAACGGTTGAGGGCTTCTGCTTTAAGCCTGTTGATAGTCGGTGAGCCGTTTGCTTCACTTACGAAAGCTACATTACGACCAGAATCGCCGAAATGCTGCTGGCAAAATGAAACGAAATCGTTCCAGCTTTTGGTTTCACCGTTTTCCCGGGGTGAGCGGGAGCGGTCCACATCGTATAAATCGAGAATGGAGGCCTGATGAAAAATACCCGTAGCCCCACGGCTTCCGGGGTGATCAGGATTACCTTCAATTTTGGTCGGGCGGCCCTCATTTGCTGTAATAAGTACACCAACACCGCTGTCTTTAACAGGAATAGTTGAAGCATACTGCAGGGGAATACCTGCAACAATTTCTTCGGGCTGCTCATTGTATGGCAACAGTTTCTGCACCGGCTTACGGCAGGCTGCAAGCCCGGCCAAGGCTACGGATGCACCCATTATTTGCAGGAAGTTCTTTCTTGAATATCCGTCCTTCAACTCGCCGGCTTCATCCGGAAATTCTCTGCTTATGTATTCTTTATAAGCATCGTTCCTGGACAGGTCTTCAAGGCTGCGCCAATACGTTTTTGGTTCTGTATTCGACATTCCGAAAATCTCGTACTAAGTTTTATAGTTAACTAAACGCTTACCGGTGGCAGGCGTTACAGTAAATGGGTGGATTGATGTTCTTTTTTGAGATCACCATGCGGGCGAACTCGAAGTGGTCCTCTTCCGGCTCCCACGCCATGTTGGTTACTTCTTCTACCGGCCGTAAATAAGGCTCGGGGTTATTATGGCAGTCCAGACACCAGCCCATGCTGAGAGGTTCAGATTGCATAACCACTTCCATTCTGTCTACGCGGCCATGGCATGTTGCACAGCCAACGCCAACGTTTACGTGCGCACTGTGGTTGAAGTACGCAAAACCCGGAAGTTTGTGGATGTGTACCCACTCTACCGGATTACCTGTTTCCCAGCTTTCGTATAGTGGCTCCAGTTTATCACTATCGGTAGCAATCTGGGAGTGGCAGGTCATACAGGTTTCGGTTGATGGAATTCCGGCACGTGCCGATTCCATTACGGAACCATGGCAATACTGGCAATCGATGCCTAATTCACCTGCGTGGAGCTTGTGGCTATAGTCTATAGGTTGCGATGGCGCGTAACCTACCTGGGTATATTTTGGTGATCCCCAGTACCAAAAGCCAAAAATGACGGCGAGCAGTAGTAAGTTGACAGACAACAAAAGCTTCTTTGGAACTTTGTTTGCCCACTTAGGAAAGAGTTGAGCCATTAGGTTTTAAAGATTTGTTTACTCAGAATTTAGCAGAAGGACTGTAAAATCGTAAATGAAAATATCGCGCTAATATACAAACGAAAGGCCGCAAAGCCCTAATGCATCAGCGAAATAGTGAATTTGAAACAGTTCTAAATAATAGTAGTTAGTAGTCGTGTCAAACCGTTTCGGGGCCTAAAAATAACACGTTCAGGCTTAAAAACCCACATCTTTTATTCATTCGACGATAATAAACTTGCTGAAATTCTTCATAAATCTAACAGTCAGAATTGGATAGGCTTCATAAAAAATTTATAAAATCTTCTGCTGTTCACCCGGACTCCAATCACTAATTGCCCCTAAACCCGCTCTGGCAGCACATAATAAAAAGGCGCCCGTAAATAAACGAACGCCTTTTTATTCCATACAATACAAACTTGTTAATTCGAGGACTGAGGTACAGGAACTTCCTGAGCGGCAGGCTTAAACTTAAGCACTGTTTTTCTGACCCGCTCGAGCATTGAGGCTACGGTTACATACACAATCGGAATCAGAAACAAGGTAATAAATGTCGAAGCCGTAAGTCCTCCAATAACTACACGGGCAAGCGAGGCCTGTAATTCACCACCGGCACCGATTCCAAACGCAAGGGGCATAAGGGCCAGGATAGTCGTAAACGTTGTAAGCATGATAGGCCTCAGACGTAATCTTCCGGCTTCCACAACAGCTTTACGTACCGGCAGATTCTGCTCACGGCGCATCAGGTTAACGTAATCGACAAGTACGATAGCGTTATTTACCACAATACCGATGAGCATCACAACCCCCATCAGGCTTTGCAGGTTTAGCGTTGTACCGGTAAGAAGCATAGTTGGAACTACTCCAACAATCGCTACAGGCACGGAGAACATTACAATAAGCGGATCTACAAATCGCTCGAACTGAGCGGCCATAACCATATAGATTAGCAACAGCGCCATCAAAATAGCCAGACTGAAATCCCGCTGTGCTTTTTGCTGCTCTTCGTATTCGCCGCCAAAATAAATAGAGAACCCGTCGGGGAGTGGAATCTGGCTGAGCTCCGAACGGATGTTATCTACAGCCGTACCCAAGGCAACTCCTGACTCCAGATTCGCTGTGATATAGGTTACGCGCTGACCATTCACCCGGTTGATATTCGTTGGTCCACGTTCGCTTACCTGCTCCACGACGCTCGAAATAGGCAAAATGTCACCTGCAGCAGTACGCACGTTTATATTATCTATATCCTGTATACTAACGCGGTCTTCCGGTCGAAGACGAACCGTAATTGGTATTTCTTCACCATCCTGGCGGAAAAGTCCGGCACGGCGACCGCCCACATTTGCCTGAATGGCCGTTCCAACATCCTGTCCGGTAATGCCCAGTCTGGACATTCGCTCCCGGTCGAAACGAATATTCTGCTCAGGGCGGCCTTCACGTACTGCCGCATAAACGTCGGTAACTCCGTCAATTTCTTCGATTCTGTCGCGCATCATCATGGCGAGCTCCTCGGCTGTTTCGAGATTATAGCCCCGAAGCTGCAGCGAAACGGATTCCCCATCATCGCCCCCCCCGCTGCTGAATACACGACGCAAAATCCAAAGCCCTGTACGTGCCTGCACACGAATATCGGCACCGGGAATTGTTCCCTGAACCCTGTTTCGGATTTCATCGGCCAGCGCATTTGCGGATCTTGTTCGCTTGTCGTAGTCTACGAGCGTCATATCGATGCGGGCATTTCCGTTGCGAACATCACGCGTGAGGTAGCGGACATCTTCCATGGGAACAACTTCTTCCACAATGGAGTCAAGCTCCATCATATACTGATAAATGACAGCGATATTTGTGCCGCCATCCATTCTCATGTTGATGCGGATTTCATCGGCTTCCGTTTCAGGAGCGAGCTCAAAAGGGATTGTTGGCAGCACATAGAATGAAAGAGCCACAAGTCCGGCGGTTAAAATTACAATATATCCTCTGAAACGGATAGCGTGCTCAACTCCGTTGGCGTACTTGTCTTCAAGGCGGCCCATAAAACGCTGCCATCTTGTTCTTTTTTCCGGATCGGGATGATCTGGTTCAACCTTCAGGAAACGACTGGAAAGCATGGGCACCAAGGTAAGCGCCACTATTAAAGAGCATAAAAGAGAGAATACAACTACCAGCGCAAGCTCCTGGAACATCATACCAGTAATGGTTGTCATGAATACAACCGGCAGGAAAATAACAGAAGTTGTTAGCGTAGAGGCGATAATAGCTCCGGCTACCTGCTTGGTACCAATAAGGGCACTTTCCTCTTTTTCTTTTCCGTTTTGCCGCTGCCTCACAATGTTTTCGAGCACCACAATGGCGTTATCAACAATCAAGCCAACGCCAAGCGCGAGTCCCCCGAAACTCATTTGGTTAAGGGTGAGACCACCGAAATAAAGAAGTCCGAAAGTGGCAATAATCGAAATCGGAATGGTGATACCGATAATCATGGTAGCAGAGCCGTTTCTCAAAAAGGCAAACAGCACGATGATAGCAAGAATACCGCCCCAGATGGCTGAATTTCGAACATTATCTATCGACTGGTTTATGTAGTCGCTCTGGTCTGTAATTACCTTTAACTGAAGGTCGGTTCGTTCGAGGTTTATTCGCCTTACCTCATCGTGAACGCGCTGGGCTACAGCAACCGTGTTGGCACCCGATTGTTTACGAAGCCCCATACGGATCGTAGGCCGGTTTTCAATTTCTACATAGCGATTGATATCCTCATAGCCAAAAGTGACTATCGAGACATCTCCCACCCGAATTGGTACGCCATCTACTGTAGTAACAATAGTATTCTGTACCTCATCGACGGTCTGGTATTCACCAAGGGTTCGAACGTAAAGATCGCTTAAGCCCTCTTTAATATTACCACCCGGGAGGTTTACATTTTCCCGCCCGATGGCGTTAACAACGTCTGTTGCTGTTAAACCTGCAGAAGAAAGCCGTTCACGAATGAGATCTACGTGGATTTCACGATATACACCACCCCATACGTCGATAGCTCCAATTCCTGAGATTTGTTCAAAGCGTTTACCTATCTCGCGCTCGAGAATACGGGTTAACTCGGAAAGTTCGCGCTCGGACTGGGCGCCAATTACTACAATGGGGGAATCGTTAGGGTCGAATTTCCAGATGCGGGGCGGATCAACTTCCGGGGGCAGGCTTCGGCGTACCCGGTCGAGCGCTGCCCTTACGTCGTTGGTGGCTTCATCCAGGTTTGTGCCCTGCGCAAAATGAAGCGTAACCCGGCTCGAACCTTCACTCGAGTTGGAGTTTACACGGTCGATATTAGGCACTCCGGCAACAGCGTTCTCGATCTGATCGGTGATAATGAGCTCCATTTCCTCAGGCCCAACATTATCGTAATTAACCGCTATGCTCAGCTGCGGGTATTCAATAGGCGGCAGCAAATCTACCGGCAGCAAACGAAAGCCGATTATCCCGAGCGTAATAACAATGAGATAAATCATTGTGGTTGCTATCGGGCGGGAAATTGATTTAGCGGAAAGGGACATTCTGCGTTTTTCTTTGAGTTATGTTGCGTATTTCAGTTCAGGCGTCCGGCATTGTGCCGTTTTGCTCGGCCAGTTTCTGGCGAATCATATCAAGCAGGTCGCGATTTTGCAGCTGCTGCAGCTCCAGAATTCTTTCCCAGGCAATTACCCTTACTCTGGCTTCTTCTCTGCCTGAAGCAAGCAGGTTCTGGCCTATCGTTACCACAAGGTCTCCTGCTTCAATACCTGTTACGCCCGAAACTTCACGCCCCTGGGCAATTACATTTACAGGTACAAAATCCACCCCTGTAGGTCCAATAATTGAACTTCGGCTTTCATCACCAAGATCAATTTCCGACAATCCGCCGCGATCTGCCACATAAACTCCTCTGCGGCCATCATTCGGGTTGGTAAATAATGAGTTGTTAGGAACAAGCACCGCCTGATCGCTCTCGCCATAGAGCACATCAACGGTAACAAACATTCCTGATCGCAATAAACCGTCGGGATTATCCAGCTCAATTTCTGCTTCAGTTGAGTTTGTAACCGGATTCAGGAATGGGGAAATACGGGTAAGTTCTGTCTGGATGACTTCACCACCAAAGGCGGCTGACGAAATATTAACCGTCTGCCCGGTAGCAATGTATGATAGCATTCGCTCAGTTAATGAAATGCGAATATGCATCCGGCGGGTATCACCAACTTCGAAAATGCGGGTGCTTGGCGTTACCAGCTGGCCAACTTCGACCGCTCTGGTTCCAACATATCCATCGATAGGCGATTTTATGATAGTATTCCCAAGCTCTGTTTTCCTCTCTTCAAGAATTGATTCGGCCTGGCTTCTCTGGGCTTTTGTTAACTCAAGAGCCGCTTTTGCCGATTCAACCTCAGCCTGAAGCTGCTCCACATCGAGTTCACTTTCAAGGTTACGAACGCTTAGCGCTTCAACACGACTTAATCTTGCCTGCAGTCGCTGCACGTTTGCTTCAGCCTGTCTTACCTGAGCGTCGGAGATCCTGAGACCGGCTTCTGCTTGTATGAGGCGCTCTCTGGCTTCATTATCTCTTAACCTTACAAGCGGCTGGCCTTGTGTAACCTGTTCACCGCTGCTCACCATTATCTCGCGCACCGGCGCAGTAATTTCAGGATAAATATCGGATTGACTTCTGGCCCTGACTACCCCTGTAAGACGTTCCTCCAGGGGCAAGGATCCGATAACGGTTTCAATAACTTCGACTGTAGGAGTGTAGCCTCCGCGGCCCCGATTCTCTTCTTCGGCTTCGTCGCTGCTGCATGAGAACAGAATGAAGAAAGAAGTGAGTAATAAAAAGAGTATGCTGTATTTCACTATATAGTTGTAAGGCAGTTATCTATATCAATTGTTGTTATAACAATCACTAATCTTGCGAAATAGTTTGACTGATGCTGTAAAAGCTTTTTAAACAGCTATTAAACTATACTTTTACAAAAGCACTTAGTTGCGGGTGTTTTCACGACATAGTGATAATATTTCCCAACGAACACCTCTTTCAGTTTAATTGTAATTTTTTTGTTTGTTCAACATTTTTTGTTGTCTCGGTGCATATATAGCAATAATTTAAGTCCTGATTCATTACACATGAATTAAATCATTAATTTTCGTTTTTCGATTAATCATTTCTTCTGTCATGCCCCAGGTCTCCCCTCGTTCCCTTCTTTTTTTTATTACGGGTATATTAGCATCATTAATGCTTTCATCATGCAGCTTTGGTGATTCCAATCCCGCTGAAACCCCGGAGACAAATGTAATACAGGCGGCTGCGGAACCAGAGCCGGTATCAGTAGATATGTTCGGGCTTCCTGCGGCGGACTATTCCGTTGTTGAACGCAGAGTTCGAAACGGAGAAACTCTTTCAGCTATGCTCTCACCTTATGGAGTGGGCCACCAGCAGGTTCATGCAATCACGCAGGCATCAAGTGGCATCTTTAACCTGAGACGCATCAACTCTGGAAGAGATATTCGTTTCTACATTAATGAAACCGACGGCCTCGACTATCTTGTATACCAGCCCAGCCAGCGCGACTACGTTGTCTTCGACCTGAGGGACGAAATCGAAATCTACACCGGAGAGCGCGAAGAATCGCGGGTTATTAAACGAATTGAAGGTCAGATCGACGGTTCTCTGTACGTTTCTTTGCTGGAACAAGGCGGCAGTCCTGCTCTGGTAAGTCGCCTTGCGCAGGTTTTTGCATGGCAAATCGATTTTTACCGCATACAGCGCGGAGACCGGTATGCTCTCGTTTACGAAGAACTTTTGATAGACGATGAAGTTGTTGGTGTTGGTCGCATACATGCCGCATGGCTGGAACACCGCGGACGTGAATACCATGGTATTTATTTTGCCCAGGGTGAAAACGCCGGCACTTATTTCGATCTTGAAGGCAATTCCCTGCAAAAAGCATTTTTACGCGCTCCTCTCGACTATACGAGAATTAGTTCCCGCTTTACTAACAGGCGCTACCATCCGGTTCTCCAGCGGAATATGCCTCACCACGGAACCGATTATGCCGCGCCTACAGGAACACCAATACGCGCCGTTGGTGATGGTGTGGTAACACACTCTGCCTACGACCGGAATAACGGGAATTACATCCGCATACGCCACAACAGCGTGTACGAAACCGGCTATCTGCACATGTCGCGTCGCGCTAACGGAATGAGAGCAGGAGCAACGGTTCGCCAGGGTGATATAATCGGATATGTAGGCGCCACCGGCCTTGCAACCGGACCTCACCTGTGCTTCCGGTTCTGGCAAAACGGGCAGCCGGTTGATCCTTACCGTGTTGAAATGCCGCCATCAGAGCCAGTTGAGGCAGCCTATGCCTCTCAGTTCGATGAAATTAAGAAAGACATGATATTCAAGCTTTTTCCTGAAGAGCAAAAAAAAATCTCCAAACCACTTTTGCTCGCTGATGAAGGAAACACACGTCATCCATCATACAGCTTGCCGGTTGTTCTGATTCAGTAGAACTCATTTTCTTCCACAAAAAAGCCCCTCCGGCGATATCCGGAGGGGCTTTTTTTGTGTACAGTTCTGAAAAAGAGGTTTATACTTCGGCTATGCTGGTTTCGACTTCCGCCGGTGGTCGGAGTAAACCCGCATCTTTACCAGCGCTCTTTATTTTACCTATGATATCTTGATACCTCAGCGAATCCTGAGCGAAGTCGAAAGGTGTGCATTTAAGACCATTATTATTTACCGGACAATCCTTAAAAAAGGAACGTTGTTTTTCACTACTCTGCTTCTCAAATTAAAGCATCATACTTTTCCATCCAATATCATACTCTCATGCATCTGCTTATATATCTCGAACCAGAAGCCCTGTTTTTTAT
>PWID01000324.1 GCA_003555145.1 Balneolia bacterium | reverse complement strand
CAGGTATCAGGTATCAGGTTCGGAATAGAACAAAACCCTTAAAAAATATCCTATTCCTGAGAGGCACATTTTATTAGATAGCAGTATGATGATAACTCCCATGAATTACGCAGCCCAAAGCATGCCCGCAGGATCTCCAATTATTTGGCAACTCCCGTGTCGAAGCTTCTGGTTATCAAGGCAGGTTAAGGCACCCTGTTTCACGCAGAGGCGCAGAGAGTTTTCACTTCGTGGGAATCGCTGCGCCTGCCTGCAGCAGGCAGGCTCGGTGCGCAAAGGTCGCAAAAGGGTTTTGTATAGATTGGTTATCCTGCATCCTGGTAGAATTGACCTTCGTTATCATGGAAAAATGCATCGTAATAATTGATGACATCGTAGAGACGCAATGCATTGCGTCTCTACATCGATGTTGATAACCTCCGCCATCGCCTATTCCATTGACACATTCATCCCGTTTCGAATGATACCGATTTAGGTCGATTCCTATGATTGCTGCCCATTCAAAAACCACACATCCACTCCGCGTTAATCTGCGCCTGCCTGGCTTCGCTGTGGCAGACAGGCCTGCCTGGCTTCGCCGCGGCAGACAGGCCATAATCCGCGTTCCTCAGCGTCCTCTCCCTGTCCCTCTCACAAACATCTCCGTCTTTAATCTCATTTTTTACTACCTTAGCATCTTTATCGTTTGGAATAGTATCACCATCATCTTACTGTTACTGTAATTCTTAACCTGATTTAAGTTTAAGCTAAATCTACTACACCTCTCATGGATATTGTTTGGATTGGCCTGGCGTTTGCCCTGGGCGTTGTACTCAGCCGTTTTCATATACCGCCACTTGTGGGGTACCTGCTGGCGGGGATTGGTTTATCCTTCACTTCGTACGAGCCCTCTTCAGTACTCCATGAAATAGCGCATCTGGGCGTTATTTTCCTGCTTTTTACCGTTGGCCTGCACATTAGCATTAAGAATATTCTGCAGAAAGAGGTGCTCAGCGTGGGGCTTATTCACCTCACGATTTCATCACTTATTTTCTTCCCGCTGTCCCTTTACTTCGGGCTGAGTACGGAAGCGGCCGTTCTGGTTTCCATCACTCTTGGGTTTTCAAGCACGGTACTTGCTGCAAAAGGTCTTGAAAGCAGGAATGAGCTGGACTCCTACTACGGTAAGCTCGCCATCGGTATTCTGATTGTTCAGGATCTTGTTGCCATTGGCATCATAGCGTATGCAGGCGGAGGAATCCCATCACCCTGGGCCGTACTTCTTCTTGGCCTTCCGTTTATTCGTCCGCTTCTCTCGGCTCTTCTTCGTCTCGTGGAGCGTGATGAACTCCTGATGCTGATGGCTCTTTCTCTTGCCGTTGGCGGCAGCGCCCTGTTTGAATTCGTTAACCTGAGCGGTGAGCTTGGCGCCCTGGTGATGGGGATGCTTTTTGTTAATGATAAAAAGGGTGAACTTCTTGAAAAGAAAATCTGGAGCATTAAAGAAGCATTTCTGGTCGGGTTCTTTTTTGAAATTGGCCTGGGTGGTTTTCCTGATCTGCAGGGGTTTATTTTTACCGGCACCCTGCTGCTTGTACTTCCGGTTAAGGCGGCCCTGTTTTTTGGACTTTTCATGCTGTTTAAACTGCGCGCCCGTACCGGCTTCCTTTCGACCGTTACCCTTACCGCCTACAGTGAGTTCACGCTTATAGCCGGAGTTGTGGGCGTATCTGCGGGGATTATCCCGCAGGAGATCATGCTCGTGCTTGGTCTGGTTACGGCCATTTCGTACGTCATTAACGCGATTCTGGTCCGCTTTGAAGATAGCATCTGGCAAAGCATAAACACCTTCCTGCGCCGGTTTCAGCGCGACGCCAAGCACCCTGATCATCAGCCCGTTTCAATTGGTGCCGCCAGCTATTTGGTAATCGGTCTTGGTCAGACCGGTCTTGCGGCGCTTCAGCACTTCAAAAACACAGATGATCCTGCTGTCGGTATTGATATTTCTCCTGACCGGGTTAAATCCGCGCTGGATGAAGGCTATCGCGTTTTGTATGCCGATGCGCAGGATTCATTTTTCTGGGAAGAGCTGGATATGCAAAAGCTGAAGTCGGTTCTCATTGCCATGTCGGGCGACATCCATACCAAGGTATTCATCGTGGAGCAGCTGCGGAAGAAAAAATTTACGGACCCCATACGAATCCTCACTCATAACGAGCGCGAAGACGAGATGGTAAAAGAGGCCGGCGGCACACCGGTTTCCGTCCCGGCAGCACAAATGGGCGAACGCATGGCAAGACTGACTCTGGAGAATACGTAGGGTTTCGATAGTGGCACGGAGGCAGTTTAAGCTCACGCTGTTCGCAATGGTGAATTGTGAATTGTGAATTGTGAATTGTGAATTGTTGAGCGAAGCGAAATCCCGGCCCTAAAAGGCGTCTGGATGAATTAAGCTTCATCCCAATTTTAGATCCACGAGACCCTGGTGATGCATGCTGTTTCTCGCAGCGGCGCAG
The DNA here is from genome assembly GCA_003555145.1 of Balneolia bacterium. GTDB lineage: Bacteria > Bacteroidota > Rhodothermia > Balneolales > Cyclonatronaceae > Cyclonatronum. Next base: position 216 of record PWID01000324.1, on the reverse strand, counting down.
AGGGTACGCAAAGGGTTGAAAGGTTTGTCAGCTCCCCCCACACCCTATCTCCCTATCTCCCTATGGAATTGCAACAAAAAAGTGGACACCCGGTTAAGAGATTATGCGGCCTGTTTTGTATGTATGTTTTCTTCTACTTGTAGCGGGCTTTGGTACCCCAGTGCAGAATGGAGCCGTTTTCGGTTATACCAGATTTCTATAAACTCGAACAACGCT
>PWID01000264.1 GCA_003555145.1 Balneolia bacterium | reverse complement strand
GGCCTGACTATGGGAGCCGGATTGCTGTTTCCGGGAAGCTATCCGCGGCTTTATGCGTTCAGGCGAAACGCCATGGACGGGCTCAAAATGGTGACCGCGCTGGTTCCGTTTTTTATCATTGCCGGCGCGCTCGAAAGCTGGGTGACCCGCCTCACCGATATGCCGGTTGCGCTCAGTCTGTCTATTATCCTGGGCTCGTTTGCGGTCGTCATTTTTTACTTTGTGCTTTATCCCGCCGCCGTGGCAAGACGACATACCGAGGCCGTCTCAAAGGCGCGGGCTGTACCTGTACCAAACCAAACATAACCATACCATCAAACTAACTCTTGAATCATGAGTTTTGTGCTTCAGAAAGACCGCTCAATCAGTGATGTACTCGTTGATACCATTCAGTTTGTAAAGCACCACTACAAGCTGATGCTAACCCCAATGCTTTACATCATCATACCCGTCGGTATTCTGGCGATATTGAGTCAGATTTACGCCTACAGGATAATGTCCAGCGCATTTGCCGGCTCGTTAGACTTTACGTCTAATGACTTTATTATGATTATGGGATTTGCGGCGGTATTCGGCCTTCTTGCATTTGTGCTTTTCTTCTGCGCCATGCTCATAGGTATGGGTGCCGTGCGACAAGTTTACGAGGGGGATACTGCAGACGATTACGTTAGTTATCTGCTTCGTAAAAACCTGCTTCCATTTATCGGCCTGGCCATTTTGTATGGATTGGCTTATTTCATTGGGTTCATTTTCCTGATTATCCCTGGTATCTATCTGGCTTTTGCGCTATATCCTTCGTTTGCTGCGTTTATTTTCGAACGTAAAAGCGTGGTTGAATCACTCAAGCGCGGTCATGAGCTTTCTAAAGAAAACTGGTGGTTTATTGTGGGTGCTGCCTTTCTGATGTATCTGCTCATGTTTGGGATTGATTTTGTGACCGACCTGCCGGGTTCCATTATCAGCTTTATACTGGGAATGGGAACCAATCCCGAAGCTGTTTTTATGCAGGAAGGAATCTCTGCCGCATATATCATAATTGCAGTATTGAGCGGGATCGGCTACATGATTACTTTTCTGCTTTATGCGCTGGTTGGTGTACACGTTGCCATTCTCTACTTTACCCTCCGCGAGCGAAAAGAAGGTGACAGCATAGCCGACGAAATGGCCGAATTCGAATCAGATCTTTCGGATGAAAGTGCAGATGATGGTTTCGGTAAGGATGATGGCCTGGGCTCAGATCCCGATTCTGATCGCAATAATCCGGACTGGCGCTAATCTCCCGAACTTTTCATGCAGCAGACCGACTCCACCCGTTACGAACCTTTTCCTCCCGAATCCATAGACCGGATACGGGAGGAAACCAGCTACGTCCGGGTCGGGGAGGAGTTTAGTGTCGGTGAGCTGATACAGCGAATTCTGCAGTGGATTTACGAAAAGCTGGGGCTAACCAACATAAATCTCCCAGGCGTTGAGCTTTCCTATAATCTGGTATTCTGGATTATAATGCTCATTGTGGCCGCGGTGGTTGTGTACTTCATCGTAAATGCCCGCTTCCCTGGTCTTTTGGGTTCGGGCAAGTTCAGCGATGCCGTTATGAGTCCGTTCCGGAATGGTGATAAGCGCCATGTTCGCCCAGACCCAAACGCCTTGCTCGAATCGGGCGACTACCGCAACGCCGTGCGCCTGCTTCATAACGACACGGTTATTCAGCTGGACGGGAAGGGCATCATCCGTCATCACCCTAACAAAACCAATGCGGAGTACGTGTCGGAGATTCGCGATACGGGCACAAGGCGACTGTTCGGCAGCCTAAGCAGCCTTTACGTTTATACATGGTTCGGTGGTTTTAGTCCGCAGCGGCATCAATTGGAAGAGGCCATCGGATTGTGGGAGCGACTAACCGGCGGACCGGACGAAAACGCACAGGAGGGTGAAGCATGAAAAGAGATCGCATTATTCTGATTGCAGCTTTTGTCATTCTTGTGGGCGGAGTTATCTGGTCCTTGTTAGCACCACGTGGAGACAACTGGACGCCGCTGTATTCGCGTCAGTTCGACAGTCCGTTTGGGACGCAGTTTTTGTATGAGTTATTGCAGGATGATGTGAGTCGTGAAATGCGGGAAATTCCGGCGCCCCTGGCCGACTATCCGCGAATCGGACTCGAAACCGATGGCGATACCTGGATATTAATTAACGGCGTTTACGCTCCTGACAGGGAAGAGCTCAGAATGCTGCAGGAGAGGGTTGATGCCGGAATGAACGCCTTCATCGCTGCGCGTCCTGGCGCTGGCTTGAGCCGCTGGCTGGGCGTGAGAAGCCGCGAGTTCGAGGGCGAAAACCTGCTTGCTGATTACCTGCGCGAAATAAGTACGGCCAGCGTTGATATCGGGTTTCCGAATATACAGGGTGATGCGCTCCCGGCATTCCGCACCGAAGCGTCTTTCCTCACCGGCTGGCTCGAACCAATTTCCGCGGAGTTAGATGAAGAGCCCGATACCGAAAACGAAGCTGATGATGAATCTGAATCAGACTCTCAACCTCAACCTCAGCCTCAATCTGAACCTCAACCTCAACCTCAGCCCCAAATCACAACCCTGGCCGGGCACGATGGCAAAGCAATTTTTGTGCGCATTGAGCGGGAGGGAGCGGGCACGGTCTGGCTGCTGACATCACCTTTGCTGCTCACCAATTACCACATCTGGAATCCGGAGTTT
>PWID01000251.1 GCA_003555145.1 Balneolia bacterium | reverse complement strand
GATACCGGTATCGGCATGACCGAGCAGGAACTGGTTGACCGCCTCGGTACCATCGCAAGCTCCGGCACTCTGGAGTTCATCAAGCAGATGCAGGAAAACAAGGGCAAGCTCGACGGCAATATGATTGGTCAGTTTGGCGTGGGATTCTATTCTGCGTTTATGGTGACGGATGAAATCACCGTGGAAACCCGTCACGTAAGCCCGGACGCAACGCCGGTGAAGTGGATATCTGACGGTCAGGGCACCTTCTCTATTGAGGAAAGTGATCGCACCGAGCGTGGAACAAAAATCAGCTTCAAGCTGAAAGATGAGCATAAAGAATTCGCGACCAAGTACAGGGTTCAGTCGGTCATCAGAAAGTACTCCAACTTTGTGGACTACCCGATTCTGATTGAAGATGAGGAAATCAACAAAAAGGGTGCGCTATGGCACAAGAGCAAGAATGATATTAAAGATGAAGAGCTCACCGAGTTTTACAAATTCATCTCGAATGATTTCAACGAGCCGCTGGATCATCTGCACCTGGCCATGGAAGGGCGGATGAACTTCAAGTCGCTGCTGTTTGTGCCAAAACAGCGCAAGCCGAATTTCTTCCAGAACGAAGAGTTTAAATCGATTCAGCTCTACTCTAACCGCGTCTTTGTGCAGGATGACTGCAAGGAGATTCTTCCGGAATACCTTCGCTTTGTGGAAGGTCTTGTAGACAGTGAAGACCTGCCGCTGAACGTTTCCCGTGAGGTAACGCAGTACTCGCCCATCATGAACAAGATCAAAGATGTGCTGGTGGGTAAAATTCTCGGGATGATTGAATACTGGGCCGAAAGCGAGCCGGAAAACTTCAAAACATTCCTGAAAGAGTTTGGTCCGTTGTTCAAGAGCGGTATCAACTCCGACTTTGCGAACCGCGATCGTTTGGTGAATCTGCTGCGTTTTCAGACCACCAAATCTGAGGATGATGAGCTGGTTTCGCTGAAGCAGTACGTGGAGCGTATGCCCGAATTCCAGAAGGAAATCTACTACCTCAGCGGCGACAATCTGCGTGATCTTCGCAACGATCCGCGCCTGGAGTATTTCAAGAAGAAGGACGTAGAGGTAATTCTGCTGCACGATCCGGTGGATTCCTTTGTAGTTCCTGGTCTGATGAACTTTGAGGAAAAAGAGCTCAAGAGCATCGAAAAGTCTGATATTGAGCTCGGTGATGCCGATGAGGAAACTGAAGACGCGCTCTCAGGCGATTCTCTGAACAAGCTGATAGGCGTGTTTCGCGATGAGCTAAGCGACAAGGTCGAGGACGTTATTGCATCCAAGCGACTGGTTGATTCCGCCGCCACGCTCACCGTTGGCAAGGAAGGCATGGACAGCCACATGGAGCGCATGATGAAAATGATGAACCAGGAGATTCCGGCATCCAAGCGACTGTTTGAGATCAACCCGGCGCACCCGCTCATCAAAAACCTTGCGGCCATGAACGAGGCGGGCAAAACCGACCGGGTGAAACTGTTCGCCCAGCAGCTTTTTGAAGGCTCACTGCTAATGCAGGGTCAGCTCGAATCGCCCACGGAATTCGTTAACCGCATGACCAACTTCATGAAAATGGCGAGTGAAGATTAAGAGAATTTTTCACTTTCGCTCTTTATAGATTTACCAAAAAGGCCGGCATTTGCCGGCCTTTTTTTGTTTCTATTACCGTCAGCTGAAGCAGACGGCAATAGAAAGCAGACGGCAATAGAAAGCAGATGGCAATAGAAAACAGATGGGAATAGAAAATAGATGGCAATAGAAAACAGATGGCAATAGAAAGCAGACGGGGATAGATACGTTATGGTAGTAGCGCTTTATTAGGTCAATTTGCTGATTTCGACTTTTGCCGGTTGTTGGAGCAAACCAACCCGCAACTATTCCTTATGAGCTAACGTTCTGTATGGCAACGGGGTGATGCACCTCCACAAATAAAAATATGACCGATAAGGTTAAAGAGGCATGAGCAAAAAACGCTTTGTAAACAGACGGCAAAATAAAGGGAATTATGAAATTAGACATAACGATTAATAAGGTCACAACCGTAGAAGAGATAGCAGACTACTGGCAGGATAAGGATTATATCAAACTGCTGGAGCATTTTAACTTTCCGGATGCCGATACGGTTCAGCAGGAGAATCTCAAGGAGATGCTGCATATGGCTATTACGGATGAAGAGCCCGAGGAAGCCGCCCGTATAATTTTGGATTACAGGCTTTCTGATAGACTTAATGAGGATCAGATATCCCAGATTTCCAATGATATGCTTATTGATAAAATCTCCGAGGAATATCCTGAAATCGATCTGCATTACGATCTGTTCAACATCAATCAGCTGCTGTTTAAGGCATTTAACGGAAAGTTTCCGAATACGAAAGCAACGATTGTAGATTTTGCCATGGTTTCGCAGGATGATTATGATGAAGAAATCACCAAAGAGATAGTTTTGAAATCGTTAAGCAATGGTCTTTCTGACAGAAATATCATCAAGCGCCTGTTTGAAGAGCAGGTGACCACAGACAAAGAGTTTGAAAAGGCTGAGGGCATCATTTGGGAGCTAAAGAAAAATGATGATACAAACTTCACATTAATAACCTCGGCCTACTGGCTGCCAAAGGAAGATTTTGCCTCAGCGGATTTTGAAGGGGAGTGTTTGCTGCCGGAAGACGATGAGGACGATGACTGATTTTCAGAGGCTGTTTCTATTG
>PWID01000076.1 GCA_003555145.1 Balneolia bacterium | reverse complement strand
TCTATTACATGTGGTGGCTGCTGGAAAACTACGGTGAAGATGAGCTTGCCACATTCCTGCTCGACGAGCGCCACATGGCCTTCACCCTGGTTTTAAATCCTGATGGATATGAGTACAATCGCCAGAACAGTCCGAACGGCGGTGGATTGCACCGTAAGAATATGCGGCCAAATGGAACATCCAATCCTGGTGTGGATTTGAACCGTAATTTTGGGCCATTAATCTTTTGGGATCATCCTAACGGTGGTTCATCAACTAGTCCGGGAGTAGATACATTTCGCGGATCCGGTCCTTTTAGCGAGCCTGAAACTCAGGCCATCAGAGATTTTACGCTTGAAAATGATTTTAGAACCGTTTTTAACTACCATAACTTTTCGAATCTTCTCATTTACCCGTATGGAGCTCTTCAGCGTCAGACGGCCGATGCTCACATATTCGTGCCGTATTCAGAAGAAATGACTGTATTTAATAATTATCAGCACGGTACAGATCAGGAAACGGTAAACTACAGCACACGTGGTGGAGCGGATGATTGGTTTTACGGCTCAGAAGACGGAAATGAAGATCGGGTAAACGCTATTTCCATGACGCCCGAAGTCGGTGCAATTAGCGATGGCACCGGAGGCGGAGCATGGGGCGCGTTTTGGGCGCGTGCCGAACGAATTGTGCCTTTATCTCAGGACAATCTTCGCCCTAACCAGCTGCTGGCGGTTTATGCCGGTCCTGCGTTACGTAAGACTGAATTAAGCATGATTGGTGCATTTCAGTCAGTTCAGGGATTCAGTCCGGAGATTTCTCAGAACGGTGCGGAAGTTGGCGGAGAAACCTTCTTCAGCCTCTTTTTTGATGAGGTGATTTACAACGCCGGCCGTTACGATATGGAGGTAAACTTTACGGCTTCGACCGATGCGGAGTTTGTGGCTTTCATGGAAGAAACCGTGAGCCTGACCGTAGACGTTGATGATACCTATGCCGGAAGCACGCCTGAATTTGTTATGGAGCTGGATTCACAGGTTCCGGATAACGAAGAGTTTGTGGTCACTATCGAGATGGATATTCCGTTTACCAGAGATTCATTCAGCTGGGATTTCACCTTTACCACATTTGGAAGCCCGGTTTCTGTAGAGCCCGGTGATGAACTTCCGCGGAATGTAGCCCTTATGCAGAACTATCCGAATCCGTTTAATCCGGAAACCAGCATTCAGTTTATGCTGCCCGAAAGCTCAGAAGTAACCCTTGAGGTCTACGACACCATGGGGCGCCGCGTACAGACGCTTATAAACGGCTCCGTTAGCGCAGGCGAGCATCGGGTCAGCTTCGACGGCTCCGCACTCTCCAGCGGCGTATATCTGTATCGTCTTTCAACCGGTAACGAAGTTCATATTAAGAAAATGACGCTTTTGAAATAGGTCAGGTTACAGTAATCAGTGATCAGTAATCAGTAATCAGTAATCAGTGATTGCGTTAATTTGCGGGGTAATCTGAGTTAATCAGCGTCCTGTAAACATTCAGCTGTCAAAAATCCTCGCCTTTGAGGCCGATGATGTTTACTTCCGGGTCGAGGCGGATGCCGAATTTATGCTCAACATCATCGCGGATGGACCGGGCGAGGCTGAGGATTTCGTGGCCTTTTGCATTGCCGTAGTTTACCAGCACCAGCGCCTGATGCGGCCACGTACCCGCATCCCCCTGTCTTTTTCCTTTCCAGCCCGCATGCTGTATAAGCCAGCCGGCCGGTACTTTGGTGAATCCTTCTCCGGCGGGATAGGAGGGCACATCGGGGCGTTCGGCTTTTAGTTTATCGAACTGTGCATTGGGAATCACAGGGTTTTTGAAAAAGCTGCCGGCGTTGCCGTATTTTTTCCAGTCTGGTAGCTTGGACTGTCGTATTCGTATAATGGCATCAGAAACCTCACGGGGGCCGGGATTTGTTACTCCCATTTCTTCCAGCGTCTGGGAAACGGCGCCGTAGCTTGTGTTTATCTGAGCGTTTTTGCTTAACCGGAGGGTGATGGCACTGATGATGTATTCACCCTTCAGCTCCTCTTTAAATGCGCTGGTGCGGTAACCAAACCTGCAATCATCGCCCGTAAAAGTATGAAGCTCTCCGGATTTCCGGTTGATGGCCTCAAGCGAGTGAAACACGTCTTTCAGCTCTGCGCCATAAGCGCCGATATTCTGCATGGGAGCAGCGCCGCAGCAGCCGGGAATGAGAGAGAGGTTTTCTATTCCGCCCAGTCCGGCATCGAGCGAATACATTACAAGATCGTGCCATACAACGCCCGCGCCGGCCCGGATGAGCACGATATCATTACCCTGATCCTCGGTAGCTATGCCTGTTATGGATATATTCAGCACATCGAAGTTGGGCTCATCAGCAAAAAGCACGTTGCTGCCACCACCCAGAATCATCGCCTTACTGGCTTCATCCGGATGGACTTCTATATAATCCTGATAGTCCTCAACCGAATCTATTTGAATGAAACGGGGGGCTGTTACTTCGATACCGAAGGTGGTGTGATTTTTGAGGCTTACCGATGTCTGGACGTTCAAGATAGAAACTGGTGTTATTATGAAGGTGTGAAATAAATAATCAGGTAAAAAGGCGCCCTCAAAATAACAAATTAATCGCTTATAAAATGAAATTGGCCCAAAGTGAGCTCGTTTTACATTGCTACCTTAATAGATATATAATCCTTAAATTAATGTGTTACAAGAGTTTTCAGATTTTTGCTTAATGCATTGGGCTTAAGTGAAGCGGTGCTCAGTAAGATGAACGCAGAACAAGATGTTTCTCGTTATCAGTATCTCACTGCACTTATAGAAATGCGGCATTAGTCGTAAAGTTCAGCATCTCACTCACGAACCGACAAATCTTACCACACACAACATTTTGGTATACGTTACCCGAAAAGTACATTTCAACGCTGCACACCGTCTTCATAATCCGGAGAAGAGTGATGCCTGGAATTCAGAAACTTACGGCAAATGTAATTTCCCGAACTGGCACGGCCATAACTATGTTATGGAAGTTACGGTTTGTGGAATGCCTGACCCTGAAACGGGATATGTGATTGATTTAGGCAAGCTGAAAGAGATTTTGGAACGTCGTATTACAGATAAATGCGACCACAGAAATCTTAATATGGATGTGGATTTTCTGAAAGGAATAATCCCTTCTACTGAAAACCTTGTTATCAAATTTTTTGCTGAACTGGAGGACGAAGTTAAACAACACGCATCAGAGGGATCTCGTCTTTACTCAGTCAGACTTTTTGAAACAGAGCGGAATTTTGCGGAATACCGACCAAATGATACTCTCAAAAACTCATACTAATTTATGATTACTTCGAATCTGAAACGAATTTATGACCCCACGTTTGTAGTTACAGACGAATACAAAGCATCTTTACCCGATTTGCAAAACGGACCGGCTTCGCTTATTGAAGGAGCCAACGTACCTATACAGCAGGTAGGAATTTCCAATTTCAAACTCCCGTTAAAATTTCCAACCCGCGACGGTGATATTCTCACCCTTGAAGTCGCCGTGGATGGTTACGTAGAGCTTGATGCCGGTAAAAAAGGCATTAATATGAGCCGTATAATGCGTTCATTCTACAAATTTCAGGACGAAGTGTTCCATCCTGAAGTGCTGGAATATGTGCTTCAGATGTACAAGAAAGATCTCGATGCTCACAAAAGCTACCTGAAGCTGAGTTTCAACTACCCGATGATGAAAGACAGCCTTCGCTCCGGCCTGAAGGGGTATCAGTACTACGCGGTATCTCTTGAAGCCAGCATGGATGCCAACGATAAAATTACGCACTTCATGCATCTGGACTTTGTGTATAGCAGCGCCTGCCCGTGTTCGTATGAACTTGCCGAGCATGCCCGTGAGACGCGCGAAGTAGCCACTATTCCGCACTCGCAGCGTTCGGAGGCATATCTTACCGTACAGCTTAAGGAAAGCATAACCATCGAAGAAATGGTGGAGCTTTGCCGTGATGCACTGCAAACCGAAACTCAGGTTATGGTGAAGCGTGAAGACGAGCAGGCTTTTGCCGAGCTTAACGGCGCCTACCAGAAGTTTGTGGAAGATGCCGCACGTCTGATGTACGACAAATTGAATCCACACCCGTCCATCAAGGATTTTGTGGTTCGTTGTGTGCACATGGAGAGCCTGCACAGCCACGATGCGGTCAGCCGTATTTGCAAAGGTCTGCCCGGCGGTCTGCGGTAACAGTTAAACTGATTCAATAAAAAAGGCTTACCTGCCAATAGCGGGTAAGCCTTTTTTGTATATAACTGGTCGCAATCTGCTAAAATAACCCGACGAATAGGGGTAATCTGTGTCTCCCCTTGATGGAATCAAAATCCGGAAGCTCACGGATTGGCACAGTTTACTACACGGATAGCCACGGATTATCCGTTGCACATTTAAGTTTTGTGTCTGATGTTAATTTTGGGTACCCGAGGTCGAAAGACCATTGGCTTTCGATCTTCGACCTTAGACCATTATTCATCATTCACAATTTGAGCGGAGCGACCAGCTTACTTCTTCGCTTCAAACCCATCGCGAACGAGCTCGTCAAAACCGCCTACGTTATACACGTTTTCGAAACCTTCCTGCTTCATCATGCGCGCTGCCTGACCACTCCGATTGCCTGAGCGGCAGTACAGGTAGTATGTTTTGTCTTTGTCCATTTCGGTTATGGCGCGCTGGAAATCACCGTTTAAGACATCAAGATTGGAGTCTGTAAGCTTAATATGCCCTTCATTGTGCTCATCGGCAGTACGTACATCGATTACTACGCCGCGTTCGGCATCGAGCTTGGTGCGAAAGTCTTCGCTTGATATATCTGTATCGTTGGCTGATTTGTTGAAAAAATTAAACATAGCTATCAGGATTATTGAAATTAGAAAAATTGTAGTTATCTGCTTTGTCATGGCGTTGCTTATAAAAGCACATCATAACAAAAAGATGTGCTTTTTAGAAAAATGTGTAATAGAAGAATACTACTGAAACAAGAAGGAAGACGACTGTCATTCCACCTCCGGCCTTAAAATAGTCTTTGGTTTTGTATCCGCCTGCCGTCATCATAAGGGCGTTAACCTGATGTGTAGGTAAGATAAAGGAATTTCCTGCGTTTACCGCGGCCAGAAGCACAAGAGGACGAGGATCCACGCCTGCAAGCAAGCCGATGCTTACTACAAGCGGCGCAAGTACTACCACGGCACCTACGTTCGACATCACCAAAGAAAAGCCGGTGGAGAGCAGGGCAACGGTAAATAAAAGCACAATGAGCGGGCTCCCTTCTACAATTTGCATAACGCCACCGGCCAGAAACTCTGCCGTGCCGCTGTTCTGCATCGCAATTCCCAGGGGAATAAGGCCGACGAGCAGGAATACAACCTTCCATTCGATGGCTTTATAAGCATCCTGAATGGTCATTACCCGGCTGAGAATCATTACCATTGCTCCTGTAAGAAACGAAATAGAAATGGAAAAACCGCTCATAGCCAGGGCAATAGCAAGCGCAAAACTTCCTGCAGCCTGCCAGGTTTTAGTGGGGTCTTTGCTTTCGAATGTAAATGGAGTTGCTACCACAAACGTCTCTGAAGACTGCAGTTGTTTCACATTATCCCAGGGCCCGTAGATAATGAAGGTATCTCCGGCTTTGATTTCCATATCGGAAAAATCACCCTCAACGCGTTCACCTTTGCTGAAAAGCATAACCGGCTCCACTGCGAATCGCTTACGCATACCGAATTCACGCAGTGTCTGACCAACCATTTCTGATCGGGGCGGTACAATAACTTCTACAAAGCCGGACTCCATAGGATCGCCAAGTACTTCAAACTGAGGCTGGATTCCGGAATTCTCAAGCTTGTAATCACGGGTGAAGTTTATGAGCTGCTCTTCATCACCATAAATGGCAATTACCTGACCTTCTTCCAGCTTTGTTTTGCGCCAGGGAGCGTAATCCACGTGCCGGTCCTCCGATACGGCAAGAATATTGAGGTCATAAATATTCCAGATACCGGACTCTTCGATTGTTTTGCCGGCCAGCGAACTTCCTGTTGTTATCGTAAAATAGCTGATGTCTTTTTTCAGGTTGAAGGCATCGATCAGTTTTTCCTGCTCGGTTTGTTTCTGTTCACCATTGGTGCGATCCTGAGGCAGAAAATACTTGCCGAAGAATACGAAGAACACCATGGCCGAAACCAGCAGCGCTATACCAACAGGCGTTACGGCAAAAAGTCCGTAAGGGGCCAGATCGGCGCTTTCGAGAAGGTCGTTGGTCAGAATGAGGTGACCCGAGCCAACCATCGTAAGCGTACCGCCAATAATAGCGGCAAAACCAATCGGCATGATGAGCACCGAGGCTGAGACTTTAATCCGGCGCGCAATATCGATGATGCTTGGCAGGAAAAGCGCGGCTGCACCGATGTTCTGAATCACACCGGAAAGAGTACCAACCGACAGCGTAAGGGAGCCCAAAACAGCGTTCTTTTTATTGCCCACCCGCTTCAGCAGCCATTTGGAGAAACGGGACATCATGCCTGTTCTGGCAACGCCTTCACCCAGAATCATTACCGCAATCATAGCCACTACGGCATTACTTGAAAATCCGGAAAGCGCCTCACTGCTTGTAAGAATACCCGTCCAGGAGAGAAGCAGCATTGTGAGAATAGCCGTTACGTCTATACGCACCAGCTCGGTGACCAGCATAAAAATGGTGAAACCCATTATTGCCAGCACGATGATGATTTGCGGATCCATTATTTACTGTTCCCCCGGAATTTATTCACGTTAGTTTCCTGATGTAGTATCTGATTGTTTCTTTGTTTTTTCTTCGTAATAGGTAAGGGCATCGTCTATATCCAGAAAGAAGCTGTGATCGCCCATAATATCCGGGATACCACATTTTTGCAGCTTATCCCGAACGGGCCAGTGTATGCCCGCGATAATAAACTCAAGACCACGTTCCTTCAGGTCGGTTATCACCCTTTTAAGCACATGCATACCGGATGAGTCGATATCGTTTATTGATGAAGCGTCCAGAATAACGAGCCGGAGCGCATCACCATGCCGGGCAATCTTATCTTCCAGCGTATCCTGGAAATGCTCGGTGTTAGCGAAATAGAGTATGGCGTCGAACCGGTAAATAAGAACTTCTTCCCGGGTTTGCGCATCGGGGTAGCGAACGATGTTGCGGTAGCTGTGCCCGTTGCCAATACGCCCGACTTCAGCCGTATGAGGCTTGGCGCTGCTGTAGGTTACCATAATAATCGAAAGCACCACGCCGGCGATAATTCCCTGCTCAATTCCGGCAAAAAGCGTAACAAAAAAGGTGATTGCGAGCAGCGCTAAATCTTTCCGGTCGTTTTTCCACAGAAAGCCGATTTCTTTATAATCGAACAGCGAAACCACGGCCAGAATAATGATGGCCGCCAGAATAGCCATCGGTAAATAGTAAAAAAGAGGGGTGAGGAATAGCAGCGTTGCCGCAACCAAAAGCGCGCTTATAACCGACGATATTGTAGTCCTGCCGCCAGCCTGAGCATTTACGGCCGTACGGGAAAAGCCGCCCGTGGTTGGAAATGCCTGAAAAAATGATCCACCCAAATTCGCAAGACCAAGTCCTACCAGCTCCTGATTGGCATCAATTTTATAGCCTTTTTTTGTGGCTATGGCTTTGGCCACTGCAATAGATTCCATAAAGCTGATAAAGGCTATTGCAAGTATGGTTGGCCATAACAGGGCAATGTCGCTAACCGATACGGCCACTGTTTCAAATACGGGCAGTCCTGAGGGAATATCACCAATAATATTGAGTCCCTTGTTTTCCAGACTGAGTAAATATGCCAGTAAAATTCCGATTCCGACTACCGTAATGGCACCGGGTATTGCCGGACGCAGTTTCTTTATGATGAGCATCAGAGCGATAGCGCCAAGTCCGGTAGCAGCTGCAATCAGGTTGATGTCGCTCAGGTTAGAAAACAGCGTGAGCATAATTTCGTAAACTCCGCTGTCGCGCGGAATCGAAATGCCAAACAGATTTCCAATCTGGCTTGTACCAATTATGATGGCGGCCGCAGAAACAAAACCGCTGAGCACCGGATGTGACAAAAAGTTGACCAGAAACCCGCCTTTTAGCAGCCCCATCAGCAGCTGGACAACGCCTACGCCGAATGCGGTAAGAATGGCAAGCTGTATGAAGCGCTCCGTGCCGGGTTCGGCATGTTCGCTTACGCCAGCTAAAACGAGCAGGGAAATAAGAGCAACCGGGCCAAAACCAAGATGCCGCGAAGTGCCGAAAGCGGCGTAAATGAAAAGCGGAATCAGCGAGGCATAAAGCCCGTAAACAGGCGGCATTCCGGCCAGTACGGCATATGCCATACCTTGTGGAATGAGCATGACGCCTACGGTTAAACCGGCGCTTAAATCACCCTTGAAGTCGTCTCGATTATATCGGGTAATCCAGTCGAGTACAGGGATGTATCGTTTTAATATAACTGATGCCGTTTTCAAGATGGTCTGAGGGCTGTTCCTTTTGGTAGAGGCATGTTTTCCCGGAGCTACGGGAAAAGCGGAGTGGTGATCTTATTGAAGGATTTAAAAAAAGAGAGCCGGACCGGCGGGATGCCCGACCAGCTCTCTTTTGATTACTGCGGTGACTGTACAGACAGTCAGGCGATCAGGCTTCAGCCTTTTCGGTCATGTATTTGGTGAACTCGTCGTCCACTAAAACTACGTCATGACCTTCGCGCTTCAGGTACGCGCTGGCAACTGCCGAACGTCCGCCTGACATACAGTGCACGAGATAGGTTTCACCTTTAGGGATTTCATCCTTGCGGTTGAAAAGGCGGGTATGAGCAAAATTCAGCGCTCCGTCGAAAGACTTCTCGTTGAATTCGCTGCCTTTGCGAACGTCCAGGATTTTATTTCCGTCCTTCTCAGCACGCTTTTCCATCTCTTCGAAATCAATCGTTTCGAGCGTGTCTAGTTTTCCGCCCTGTGCTTTGTACAGGCGAAGATCGGCCGGAGTTACATAGCCTTCAATATGGTCGAGTCCTACACGAATCAGGTCGGTTACGGCTTCTTCAAGGCGATGCTCTTCTACAACGAGGTAGATTTTCTCGTCTTCATCCACGTACGAACCGGCAATGGTGTTGAACTGCTTGTTCATTGGAGAAAGAAGCGATCCGGGAATGTGTCCGGCTGCATACTGATCGCGCTCACGGGTGTCAATTATAGCCACATCACTGCCTTTATCGGCAAGTTTCTGAAGCTGGGTGATGGTCAGGTGATTCGGATTTGGTAGTCCGTTAAGCACTTTAGGACCAATTTTGTTATCGCGCTTCATGCGGGCGAAATACATTGGCGGCTCAGGCTGACCTTCCAGAATGAACTTCACGAAGTCGTCTTCAGAGGTAGCTGATTTAAGCGAGTTGTTGAAACGAAGCTCGTAGCCAACGGTTGTTTCAGGTACTGCGCCCAATGCCTTACCACAGGCCGAGCCGGCACCATGACCAGGCCAGATTTGGATATATTCAGGCAGACCCTTGAACTCTTCCACCGTTTTGAAAAGCGTGCGTGCAGAAGGCTCCATTACGTGCTCCATGCCGGCTGCAGACTCCAGAAGGTCGGGGCGGCCTACATCACCAACAAAAACGAAGTCGCCTGTTACAACGCCCATTGGTACATCAGCAGCAGCGCCATCAGTTACAAAGTAGCTAAGGTGCTCCGGCGTGTGGCCCGGGGTGTGCCATGCTTTAATGGTGATGTTACCGATTTTGATTTCATCGTTGTTTTTGAGCAGCTCATAGTCGTAGTCGCTGCCAATCAGCCATTCGTATTTCCAGTCGGCATCACCTTCGTCAGAGCCGTACACCTTCACACCGCGCTCTGCGAATTCACGCAGTCCGGAGATGTAATCGGCATGGATGTGGGTGTCAACTGCTCTGGTAATTTTCAGGTTCTCTTTCGTTGCAGCCTGAATATACTGATCGATATCGCGCATCGGGTCGAGAACGATAGCCTCACCAGTTGCCTGGCAGCCAATCAGATATGAATACTGAGCGAGTTTGTCATCAAAGAATTGTTTGTAATACATAGTGTTTCTCCGTGTGAGATGTGTTGTTTGTTTTTTTAAAGTCTTAAATAAGGATGATTAGTGTGGCAGCTTGCTTCTGAGAGCACCATATGTATAGGTGCCCGCTAAAGCTGCGACTATAGGCACTATTATAATAGTGATGCCGCTGCCAAGCAGTGCAAACATCGGGCCCGGACAGGCACCAAGCAGCGCCCAGCCTAAACCGAACAGGCTTCCGCCAACAATATAGCGAGTTACCTGTTTTGGATCTTTCGGGGGTATCGTAATGATGTTGCCCTCAAGATCTTTTACGTTACGTCTTTTGATAATTTGTATAGAAATAAGGCCGACCACAATAGCAAGGCCAATGATGCCGTACATGTGGAATGCGTCGAACCGGAACATTTCCTGAATCCGAAACCAGGAAACAACTTCAGATTTCATTAGCACGAAACCAAAGAGGGTTCCGGCGCTCAGGTATTTTAAAAAGTCTTTTGCGGAAATCATGTGAAATAGTCTGTTTTAAAGAATGATGGGGTAGATGAACCAGGTCATTATCAGGCCACCAATAAAGAAGCCGATTACGGCTATAAGAGATGCCAGCTGAAGATCAGAAAGCCCGGAAATAGCATGACCGGATGTACAGCCACCGGCATAACGGGCGCCGAATCCTACGAGGAAACCACCGAGTACCAGAACTATTAGTCCGGTTCCGGATCCAAGTACTTCCCAGTTAAACAATTCTGCGGGAACAAATCCGGTAAAGTCCGTTATTCCCAGCTCGCGTAAATCATTTACTGTAGATGTCGCCAGCTGTATGGGTTCTGGGTTTGCAAAAATATATCCGCCGAGAAAACCCCCGAAAATTACGCCGAGAACAAATGTGAGGTTCCAGGCACCGTTTTTCTTCCAGTCGTAGTTGAAAAACTCAACGTTGCCAATATTACAAGAGGCGCATACGTGTCTGAGGTTTTCGGAAATACCGAACATTTTGCCGCCCATAATGAGAAGCATAGGCACTGTGAGGCCTACGATCGGTCCGGCTATATACCAGGGCCATGGTTGTGTGAGAAATTCAAACATATCGGAAAATGGAGTTATTTGTGTGAAGTTGGTTTGTTGACTCGTTTTGTTGTTCTGCACCTAATATAAAGCTGATATTACTACTTGTCAATACAAGTTGTTTGTATTGAGATGCAAAATCGAATAGTGTGTAACATTAGTTACTGATAAAGGTATTATGGGCATTTAAAGCGCATATATTGAACGGGGAAGGTATTCTTGTATTATGTACATACATGTATTGACCATTGTGAATTATACTGCTATATTGAGCTGGGAAAACAACAGTTAAACAACTTGTATTATGGAACTCAGAAATAATATACCAAGGCATGAGCAGATAAGTACCTGGCTGCGTTCGAGTATAGCAGAAGGGCGGTTTGGCAAGGACGAAAAGCTGCCTTCTGAACTGGAGCTGTCTAAACAGTTCGAGGTAAGCCGCGTTACGGTACGCCGAGCGCTGCAGACACTCGAGAACGATAAAATGATTTACCGCTGTCAGGGGCTGGGATCTTTTGTGAAAGGTGGAAAATCCAAGCCAAAGATGATTCATCTTACCGACTTTATGGAAGACATGCGTCAGTCGGGCAAGGAGTCCCGCTCTGAAGTCATCGAAGTGAAGCAGGAGCCTGCCGACGATATGGTTGCCTCCCGTCTTAACGTGAAGCCCGGGCAGCAGGTGCTTCGTCTGGATCGCCTTAGGTTAGGTGATGATCAGCCGGTAGCCTTCGATACAACCTGGTTTCCGATTTTCTATGGCCAGCTCATTATTGATCATGAATTAACTGATAACACCATTTTCCGAATCCTGGAGGAAGAGTACGAGATTCCGATTATTCGCGGCACCTACGAAATACAGGCGTGCGTTGCCAACGAAGAGATATCGGAACACCTTCAGGTCGACAAAGGAGCACCACTTCTGATGTTTGACCGGCTTTCGCTCACTATAAACGATAAGCCCGTTTATTTTCAGCGCAGGTATTACCGGGCAGATAAAATCAGCTGGCAGGTAAGCCTGGAGCGAAATCCCGGCGCTGCTGAAAGCGAAATGCCGCTCAAGGAATTCGTGCCGGTATTCAGGTAAATGCCCGCAACAGCCCAAACCGATTTAAAAATAGCCAATGATAGCCCTGGAACTCTCTCGACTCCGGAGGAGTCAAACAATAATAGCCCTGCCTGCCAAACCTGATGGCTTGCCGCAGCAGGCAGGCCCGGGTGACCGAATGGGAACCCGGG
>PWID01000082.1 GCA_003555145.1 Balneolia bacterium | reverse complement strand
TGTCTGAGCGATGACGATGTCGTATTTAGAATATTCATAAGTCCTGAGTTAAGCACTATTCATTTGTGAGCTATGGTTACCCCTACGACACAAGGACATAGCAGGACAACTAGTTTTTTGGTAAAGAATTTTTACTAATCCTTTTACTTTAATTGACTAAACCCCGAAAAAATTCCCCCCATTTCTGCGCACCGAGCCTGTCTGCAGCAGGCAGGTGGTGAATTATTACCCTTGCCATTATCTCACAATCAAACAATTATAACCGCTGTTACTCTGTAATGAATTATGACATACTGTGAAAAATACCTCTCAGAAATAGGCTGTTTTTAACAGTTATGTTCTATTTCCAATCTGATATCTGAAAACCATTTTTATTTCAACAACCTCCGTCACTGTAAAATGTACAATGACACACTGAAGCTTTGACATACTGAATTCAAAAGCTTACCGGCTCGAAAAGGGCAAATACGTGATGATCCAGGCGAACGCCCAGATGATGTTCGGAAATATGGGTGAGCATGGCTTCTTTCGGAAGATGAACCATGGCTTTGTGTGAGCCCTCCGGCGAAATGACCAGCCAGCGCTGCATGTTGCTCCGGTGATTGAGCTTGAGCCAAAAGTTTCCTTCGGAATCTATTTTCATGTCATCGGCCAGAGCTTTGTATTCGGGCAGCAGCGGCTCTATCACCCGCCACATATCGTCATCATCTACCTCCTCCCGGGAAGCTATTTTGTCCTCATCATTCACCCTTTCCGGATGCAGTTCAAACCGAATGGTTTCCACCGTATCCAGCTGCGTATCAAATCGTGTAATATGGCTCTGATCAGAAAGCATCACATACAAACTTCTGTCGGCCGGATTAAAGTACCGAACATGACCGCCCGTAAAGGGAACCATACGCCCTCCGACAATCATACCATTGATTGTGTGCGGTGCATAAGCCTGATCGGGCAGGGTGATGTGCGACCCGTGCCTCTCAGTCTCCCGGTCAAACATGCCTATTCGTGTTTCCGGTCCCTTGTTGCTGTCGCTTTCGTACAGGTAATCGAATGAGCGATAAACCAGCAGATATTCTGAATCACCCGGCTGATACACCTCATTGAGCGAGCCGGACTCGTGCTGCGGAAAAATGAACTCATCGGTAAATTTTCCGTGCTCGTCGAACTTGATGAGTTTTGCGTTCATCGAATCATAAAGAAGGGTTAAACCAGTTGCTGACTGCCTCACCCATACCACATCCTGAACTTCACCCGGACCGCGCCCTCCCCTTGCAGCTATTTCAAGCAGTTCGCCATCGGCCGAAATACGGAACAGCTTCCGCAGCTCCCGGTCCCCGATCAGCACGCTGCCGTCTCCCAGCGCAACGCTGCTATAAGATAAATGAGTCAGATAATCCTCCCCGATTTCTTCCATCATAATTATCGGCTCGGGCAGGATGATTGGAAGCTCATCAAACTGTTCAGCATGATTTTCACCAGAATCAGTATCCCCGGAACAGGACTGCAGAAACAGCGCTAAAGCCAGGGATAAAACAAGTACAGAAGTGCAGATGATATATTTTGAGTACATCTGATATTATTGGTTTAGAGTTGTAATAAACAGCTTGGTAAAAAAATTAATCTAATGAATTTTAACCTTTGCGACCTCTGCGAATTCTCTGCTCCTCTGCGTGATGCTGCGCAATTGTGAATTGTGCCAGGCTATGCCTGGTCCCGATTAATCGGGAAATTGTGAATTGTGAATTAGGGCCTCAGAGGAATTTGATAAGCTTCCTGCGGGATAATTGTAGATGGATTGTCCAGCGAATTAATGCGAATTAAAGGGATTTGTGGCTTCGCTTCGGCAGACAGGTTGCGCAGTTTTATCCAGGCAGATTCGACCGCTGTGCTGGAATTTGAGAGACCTTCGACTTTCGACCTTTGACCTTCGACCATTTTCTTAATTCACCAACCTCTGTCACTCTAAAATGTATAATGACATACTGTTGACACTGACATACTGTCCCCCTGACATACTGTACTAAAAGTTCCACTTAACCGACAACGCCATCACGTTTCCGGCATTGGACAAGGGTGAATCCTCCGCGCCGAGGAAGAACTGAGCCAGGATTTGAGTGTCGATGTTTTGGGTAAGGCTGTAGTCAACCGAGGGTGACAGAAATATGCCACTTTCATCCGGATACCAGATTGCGGCTAGGCTTCCGCTGAGGAGCGGGTTGAAGTTATACTGAGCAATTCCGCTGAGCTGCCATTCCGAAATCGACGGGTTATCGGCCGATAGCGGCTGACCAAGCAGTCCGAAAGTTTCGAGTCCGCCACTGCTGTTGTAGAGCGCTTCAGATGTGATGTAGATACCGTTGTCAAACATATGATCGGCTGAAACTGCCACGACCACGCTGGCTTCCCTGTCGCCCCCTGATTCAGGCGTTTCCGCATCATAAAAAGCCATCACTTCACCCTTAAATCCGGTATCGCTGATGCTCCCCGCCCAGCCGCCTCCAAGTGCAAACCGATTGTGATAATAGCCGCCAATCAGCTGAACATCGTAGCCATTTGTGTTGAAGCCATACATCCCGGCGTACACGCTTTCTCGGATTCCGTGCCGTGATGGCGCAACCGCGATTTCAATTCGTGAGGCCCAGTCCAGATAATATCGCACCCGAACCGCATCCGTGCCCGGCCGCTCTGGATAATCCAACTCGTAGATCGAGTAGATATTGAATAAATCATTGGGATTGG
>PWID01000229.1 GCA_003555145.1 Balneolia bacterium | reverse complement strand
CCGCCGCCCGTGATTTAAAAAACGCGCTTCATCTGGTTCGGCCCAAATACAAAGATTACACCACCGAAGTGGCTCTTTGCAGCGCGCTAGAGCAGACCGGGATCGATGAAGCTTGGCAAAAACTTGTCGCCTATACCGAAAGGATGAAGGGTGACGGACTCTTTGCCGAAAACAGAAAACTTCAGCTAATTCACTGGACCCGCAGGCTTACCGAAGAAATGCTGTTATCAGACTTATGGAGTCAGGATGAGGTCGGTAAAGCCTGGGATCAGCAAATACACAAGATGCAGCAGGGTAACACGACTCCTGTAAACGCGGGTCGTCTGCTTATTGATGTATTCAAACGCGCTGCGGGCGAAACGGTTGACGGGAGAAACTATACCGGCCGTGAGGAGAAACACTAAAAAGGAAAGCACTAAAAATCACGAAGTTTAATGAATGTCCCAATCATTCCGGCCTACGGAAAAAAATAGCGTTAAGAAGCGCGGCGAAGTGGAGCTGAGGAAATTTTGAATTGGTGTCGATCCCTGAATTAGCTTTTTTTCAGTTTTCTTAGATAGAAGGTCACAGATTGACACTGATTACTACTCGGATTTTCACTTTGTGGGAATCGCTTCCCTGCCTGGCTTTACCTCGGCAGACAGGCTCGGTCCACAGAGAATCAGCATTTAAAATTCAACACTTAAAATTTAAAATTGGAGCAAAGCGACTTGCCCGGCGGTTTTTGGTTACCTTTTGTCCGTACAAAAGGTAAAGGATGATTATTTCGATTAATTAGCGATTAAGCTGCTTCTGATGTAAAGGGTTCGTTTTAGTTGGTGTTTTAAATGGGTCCATATTTGATTTCAAAAGCAAAATTTGATTACGGTGAGTTTTGCCGGACACCAATGCTATCATATTAATGATTGCAAAACACTCTGGAAGGGCTTTTTCATACGGGTCAATCCTGTTATATTCAGCACATAAAATGTGAAATTTCATTTGTATACACTTTGGCCGCGAATTCGATAGTATTAGAAAATAAGCTTCGCGGTGAATAATGGGTGATTCAGATCCAACACTATTAACGATAACATCAGTTTTTATGGAAACCACTTTGGAAAATACCTTTAAGCCACTAACTCATTTTACCGAAGACGAACAGATGCTCAGAGATGCATCTGCAGACTTTGCCAAAACCGCCGTTTTACCGCTCGTTAATAAAATGGACGAAGAGGCCAAACTCGATCCTGAGCTCGTAAAACAGTTCTTTGAAATGGGCCTGATGGGCATTGAAATCCCTGAGCAGTATCAGGGCGGTGGAGGAACCTTCTTCATGTCGGTTCTGGCCATCGAGGAAATTGCAAAAGTTGATGCTTCCACCTCCGTATTCATGGATGTGCAGAACACGCTTGTAAATAACGCCTTCCTGAACTTCGGCAGCGACTACCTGAAGGAAACCTACCTGCCAAGGCTGGCAACCGATACGGTAGGTGCCTACGCGCTTTCGGAAGCTGGATCAGGAAGCGATGCATTCGGCCTGAAAACCCGCGCCGAAAAAAAAGGTGATGAGTATATTCTGAATGGCAACAAGCTGTGGATCACCAACGGAAATGAAGCCGATATTTTTCTTGTGTTCGCCAACGTAAATCCGGAAGCCGGCTACAAAGGCATTACAGGATTTGTAGTTGAGCGTGGTTTCGAAGGCTTTTCGGTTGGAAAGAAAGAAGACAAGCTGGGCATCCGCGCCAGCTCCACAACCGAGCTCATTTTCGAAGACTGCCGCGTACCTGCCAAAAACGTGATGGGCGAAGTTGGCAAAGGCTACAAAATTGCCATGGAAACCCTCAACGAAGGCCGTATTGGCATCGGCGCCCAGATGATTGGTATTGCGCAGGGTGCATTTAACGCCGCCGTGGAATATTCTAAAGAGCGCAAGCAGTTCGGAAAAGCGATTAGCGAGTTCCAGGGTCTGCAGTTTCAGCTTGCCCGTATGGCTACCGACATCGAGATGGCGCGCCTGCTGGTGTACAACGCCGCCAGATTGAAAACTGCGGGTCAGCCATTCCTGAAAGAAGCCGCTATGTGTAAGTATTACGCCTCAGAAGTAGCTGAAAGCGTCTCCTCAATGGCTGTTGAAGTATTCGGTGGCTATGGATTTGTAAAGGAGTACCCGGTTGAGAAATTCTTCCGCGATTCCAAAATTGGCAAGATCTACGAGGGTACATCCAACATGCAGCTTCAGACGATTGCCAAGCTGATTCTTCAGTAAGACAGTATCTATTTTAAGCTGATTTTAGCCTGAAAGGCCGGCCCGGTATGGTGCCGGCCTTTTTTATTTGCAGTATCTTATTCACCGAAAAAGACATATTTTGGTGAACGTATTCACCAAAAACATATATAATTGGTGAATACAATCACTAAATATTGCATAAATCGGTGAATATATTCACCGGAAATGTATATATTTGGTGAACAGGCCTTTATAAAACAGCATGGTATGATTGCACGCACCCTAACCGAACGAATCAAAAAAACATTGTTTTCTGGTAAAGCCGTAATAGTACTTGGCGCAAGACAGACCGGAAAAACTACGCTTTTGAAGTCCGTTGTGGAAAATCAGCCGGAGGTGCTGAATCTGAATTGTGATGAGCCTATTGTTCGCAGTCAGCTTCAGGATGTGAATCTGGCTGAGTTGAAAAAGGTTATTGGTGAGAAAAAACTGATTTTCATAGATGAAGCGCAAAGGGTTCGCAATATCGG
>PWID01000355.1 GCA_003555145.1 Balneolia bacterium | reverse complement strand
ATCATCCGTTAAGCGTAAAACCTTATATTTGCACAGTTCGCAACCCAACTCACATTTCGATTTCAACAATGTATTCCACCAGAATCCGGAAGGGTCGTAATATCCGGCTGATATGGCTTATCATATCGGTTCTTGGTGCAGTTGTGTTTCAGGGGTGTACTTCGACCAGCCTTATTGATGCGCAGAGTCAGGTGAGGCAGTCGTTTCACAGCGGCAATATTGACCGCTCGCAGGACTTAATGGCCCGTTTTGCCCGTAACAACATCTACCGCTCCAACGACCGCGTGCTCATGCAGCTCGAGCTTGGTGCCCTCAACTACTACAGCGGGAATTACGAGCAGAGCATGCAGTATTTCCAGGAGGCCGAGGTCGAAATCGACCGTCTTTTCGGGGTAAGCGTTGAGCGAAATATTCGTGCCCTGCTTCTGAATGATGGTCAGCTGGAGTATCAGGGTGAGGATTATGAAGACTATATGCTCAACCTTTTTAACGCGCTTTCGGCCGTTCATATGAATGATCTTGAGGCCGCGCTGGTGGAAACGCGAAGAGCAAGCTTCAAACTCGAAAGCCTTGCCATCCGGTATGATGGCATCGTGGAAACGCTCTCCCGCCGCGATACGACCAAAGTGGATACCCGCCCAGACTGGGAGCGGGGAAGCTCGAATATTCAGGAAAGTGCATTTGGGCATTATCTGAGCTACGTAATTTATGCGAATCAGGGCAGAACCGACAACGCCCGTATCGAATACGAGCGCTTCAGAAGGGCGCATAACCGGGCGTACCCCACCCGCAGGATTAATGAGCGTCAGCTGGCGCCATTGGCAGTGATGTCGTCATCATCTTCACCAAGCACAGAAGACACAAGAGCTGAAGTACGGACCTCGCCCTACCCCGAGCCCGGTAACGTGCTGCTGCTAGGTTTTGGCGGACGCGCCCCGGAGAAGAAATCCACCGAGCTGCGTATCTATTCGAATGATCTTAGCACATACATAAAGTACGCGGTGCCCTCTTTACAGCAGTACCGGTCGCGCGTCCGATCGGTTGAAGCCGTAATTAACGACACGCTTACGGTACGCATGCCCATGCTCGATGATTTTTCACATATCGCAGAAGATGTGTTTAACGTTAGAAAACCACTTATCGTAACGAGGGCCATTATCCGTTCTACGCTGAAGTACATAGGTTCGCAGACAACACAGCGGGCCATAAGAAATGAATTTGGCTCCGATGCGGGCAGACTTGCCGGCTTTATTACGGGTATTATTACAGAAGTGAGCGAAGTGGCCGATCTGCGTGCCTGGCAGACCATGCCGGGTCAGGTGTACGGACAGACCGTTTTGCTGCCGGAAGGAACACATCACGTTAGAATCAGGTATCTTGGTAACAACCGGGTACTGCTTCATGAGACCGAACAAACCGTAGAATCCGTGCCGGAGCGTCCGCTTCAGATACGGGAAGCTTTTTACTGGAACTAAACCCAAGCATCTATGAAAACCACCTTTACCACTTTTGCATCATCTCGCTGGCTGTCGCTGGCCCTTCTGTTTGTTATTATGATGACGGCCGTGTCCTGTTCAACTACCCGCACGCCCGGCTGGCTTTCGAGCCCGGGTGAAGCCTATCCGGAAAACCAATACCTGACGGCCGTTGGTTCAGGCAGCAGTTTGCAGGCCGCGCAGAATAACGCCATCGGAAACCTGGCCCGCATTTTTCGCGCCGATGTCCGGGCCGATCAGACGCTGGTTGATGACTACATAGAGACCATGCGCAACGAAGATGTGGATCTGGAGCGCATCACCAGCCTGATAAGCACCACCCGAATCGAGTCGAACATGGAAATGCTGAACGTGCAGGTGTATGAAACGCATCAGGATAACGGCACCTACTATGTGCTGGCCGGTTTTGAGCGGCTGCGTACCTCTACTATTTATTCGCGGGAGATCAGCAATAACGAAATGCAGATAAGCGAACTGCGCTCCCGTGCGTCTGGTGAAGAAAGTGTGATTCGCAAAATGAGCCTGCTTCGCTCGGCTCTGGTGGTAAGCGAGGTGAATGAAAACCTTTCGCGCCAGCGCGATCAGATTCTGAACCGCTCGGTGCAGTATAACCCTGAAGTGGAGCAGCGCCTGGCTATTGAGCGTGAGATCGAGGAATTATCGCGACAGGCTACGATCAGGCTTCGCATGGCCGACGGATTTCCGCGCGAGCTCGACGGCGCCCTGAAAACCGTTTTCCAGGATATGGGCTTCAGGCTGGGGGAGTCGGTAACTGATCCGTTGCTTGAGGTTCACGCTCAGTTCATCGTCGAAGACACCGATCTTGGCCGCGACGACGCCGTTTTTAAGCACTGGTCGGTCATCATAGATATTACCGATACACAGACGCGAACCGACTTCCGGCAGTTTTTCCATGAAGGCCGTACCGGAGCTGCATCCGACGATCAGGCGACCCGCCGCAGCGCCCGCGACGCCCGCGATGTAATTGAACGCCCGTTCAGATCGTTTGTAGATCAGCAGATGCGTTCACTTATTAACTAACATCTTTTTTAATTAAGTTTTATACCAACTATCACTCTTATTCAGCTGACTTATGCGCGTATCCAAATCTATTTCCATTCTTTTCATTACTCTGATTTCCGGCTTCATGCTGGCCTCATGCGGACCGAGCCAGACCGTAACCCGGGTTGATGCCGACGGCACGCTCGACCTCTCCGGCCGCTGGAACGACCGCGATGCCAGAATTGTGTCAGAAACCATGATTGCTGATGTTCTTGGCCGTCCGTGGCTGGAGCGTTTCGAAAACAACCACGGTCGTCAGCCGGTTGTGATTGTAGGCCGTGTTCAAAACGACAGCATGGAGCATATCGACACCGATGTCTTCACCAAAGACCTTGAAAGAGAGCTCATAAACTCTGGTAATGTCCGTTTTGTGGCAGGCGGAAACGTGCGGAGCGACGTGCGCGACGAGCGTTCACAGCAGCAGCAGTACGCCTCATTTGAAACGGTGAAGAATTTGGGTCAGGAATTGGGCGCCGATTATATGCTGGTTGGAAACATCAACTCGATAATGGATGAGTCGCTTAACCGCCGTGAAGCCCAGATTTTCTACACGGTAAACCTGGAGCTGGTGGATATTGAAACCACCGAAAAAGTGTGGATTGGCAACGAGCAGATTCGTAAGATTATAGAGCGTCGCGGCGTGAGGTAAATCAAAACCTCACATACCGCTTGCGCGGAACACGCTATCTGATTCGAACGGAACCGACTTAAAAGGGAAACTATGACAGCTAAACCCACAGCTGAAGGAACGCTGCTATGGCAGCCGACGGAAAAGCAGAAGAATGATGCAAACCTCACCCGCTACATGAAGTGGCTGGAGGCCCAAAAAGGCCTTCAGTTTGAGGATTATTACGCGCTGTGGGATTGGTCGGTAAACGAAACCCAGGATTTTTGGGAATCCCTGTGGGAGTATTTTGAAATCCGTTCGCATGCCCCGTACACGCAGGTGCTGCAAAATGAGTGGATGCCGGGCGCCGAGTGGTTTTCCGGCTCTCAGCTGAATTTTGCAGAGCACGTGTTTCGTAACGAAACTGAAAAGTCACCCGCCATCATATTTCGCTCGGAGACAACGGAATACGATGAAATCTCGTGGGAAAGCCTGAAGCAGCAGGTCAGTTCGCTTGCTCACTTCTTCCGGAAGTCGGGCGTGGAGAAGGGCGACCGGATTGCGGCCTATCTGCCGAACGCACCCCATGCGTTTATCGGAATGCTGGCGGCATCAGCCGTCGGGGCGGTATGGTCGAGCTGCTCGCCCGATTTCGGCACGGACAGCGTAATTGAGCGCTTCAGCCAGATTGAGCCTACGGTGCTCATCACCATAAACGGGTATCGCTACAACGGCAAAGCCCACGATCGCACCGACCGGGTTTCCAAACTTATAGAGGCGCTCCCGGAACTGAAGCACGTCATCCGGATTCCCTATCTCGAAGACGCTCCGGAGGTCGAAACGGCCGATGAAGCCATCACCCTAACCGACTGGAAGGACGCAACCGGAACGAAGAATCTGCCTCTGCGTTTTGTCGCGGTTCCGTTCGATCATCCGCTTTGGGTGCTGTATTCATCCGGCACTACGGGCATGCCTAAGCCGATTGTGCACGGTCATGGCGGCATGCTTCTGGAGCACCTCAAGTACATGGAGTTTCACGCCGACGTGAAGCCCGGAGACCGCTTTTTCTGGTACTCGACCACGGGCTGGATGATGTGGAACGTGGTGATGGCGGCATTGCTTCGCGGAGCCACGGCCGTGGTCTACGACGGAAGTCCCGGCTATCCGGATATGAACGTGCTCTGGGATTTTGCGGCAAAATCAAAGATGACAACTTTTGGCACAAGCGCCACCTATTTGGTCAACTGCATGAAGCAGGGCATGAAGCCATCCAGGGAATTTGATTTGTCGAATCTGCGCTCGGTGGGCTCTACCGGCTCACCGCTACCGCCCGAAGGATTTAAGTGGGTGTATGAAAACGTGGGCGGTCATATCCAGCTCAACTCCACCAGCGGCGGCACCGATATCTGCTCCAGCTTTGTGGGCGGAAATCCACTGCTTCCGGTTCACGCGGGCGAAATTCAGTGCCGGATTCTGGGCTCATCGGTTTATGCGTTTAATGAAAAGGGTGAAGCGGTGACGGATGAAGTGGGCGAAATGGTGATAACCAAACCCATGCCATGTATGCCCGTTTTTTTCTGGGGTGATAAAGAGATGAAGCGCTACAAAGAAAGCTACTTCGAAATGTTTCCCGGCGTGTGGCGCCACGGCGACTGGCTGAAAGTGACCGGTCGCGGAAGCTGCGTAATCTACGGCCGCTCGGATGCGACCCTCAACAAAATGGGCGTACGAATCGGCACATCAGAAATTTACCGCGCGGTGGAAACCGACAAGCGCATCAAGGACAGCCTGGTTGTAAGTATCGAGAAGGAAGACGGCAGCTGGTTTATGCCGCTATTTGTGGTGCTTGGTGATGGCATCAGCGTTGATGACGACCTGCGGAAACAGGTGGCATCAGCTGTTCGTGAGCGAATCGCCCCGCGCTTTGTGCCTGATGAAATCATTGAGGTAAAGGAAATCCCGTACACTCTGAGCGGCAAGAAAATGGAGAAGCCAATCAAGCAAATACTGGAAGGAGTGGAGCCGGAAAAAGCAGCAAGCAAAGACTCCATGAAAAACCCGGAACTGCTGGAATACTATGCGGAAATTGCGGAGTCGCTTCGCTCCAAATTGTGAATGGTGAATTGGAAAATAGTCGAAGGTCGAAAGTCCAAGGTCGAAGGTCCCGCGATTTCAACTTCCCGAGTTGAATCTACCTCGATTGAACTGCGTCACTCTGTGCTGTACTCTGCGCAACCTGTCTGCCATAGCGGAGCCAGGCAGGCCTGTCTGCCACGGCGAAGACAGGCAGGCTCTGCGTCCCCTTTCAAATGGGCGCCCGACTTTGGCTTATTGTTATCAACTAAACTTTTATTATTCTTCTAAAAGCAGAGGAAAATAAAATGTCGAACATAAACGATTCAGAAGATTTAGAGCGGGATGATGCCGTGAGATTCATCACCACCGATGAAGTGATGGAAATCCTGTCCGGCCTTAAGGCTGAGCTGAAGGAGCGTTTTGGCGTGAATAAAATCGGCATATTTGGTTCTTTTGCCCGAAATGAGCCTGATGTTGACAGTGATGTGGATATTCTCGTAGAGCTTGAGGAGCCGCTTGGCTGGGAGTTTTTTGAACTGCTCGAACTACTGGAGGAAAAGCTGGGCAAGCGGGTAGATCTCACCACCAAATCGGCCCTTAAAAAGCAGCTCCGTGATGCAATTCTCAAAGAGGTGCGCTATGTGTGAGACCAGGGGAATCAGGTCATGAAAATTCCGCATACATCACGAAAAAAGCGCAGCTACCGCTATCTGCTCGAAGATATGTACGACGCTATGCTGCGAATCGAAAAATACATCTCTGGTACCAATGCTAAGGATTTTCTTCACAATGAGCTTGTTAGTGATGCAGTAATGCGAAATTTTGAGGTCATCGGAGAGGCTGCGAAAAATATACCCGGACGCTTCAAGGCCAGATATCCCGAAATCCCCTGGGACCGCATGTATAAACTCCGGAATTTTCTGGCTCACGAATACTTCGGCGTTGACCTTCACATGGTCTGGAGAATTGCCAAAGACCACCTGCCCGAGCACATCCGCGATATGGAGCGAATTCTGGACATTGAATCATAATATCAGTAACCTTGTTGCCTGAGAGACGAAATTGCTATGTGAAGTATTCCTAAAAATGTCGAGGGTAGTTGTTTACTAAATTAAAAACTATGATAGCCTCAGAAGATACTGGAAATGAGGCTAATAGTGGGAAGTTGGGTACGTTTGGAGGAGTTTTTACACCTTCAATTTTAACGATTCTGGGCGTTATCATGTATCTGCGTTTCGGCTGGGTGGTCGGAAACGTTGGTCTGATAGGTACGCTGATTATCGTTACGCTTGCTACGTCTATCACTTTCCTTACGGCCCTGTCTATTACGGCTATTGCCACAGATCAGAAAGTACGGATTGGCGGTGCGTATTATATGATCAGCCGATCGCTTGGGATTGAGTCCGGTGGCGCAATCGGTATCCCGCTGTACATCGCACAGGCGCTGTCTGTAGCGCTGTATACAGTTGGTTTTGCGGAAAGTGTTACGGGTGTATTCCCGGACGTGAGTATGCGTACAGTAGGGTTGGTCACAACTGTGCTGGTAGCCGGGATTGCCATAATCTCGGCTAAAACGGCCATTAAAGCGCAGTACTTCATAATGTTTGGTATTGCGCTTTCGCTGCTCTCATTGTTGTTTGGCAGCCCTATTGAAGAATCATCAGTGGAGATGTGGGGAGCGGCAGACCGGCACTCAGAGGGTTTCTGGATTGTATTCGCAGTCTTCTTTCCTGCCGTAACCGGTATTATGGCAGGTGTGAACATGTCCGGCGATCTAAAGGAGCCGAACAAGTCTATTCCCAGAGGTACGTTTGCAGCCATTGGGGTTGGTTACATAATTTATATGATACTCCCCGTTATTCTGGCCACCAGAGCCGATGCGCTAACGCTTATCGAAGATCCGCTCATCATGAGGCGTATGGCCTATTGGGGCGACGCCATTCTGATCGGCGTCTGGGGTGCTACTCTATCCAGCGCGCTTGGAAGTATTTTAGGTGCGCCCCGCATTTTGCAGGCTCTCGCACGCGATGGAATCCTGCCACGCTGGTTAAAATTCTTAGGCCGTGGTGATGGCAATGACGATTCTCCCCGCATTGGTACACTCTTTACCATGGGTATTGCCTTGGTGGCCGTATTTTTTGGGAACCTGAACATAATTGCGCCCATACTTACGATGTTTTTTCTAACTACTTATGGGGTAGTAAACATCACAGCCGGTATTGAACGTCTTTTAGACAGCCCGTCTTTCCGGCCTAAAGTAAGCGTTCACTGGAGCTTTTCTATTCTGGGGGCAATTGGTTGTATTGCCGTGATGTTTCTTATTAACGTAGTGGCTACAGTAGTGGCTTTCATATTTGTTATTCTAATTTTTGTATGGCTGCGAAAAAGAGAATTGACAGCAACCTGGGGTGATGTCAGAAGCGGAATCTGGATGACCCTCACCCGGGCCGGGTTAATGCAAATAAGCAGGAAAAGCGACTCTAAAACCTGGCGCCCTCACCCTCTGGTACTTTCCGGTGCACCAACTAAACGATTTCACCTCATAGAGTTTGCTTCAGAAATAACCCACAACCGTGGAATCCTGACTGTTGCGACAACTCTCACCACTCCGGGGCTAACTGATGCCCGTAAAGTTGAGGTTGAAGATAATATCAGAGATTTTTTATCTAAAACGAATATACAGGGACTTGTGAAGGCGGTGAAGTCTGAAAACGCCTTCGAAGGCGGTAAAATGCTCGCCGATGTTTATGGCCTCGGTGGTTTGGTACCAAATACCATTGTACTTGGAGACAGTGAAAACCCTGAATATCGTAACGAGTATTGCGATATGATTGCGCATTTTTACAGACTTAAACGAAACGTACTTATTGTTAGGGATAATCCTGAAAAGGGTTTCGGGCGTAAAGAAAAAATTGACTTATGGTGGGGCGGACTCAAAGGAAACGGTGGCCTGATGATCCTGCTGGCCTATCTGCTGCAGCAAAGCCGAAAATGGAACTGTGAAGAGGTTAATATAAAGATGGCGGCAGAAAATGAAATCGGAGCTAAGAAAGCACAGGAAAACATTAGGGTATTGCTGGAGCAGTTCAGGATCGATGCTAAGGTAAATGTCTACGTAATGAACGGAAGGCCTTTTGATGAAATCCTCCACGAAAACTCATCCGAGGCCGATGTTATCTTCATGGGTATGGCAACGCCGGATGAAAACTTCGAAGCCTATTATACAAGCATGCAGAAGCGCCTGAAAAAACTACCAACAACCATTCTCGTACTTGCCGCCGAAGATGTGTCGTTTGGTACCGTGCTCATGCAGCAGGAAGAGTTTGTATCAAAAGAGTAATAGTTTGAGGGATAGAGGGATAGAGGGATAGAGGGATAGAAAACTGAACGTCGGGAAAACACTAAAAGAAACCATATAATGCTTCGGTGATGCTGGTTTCGACTCCGCTCAACCAGCGTTCATGGCTTAATGATATCTATAAATACCTCGAAGCGTACACTGAGCGGAGTCGAAGGGTATGCTGAGTAAAACTGAGGAATTTCGAATGTTGAGCCTGCCTGTCTTTGCCACGGCAGACAGGTTCAACATTTAAAACTTTAACCCCTCTTACCCCTTCATCAAAGCCTCGATATCTGCGCGCTTCTTGGGGACATCAGTCATGTTTTCGGTGCCGGATTCTGTGATTACGAGGTTGTCTTCGATGCGGATTCCGCCGAAGCCGAGGAGCTTGCGAAGGGCGGATTCGTTGAGGAATTCCTTGTATTTGGCGTCGCTGAAGGCTGGTTCGAGCAGGGCGGGAATCATATAGAGACCGGGCTCTATGGTAATTACCATTCCTTTTTCTAACGTTCGTCGGGCGCGCAGGAATCGAAGTCCAGGCCGGTCGATGGGCTCAACGCCTTTGAGGTAGCCGCCTACGTCATGAGTGTCTAGACCGAGAAAGTGGCCGAGACCGTGGGGAAAAAAGAGGGCGAACAAATTTACCTGCATCATATCCTCTACATCTCCTTTAACGTAACCGCAATTTTTGAGCCCCTCCACAATTACTTTGGCCGCGTGCAGATGCAGGTCCTCCATCTTCACGCCGGGCCGCGCGCCGCTGGTGGTTTCCACCAGTGCCTGCAGGGTGATGTCATACAGATCAGACAACGGCTTTGCAAAGGTCCCGCTCACCGGAAACGTACGGGTGATATCGGCCGCGTAGCCTTTGTACTCGGCTCCGGCATCAATCATAAAGTGACCTTTTTTCTCGATTGGGGCAGAGTTTTTCACATAGTGAAGAATAGCGCTGTTGCTGCCAGATGCAAAAATGCCGCCATAGGGCTGATGCAGCATTCCGTTTTTCTGGGTGATGTGCTCAAAGGCCGCTTTTACCTCATACTCATAGCTTGCGCTTCCAACCATCTTCATGGCCGTGCGGTGGGCTTCGCTGGCAACTTCATTCGCGCGGCGCATCAGCACGAGCTCTTCGTCTGACTTGATGCTCCTGCAGTAAGCCATGGCCTCAGGAAGCGTCTCGGTATTGCACTCAAGGCCCATGCCGCGGAAAAGTGCCGCAGAGTCTTCAGTCAGACAAAAGACCGTTTCCGGCTCCCGTTTTTTGAAGACCATTTCAAGCTGATCATCATACAAAACGCTGTCGGGAGAAAAGCGCTCTTTGTAGTATTCGGGCGGATTAACGTGACCCATCCAGACTGCGAATTTTGCGTCGCGGCGGGGCATCACCAGATGCCAGGTGCGGTCTTTAAGATCCAGAATGACGTGAAAATCGGGCTCGTCGATTCCGGTGATGTACAGGAAGTTGGATTCCTGCCGGAAAGAATACTCAAAATCGGTGTTATAGCGGTGTTTTACAGTGCCGGCTTTCAGATATACCAGGGCATCGGTATCGGGTTTAAAAACGTCGAAAAGCTTGTTTCGGTTAATCTGTTCCATAAATAGGCTTTGCTATGATATAAAGTCGAAGTCGAATTCAGTAAATAATATAAACAAATGTATCGCAGTGTGATGAGGCCTTTGAAGACATCACCTTAAAACTAAAGTAAACGCTCTGCTAAATTGTTTAGCAACGGTTCTGCATCCATCAGGCTGTTGCCCTTTTTGAAAAGGACATCCCTCACTTTGCTGACCTCTTCATCCGGAATCTGTGTGCGGCCTTTCTGACGAAATATAACGCCCGGCAGTTCCTGGAAATCTGAAATGCAGACCAGCAGCATCAGATTTCCGAATGCGCCTGAAGCGTGCAGCCCGCACAGCCATGTCGATCCGTCGGTATGTGACACTATTGCTACAGACCATTTATTGATGCTGGTATAATAATGATTTACGTGTGGATATGCATCCATTTTTGGCGCTTTTATATAGCTTATTTGCCCGGGCTTATCGCTGTATATCTGGTTCAGAAGGGATGCAAGAGCTTCAGTATCCCTTGTCTTCGCTCCTGCAAAACCGCGACGATGCCAGTAGGTAAAATCCCGGATTGATTGGGGGTTTTCCAGATGAAAAGAAAGGGGTGAAACGGCCTCGATGCCATCACCCTTTATGGCAAAGCCAAGCTCTCCTAATCCGTTGCTGAGCACGATAAATGGCGCCTTTATCTGCTCGTTATAGCGCGCGGCCTGCATGCCGGCCTGCTCGTTCAGCTTTACGTCGGCCGATTTGCACTCCACCAGAATGAAGGGTTTCATGGCGGCATCGTAGGCCAGAATATCGGCCCGGAACTGATCCCCAACCGACTTTCGCTTTACCGGCAGCTCGGTCGACATCCGGTTTATTGGCACGCCGCAGTCGAAATGTAGCCATTCCATACACCTGAGCCTTACGCGCTCCTCGGGCCGGTCGCGCAGCAGTTGTTTCCGGGCCGGATTCCATAACCACTTTTCACCCTCGCTGAAACGAACCTCATGAAAATGGCGTCCGCTTAAAATTTGGGGCGAAGCTGAGCCGGTATCTGTTACAGTCCTGCTTGTGCTCAAGGTAAATTAAATTGGTATGTTGGTGGTTTAGGATGATGTCGTCTTTCGTGCATAAAAAAGCCGGCATGACCCCAAAATGTACCGGTTTCTGCCGTGCATGCAAAGTTTAAACCTATTAAATCCCTCAAAATAATGATCAGCCGAAAAGACCATCTGATTAGTAAACTTAATCTTCAGCCGCATCCGGAAGGTGGATTCTACAAGGAAATGTACCGCAGCGAAATGATGCTCCCGGTGCATCAGCAGAATGAGGCGTTCAGCGGGCCAAGGCCTGCATCAACCGGGATCTATTATCTGCTTGGCGCGGGCGATTTTTCGGCGTTTCACCGGATTCATTCCGATGAAATGTGGCATTTTTACGAGGGTGATGCCATCACAATTCATATCATCCATACCGATGGATTGTACCAGGCGCTGCAGCTAGGGCGTGATGTGGATCGTGGTCAGGAATTTCAGCTCGTGGTGCCGGCCGGGGCGTGGTTTGCGGCCGAGCTGGAGGCAGATCCGGAGACAAATTTGCAGGCATTCGGGCTTGCGGGCTGTACGGTCGCACCCGGTTTCGATTTTGATGATTTTGAAATGGCCGACGGATACATGCTCAAAAATGCTTTCCCGGAGCACAAAGAAATTATCGATCGACTTGTGAGGTGAAAATCGTCTTCATTTAGCGTAACTTATTAGCTGGTTGAATCACATCATTTTAGCAGTACAAACTCACAGACTATGAAAACAAAGGCCACAGCTTTTTTTACCGCAGCAGTACTTTTCATTCTCACAATGGCTATGAGGGCAGAGGCACAGGTGCCCGCCGAGCCGTTTTCATTTACGGAAGTGCAGCAAAGCTGGAGTGAGGACTTCAGTACCTACGCCGGCAGCTTTGCCTCTATTCCGGCCCATATGTTTGTGACCTGGGATGAGCTTCTCGCGGAAAACCCATTTACCGGCGTTGGCGATTTTTTCACCGGAAATCCGGAGACTGGCTACGGGGCTTTTACGGCCTATACCTCAGAAGCCGGTGAGTTTTCCTTCGGAATCCGCGAGCGCGCACCCGTGGACCTGCGTGACGCCCGCCTGTATTTCAGCTTTACCAACAATACCGATGAGCCGGTAAGCGTGTTTGAAATCAGTTATGATGTCGAAGCCTGGTACATCGGCGACCGCCGCAACCGTATTCGCCTCAAGTATGATACGGTTCTGGAATCGGACACTCGGGGT
>PWID01000222.1 GCA_003555145.1 Balneolia bacterium | reverse complement strand
CGCAAGACCATGGAAGAAAAGCCCGTTATTGTTTCCATGGGCAACGTGGCGGCATCCGGCGGCTACTGGATTTCCATGTAT
This sequence comes from Balneolia bacterium, assembly GCA_003555145.1. GTDB lineage: Bacteria > Bacteroidota > Rhodothermia > Balneolales > Cyclonatronaceae > Cyclonatronum. The sequence goes on along the minus strand of PWID01000222.1, from coordinate 2,662 downwards.
TCCGATACCATTATCGCGGTACCCAACACGGTTACAGGATCCATTGGCGTTATTTCCGGCTGGTTTTACGATGATGGCCTCAGTGATCGCCTCAGGCTCAACTACCGGACCGTCTCAAGAGGTGAATCGGCCGACCTGATGGGCGGACCCGTACTTCCTCTGATTGGACTCGGGCTGCCCGGCCGGAACCTGACTGAGACCGAGCGCGAAGGCTTAATTGACCGCATGCTGGTGCTTTACGATCAGTTTATCGAGAAAGTAGCCGAAGGACGCGACATGGAATACGATGAGGTAAAAGCCGTAGCCGAAGGACGCGTATGGACCGGAATTCAGGCTCAGGAAAACGGCCTTGTTGATGAACTCGGAAGCCTCAGCTTTGCCATCACCCTGGCCATGGAACGCGCTGGAATGAGCTTGGATGATCCATATCAGATTACCGAGCGACCAACTCCCTCGGCATTCGATCTCTTCGATATACTTCCGGTTCCCTCGCTCATCAGAGCGCAGTTTGCTTCGGACGATGACATCATGAGCGATCCGATGGTCGATTACCTGAAAATGATGATCGAAAACAACGGCTACCCATCCGTAGCCCTGCCAATGGAATATTACCAGCTTATCTACCAGCTGACTCGCTAACGGAAAAGGTCAAGACCTCCAGGGTTTTAAAACCCTGGAGGTCTTTGAACCTGCCCGTTATATCCAGCCTCTTCGTCTGAAGAAATACAGCATCCCAAGCGAGACCAGCAGCATGAACAGAAGCGAGGCCGGATAGCCGTAGTACATATTCAGCTCAGGCATATTCCACGGACTTGATTCAGGGTCGAAGTTCATACCATAAATTCCCACAATAAAGGTAAGCGGGATGAATATAGTCGCAATAATAGTGAGCACTTTCATTACTTCATTCATCTTAATCGATAATCCTGACATATAAATGTCATACAAGCTGAATACCAGTTCCCGTTGATTTTCAATCGTATCGATTACCTGAACAACATGATCATATACATCCCGGAAAAACACTTTCGTATCCTTATGAATGATTTTTGACTCATCCCGGATCAGCGAATTCAATCCATCTCTGAGCGACCAGATAGATTTCCGGAAATAGATCAAATCCCGTCGCAGCGCGTGTATGTGCTGCAGGTCCCGCTCATCGGCATCTTTAATTATTTTCTCCTCCAGCTGCTCGATTTCTTCATTCAGAACATCGAGCGCCTGAAAGTAATAATCTACCACAGTATCAACGATAGCATAACTCAGATAATCCGGCTTATTTTTTCTGAGGCGTGTACCGGCACTCATCAGCCTCTTTACAACGGGTTCAAGCAGCGTTGTCTCACTTTCCTGAAAAGAAATTACCGAGTTGGGTGTAAGAATGATAGAAATCTGCTCGGAATGAAGCGGCCGGTGTTTTTTGTCTTTCTTCTTCTTTTTTTCTTCGGTTTCTGCCGGAGGGTCCTGAGGCATAATAACCCGCATCACAATAAAAACCATATCGTCGTAGGGCTCAATTTTCGGCCTTTGGCTCGTATTTACAATATCCTCCTGAATAAGCGGGTGCATACCAAAATGGTGCCAGACCGGCTTAAGCTTATCTACATCATGCAGCCCGCGAACCTGTATCCAGGATTTGGTGTGAGACTCCAGCGATGAGGTAAATTCTTCATCGCTATTTAAATGTCTGCTTTTGTAATCATTTTCGCCGTACTCATGAAGAGTGATGAGCACCTCATCCATTTTTTTTTCACCGGTATAAATAGCTGTACCGGGCACCTGACCCACCGGCTTACGTTTAGGTTTTACTACCATAAAATGGCGCAGCAGATGATATTTAATTTTACGCGTCATTTCTGCTCCTTTTTGAATTCACCCGTTTAATTCCATCTCTTAGTAATCGAAGTAAACTTCTTCTTTGATCCGGGCTGCGGGTATATTTTTCGAGCCAGTTCATATCAAGAATGTATTTTAATATGATGGCCCACCTGCCCGAATATACTTTTTTTGCGGTTATAAAAAATCCGTAGTCCGGCCCGTCTGATACAATGAGTGGATTTAGCCTATAAGGTTTATATGGGTTCAGCGGTTTACCGGTGGCCAAAGCTAATACATTGTGCCGAAGCGTTACGCCCTGCTTTACCGCATGAACACCAATCTGTGGGTATCCGGTTTTCCCAGCATGCGCTACGTCACCCGCTGCAAAAACTCTGTTGCTTCCCGGTACAAGAAGCTTGTCATCGGTGATAATCCGGCCCGACGAATCCACATCAAACGAATGATCCGAATCAGAAAGCGACGGCTTATTCCCTGCTGCCAGAATGATGGCATCATAACCCTTGGCAGTTTCCGGATCATCCTGCCAGTTATTATTTAGTACGACATCTACACCTCTCCTGCTAAGAATCAATTTTATTTTTTGAGAGATAGCAGAAGAAAAAGATGACAACAAACTGTCACTTATTTCCATAAGCAAAATTTTAGCATTAAAATCTGACTTCGGATGAGACAGATTAAGGGCAATTTCGCATCCCGCTGCTCCCCCACCGGCAATGAGCACAGACTTCACCTTTCCATTTTCAATTTCTTTCCTGAGCTTCACCAGTTCCTTCATTGGCTTTACCGGAAACATGCGCTCATCTGTTACCTCAGGTTCCCTGCT
>PWID01000260.1 GCA_003555145.1 Balneolia bacterium | reverse complement strand
GCCTGAGAAAGGTCAATGTTTTTGTAAAAGGTCCTGGTACTGGTCGTGAGGCCGCAATCAGAGCACTTGGTGCAATTGGTTTTGAAGTAGAGTCGATTAAAGATACTACGCCGATCCCGCACAACGGATGCAGACCTCCGAAAAGAAGAAGAGTTTAGAATTAATTAATTCATTATTACGTAATGGCAAGATATACAGGACCAAAACAAAAGAAAGCGCGCAGGTTTAAAGAACCAATATTTGGCGCTAGTAAAGCTCTGGAACGTAAACCTTACGGTCCAGGACAGCACGGCAGATCCCGTTTTCAGAAAAAATCTGAATACTCTGTACAGCTTGAACAAAAACAGAAGGCTAAGTACACCTACGGAATGCTTGAAAGACAATTTCGTAATTTATTTGAAAAAGCAAGCGCCAAGGAAGGTGTTACCGGTGAAAACCTGTTGAAATTTCTTGAAGCTCGTCTCGATAATACGGTCTTCCGACTTGGATTTGCTCGTACACGCCGTCAGGCGCGTCAGCTTGTAACACACAAGCACATTGTTGTAAACGGAATCGTAGTAAATATACCTTCATATACTCTGCGTCCGGGCGATATAGTTACTGTACGTCCAAAATCAAAAGACTTGGAAATCGTTAACGATTCAATCGCTTCTGCACCTAAAAGCAGATACAACTGGCTCGAAATTGATAAAAAATCTCTTTCTGGAAGATTCTTGAACTTTCCAGAGATCGAAGACATACCTGAGAACATTAATGTTCAGCTGATTGTCGAGCTTTACTCTAAGTAATAATTATTTTTAACCCGTACGAATAGATATATGAGCAATACAAATCTCCAAATGCCCAATAGCTTGATGGTGGATGAATGTTCCGATACGTTCGGTAAATTTGTTCTTCAGCCTCTTGAGCGTGGTTACGGGGTTACCATCGGAAATTCTTTCCGTCGTGTTCTGCTCTCGTCTTTACCAGGTATTGCCATCACGGCTGTTAAAATTGACGGTGTTAAGCACGAATATTCGAGCATCAAAGGTGTTGCAGAAGACGTGTACGACATCATTCTTAACCTGAAAGGCGTACGTTTCAAGCAGATCGAGCAAAGCTCCGGCATCATTAACGTAGAAGTAGAAGGCCCCGGGCCATTTACAGCTGCTCATATAAATGATGCCAGTGGTGAGTATACGGTTTTAAATAAAGACCATCACATTGCAACGCTTGCCGAAGACGGTAAAGTCAGAATTGAGCTGCATCTCGGACGTGGTCGCGGTTACGTTACCTCAGAAGAAAATGTGGTTGAAGAGGAAACTGACATTGGTATCATGCCTATTGATACTATTTTCACTCCTATTAAAGCAGTTAAGTTTAATGTTGAGAATGTTCGTGTTGGTCAAAAAACTGACTACGAAAAGCTTATTATGGAAGTAACCACCGATGGTTCAATTAATCCTAAAGAAGCTCTCACCATTGCAGGAAAGATCCTTAAAGATCACATCGAAAAATTCATTACTGAAGAAATTGAAGAACCGTTTACTCAGGAAGAAGATGAAGTCGATGCTGAATCAGTTCGTATAGCTAACCTCCTTAAGACAAGTATTGAAGATCTTAACCTGAGCGTAAGAGCGTACAACTGCCTGAAATCTGCTAATATTAACACCATTGCTGAACTAGTTTCCAAGGATGAATCTGAGCTTTTACGCTTTAGAAACTTTGGTCGTAAATCACTTACAGAACTACTTGAAGTGATTGAAGAGAAAAATCTCGAGTTTGGTATGGATGTTTCCAAGTATTTAGATAAACAAAAAAATTCATAAGGAAATAACCTATGCGCCACCAAGTCAGAGGTAGAAAACTAGGTAGAACAGCCTCGCACAGAAAAGCGACTTTGCGTGCCCTGAGTACTGCTTTGATTAAACATCAAAGAATTGTTACCACAGTTGCCAAAGCTAAAGAGCTTCGCCGTTATGTTGAGCCAATTATTACTAAGGCTGTCCAGGAAGACAGTCCTCACCACAGACGTCAGGCTTTCGCAATGTTAAGCGATAAGCAGGCAGTTACTATATTGTATGATGATGTGGTACCAGCAGTAGGAGATCGTCCTGGTGGATATACTCGTGTTATCAAGATTGGTACACGTGCTGGTGATGGTGCTCCCACAGCTATGATTGAACTTGTAGACTTTAACGATGTTAAGCCTGAAGGTAAAGATACCAAGAAGAAAAAGACCAGACGTGCTGGTCGCAAAAAGGCTACAGATACTGCAGGCGAAAAAACAGCTGAGTCTGATTCTAAACCTGCTAAAGCAAAACCTGCTAAAGCCAAATCAGTTAAAGCTGATGACACTGAAGCTAAAAATGCTAAAGCTCCTAAGGCTGAAACATCTGAGGCTGCTGAAGTTGATGAGCCAAAGTCTGAGACATCTTCTGAAGATGATAAACCAAAGCAGGATAAAGAGTAATACTTTATTCGCTTAGATCCTTTCAAACCCGTGATTGTTTTCAATCACGGGTTTTTTTATGACTACCGCTAAATGTTAAATCGTTCGGTTTTGTCACAAGTATTATTATATCAGATAACATTATTGAACATCTTATTTGTTGACAATGCCTTGTGCCAGCGCGTATATTAAGGGCCCTGCAGCGAAAAGCGAGAGCGGATTAAAGCGGGTCTGGTGTTGGGAAATAAATCAGTTTATTTCCATTTTCATATTGACACTGGGTGTTTGATTTCGTATT
>PWID01000009.1 GCA_003555145.1 Balneolia bacterium | reverse complement strand
TATATAAATGAAATGGCAGAATTTGAGAGACCTTGGACCTTAGCCCTTCGACCTTCGACCTTCAACCATCGACCATCAAAACAAAAAAAGGCGCCGCCCGACTTTCATCGAACAGCGCCTTTCCTATTTCTTAAGAGTGATGATGCGATTTATGAATATGAATCAGCCACGAAGGCTTAATTCACCATTCACAATTCACCATTCACAATTACTTAATCAACGTCATCTTTCTCGTCATCACATTATTCCCTGCCTGCAGACGGTAGATATACACACCACTGGCAAGTGCTGATGCATCAAAGTTTACGTTGTAACGGCCCGCGCTCTGGTTCTGACTTACGAGCGTGGAAACGCGCTGACCCTGAATGTTGAAGACATCCAGGCGAACTTCAGCTGATTCCGGCAGGTCGTAGCGAATCTGCGTGGTTGGGTTGAACGGGTTCGGATAGTTTTGCTCCAAAGCCATTTCCTTCGGCAGCTCGCCTTCAATTGGTGATGAAAGCGGCTGAGCGTCAACAAATATAGTGAAGCGCGCTTCAGGATCATTGCTCATCAGGGCGGTGCCGGCGTTTTCGGGCAGTTTACCCTGAGCGCTGCGTCCTGCTGTTTCGCCTTCAGCGGTGAAGCTGTAGGAGCTGCTTCTCAGATCGGTGGTCTCGCCGGTTACGTTGTCATAAAGCGAAACTGACCAGCCTTCCGGGATCTCGTCGAAACCGGCCGCGATGGTGAAATCACCGCTTACGTTAAACAGGTCGAGTGAAAGCGGCGCTTCGAGCGTGCCGTGGAACTCAAGTGGATTCGAATCCACCACTTTGTTAACCATTTCGCCGTTTCGATCGCCGCGGATGGAAATCAGCGCGTAACGATCGGTAAGCGGGGTAAGCTTGGTGAGGTCGAACAGATCCCAGTCCGTGCTGCCGTTTTCGCTGAAGTACATGCGGGTTGCGGTATCGGAAATCTCAAGGCCTTCAGAATCCACGCCGTTCAGGCTGAAGCTGATGGCAGACTCAGGAGCCGGCGGATCAAGTTCTCCACTACCAGGAGCAAGGGTCACCTGCCCGTCGGTTACGCCGGGATTGCGCTCCACAAAAAAGCCCTGAAACTCGGCTACTCCGGTTACAAGCTGATATTCTCCGGCTACCGGATCCCAAACCTGAAGTCCGGCCTGTACATCACCGGTTACGTTGCTTTCGGCAAGAAGAGACCCGAACGGATTTCCTAAAAGGTTGAAGTCCTGATTGTTGTTCAGACTGCGGACAACCTCGGTTTGAGGCGTTGGACCGCTGACGGTAAGGTTAAACGGAAGCGGTACGCTAAAGCCCTGAGAGGAGTTGAAAAAGAACCAGGCAAAACCCTGACCCGACTCAATCTCTGTACCGAATCCGGCTGGTGCGGTCCATGCTTCGTTGGCAGCTACGTCGGCATCACCATAAAAAATGAAGTTCGGATCGCCTTCTTCGTACCCGGTCTCGCCGTAGAAAGCGTTAGCACCAGACACGCCCTGAACCTGATTCTGGCCCGCAAGCACAGAAACCGGAACGCCGCTCACAGGAAGCGAAAGCAGACGCCATCCGGCATCGCCGGCAATGGTGATGGTCTCTGGGAAGTTGAAGTCATCCAGGTTTCTGGCGCCAAAGTTAATGCCGGAGTTATTTACCTGAACAACTCCAGTAATAGTTACCGGACCTTCAGGGATGGTGGAACCTGTGATGTCTGAGCCACCGAAAATGTTTCTGAAATTTCCATCAAAACCGGCAAGGCTTGGATCAGTGATACTGGTTGTAGAACCGCCACCGCCAAAATTTTCTCCAGCGCTTTGGAACTCAATATCTGCGATCACAATCAACCGTGACTGATCGGCTGCCGTTAGCTCACTAAGCGTTAGCTGAACAGGCTCGATAAAGTTTTCGGATGAAATGGCTTCACCGAAATCAACTGGAGGCACCAGCTGGAACTGTCCTTGAAAATTACCAAGCGTCCCGATCAGCTCGGCTACATTATCGCCATATTGGTAAGTTGCTGTGATTACACCTTGACCAAAATTACCATTAGGTGCATCGTCTATTTGGATCCCAAATCCCGAGTCGTCCTGGAAGAACTTGGTGTTTCTGAAAGCATCGCCACCAAGAAAGGTAGACTCGTTAGTAACGCGATACAGCGTTCCTGTTGATGAAGCTCGAAGCGCCTCGATATCAGCTACATTGACCGGGAAGGTGTAGGTAGCAGAGGTGATACCAGATTCATCTTCGCCATCGATTGCAATAGCGCTAAGTGTGATGGCACCGTTGCCATCTTCAAGCAAAATGCCTTCGGTATCATCATAAACAAGACTGCCTGAGTTTGGATCGGTTCCGTCAAGCGTATAGAACACGCTCGCAGTTGCGCTGTAGCTTTCAAAGTTTTCGATGAAAACGGTTTGGTTTGAGAAGTAGGTGCCTGCATCAAGAGAGAACAGCGGATCGAATATGGATGGGGGTTCGCTAGCTGAAATACTAACGTTTGTAAGACCGATTTGTCTTCTGACTCCAGAAGTTCCCGTTGCTGTTGTAAACCAGTTAACTTCAAATTCTTCGCCATCTGGAATGTTTAATCCAGAAACAACTGCTGAACGAACCTGATCTTCTCCTGTAGCAGTTGAATATTCAAGAGCTGCTATAGGATCTCCTCCATTTACAGACACAAACCAGCTTGGCGTTCCAGTTTGATCTGCTCTTTCAACTCTACCTAGGTATTCTACGGCGATAGCCTCTAAT
>PWID01000226.1 GCA_003555145.1 Balneolia bacterium | reverse complement strand
TGATTCGACCTATAAAGACATCATCCTACACCTACAAACAGGCGAGGTAAATTGTATGAGACTAAGAGATAAAGTCATAGTGATAACCGGTGGAGCCGGTGGCATTGGTCTGGCCAGTGCGGAATTATTTTTGAAAGAAGGCGCCAAAGGCGTGCACCTTGTAGATCTTGACAAAGACGCCCTTAAAGAAGCGGCCTCAAAACTTGGTGAAACTAACTATGTTAGCTGGACGGCTGCCGATGTTAGCAAAGCCGAGGATGTTAAGCGCTATACTCATGAAGCCGTTAAAGAATACGGAAAAATTGATGTGCTTTTCCTTAATGCGGGTATTGAGGGCAAGGTGATGCCTATCACCGAATATCCTGAGGAGTTGTTCGATAAACTGATGGCCGTAAATGTGAAGAGTCTTTTTCTTGGCATGAAGTACGGTTTTCCGGAGCTTAAGAAAAACGGAGGCGGAAGCGTGATTATCACCTCATCGGTGGCCGGACATCGGGGAACGCCGAACGTGAGCGCCTACATCACGAGTAAACACGCCACGGTGGGAATCATGAAAACCGGTGCGCTTGAAGGCGCGGCCGACGGAATCCGGGTGAACAGCATTCATCCGTCGCCGGTAGATAACCGCATGATGCGCTCTCTCGAGGAAGGTTTTGCACCCGGCGCCGGCGCTGATGCCAAGAAAGGTTTCGAGCAGGCCATACCGCTCGGTCGTTACGCAACCAATGAAGAAATCGCAAATCTGGCGCTGTTTATGGCCTCCGACGAAAGCAGCTTCATTACAGGCGCGGAGTACGTGGTCGATGGCGGCATGACGGCGAAGTAAATTTCGACAGGAAGCAGATCCGCGCGGATTAACGCAGAGATATGAAGAGGGAGAGATGGGGGGATGGAGTGAGGGAGAGAATTCAAAATCTGCCTGGCTTCGCTGTGGCAGACAGGCTCTAAACTCCAAATCCCAAAACGCGGAACGACAGTGGAGCATAACGCGCAGCGACAGCGTAGCCAAACTGCCGCAGAGAGCGGAGCGAGCCGGCCTAAACGTGAGCGATAGCGAACCAAACGGTCTTCAAATGCCTCTGAGCAATTCACAATTCACAATTCACAATTCACAATTTTGGAAAAATCGAGCCAGCGGCTAGGTCTCCCTTAATTAGCTCAGATTTTTAAAGAAATCGCATTAGCCACTCTCTCACCATCCATGGCTGCGGAGACGATACCGCCTGCGTATCCGGCACCCTCGCCGCACGGATAGAGGCCTTTGATGCGGACGTGCTCCAGGCTGCCGTGGTCGCGGGGAATACGGACCGGGGATGAGGTACGTGATTCCGGAGCGTGAACTACGGCTTCGTTGGTGAGAAAGCCCTGCATTGATCTATCAAACAGTTTAAAACCCCGTATGAGCGCCTCGGTGATGTAGCCAGGAAACAAGTCACCCACCTGAGCCGGCGTTATGCCCGGGGAGTAGGATGTTGAAGGAAGATCTGCGGACATGCGGCGGTTTACGAAATCATCGAGCCGCTGTGCAGGTGCGGTTTGTGTGCGTCCGCCGGCTTCCCAGGCTTTGGTTTCTATATGCTTCTGATACTGCATGGCGGCAAGCGGGCCGTATTTTTCGAACGGCATGAAGTCCTCTTCGCGAAGCTCAACCACGATTCCGGAATTGGCCGTGGAACGGGCGCGGCGTGACGACGACCAGCCGTTGGTAACGATTTCACCGGGCTCGGTGGCGCAGGGCGCAATCACCCCGCCCGGGCACATGCAGAACGAATATACACCACGACCGTTTACCTGACGCGTAATATTATAGGCCGATGGTGGCAAATACTCTCCGCGATCTGAACCACAGCTGTACTGTATGTTATCGATCAGCGACTGAGGGTGCTCCACGCGCACGCCGATTGCCAGTGGCTTCAGCTCAATTTCGATGCCTTTTTCGTGCAGCAGGGTGAAGATATCGCGGGCCGAGTGTCCTGTGGCGAGAATGGTTTGAGGGGCACGGAACACATCACCCTTTAAAGTACGGATGCCGACCAGGGCATCGCCTTCCAGCAGGAAATCGGTTACCCGGGTATTGAAGTGGATTTCGCCACCGTGCGCGAGTATGCATTCACGCATAGATGCGATGATGCCCGGCAGTTTGTTGGTTCCGATGTGGGGATGCGCCTCAACCAAAATGTCTCTTACGGCTCCGAAACCGACGAGCAGCTCGAGAATACGGTTGATGTCGCCGCGTTTTTTGGAGCGGGGGTAGAGCTTTCCATCGGAATAGGTTCCGGCTCCGCCCTCGCCGAAACAGTAGTTCGAATCAGGATTAACGATATGCTTTACGTTAATGCCTTTCAGATCTTTAATGCGCTCTTTAACGTCTTTGCCGCGCTCAAGAATAATTGGTTTTTTTCCAAGCTCAATAAGCCGAAGGGCCGCAAACAGTCCGGCAGGTCCGGCGCCAATCACAATTACCTCGGGGGAATTTGACACATTTGGGTAATCGGGCAGGGTGATGTCTGCCGGGCGGTAATCCTCACCCACATATACGTCGAGCTTCAGATTGACGGCCACCTGCTTTTTGCGCGCATCGATGGAGCGGCGCTGCACGTCAACGTGGCGGATTTCGGCTTCATCCACGCCCAGCTTCTTTGCAACGCTTCGTTTGAGGCGGTCCGGCTCGCCTGCGGTTTCCGGATTGGTACGAAGCTGAAGCGAATGGATCATGGTAATGAATACTATACGTGGAGAAAATGAAATTCAATTGTGAG
>PWID01000261.1 GCA_003555145.1 Balneolia bacterium | reverse complement strand
TTGTGAACTGCCGGATGGTGTGGAAATGGTAATGCCGGGCGACAACGTAGCCTTAACGGTAGAACTAATCCAGCCTATTGCTATGGAAGACGGTCTTCGCTTCGCTATTCGTGAAGGCGGCCGTACTGTAGGCGCAGGTGTTGTATCAACAATCTTAGACTAAGCTGAGGAAAATACGTGGCAACACAACAAAAAATCAGAATTAAACTCAAGTCTTACGATCACAACCTGATTGATAAGTCTGCAGAGAAGATTATTAAAACTGTTAAGTCTACAGGAGCAGTAGTATCAGGACCGATACCGCTGCCAACCGACAAGACCATTTATACGGTGAACAGATCTGTCTTCGTAGACAAAAAATCCCGTGAGCAGTTTGAGTCCAGATCTCATAAGAGACTAATCGACATCCTGTCTACCGGTTCACAAACTGTAGACGCGTTGATGAAGCTTGAGCTTCCATCTGGTGTAGACGTAGAAATCAAAGTTTGATAAACTCATAGAACGCATTAAAAATGAGCGGATTATTAGGAATTAAAATAGGAATGACCAGCGTATTTGACGATGCAGGCAACCACTTGCCTGTTACTGCTGTCGAAGTTGGTCCTTGTGTTATAACTCAATTGCTCTCTGAAGAGAAAGATGGTTATACCGCTGTACAGCTTGCTATGATGGAAAAAAAGCCAAAGAACGTTTCCAAGGCTCTCCAAGGTCATTTCGAAAAGGCTGGTACAACACCAAAGCGTTACGTAAGAGAATTCAGAGACTATGTTCCTGAAGGTCTTGATCTTGGCGATACACTCACTGTAGCTGATGTATTTGCTGAAGGTGCCATCGTAAACGTGGTTGGAACCAGTAAAGGTAAAGGCTTCCAGGGTGTAGTAAAGCGCCATGGTTTCAGTGGTGTTGGTGGAAGAACCCACGGACAACATAACCGTGAACGTGCTCCCGGGTCTATTGGTCAGTCTTCTGATCCATCAAAAGTATTCAAAGGTATTAAAATGGCCGGAAGAATGGGTAACGAACGCGTTACAATAAAAGATCTTCTGGTAGTTAAAATCCTCCCTGAATCTAACGTCATTCTGCTTAAAGGCGCCATACCGGGCCCAAACGGCAGACTCGTTGAAATTCATAATGCTTGATTTGCTAAAAGGCATATAAAATGAAAATTAATATTCTAAAAATTGACGGAACTGACGCTGGAAAGCAAGTAGATCTTGCTGAATCAGTTTTCGCTATTGAGACCAGAGACACGCTCGTTTATGAAGACGTTCGTGCTTACCTGGCTCATCAGCGTCAGGGTACCGCAAAAACTAAAGGTCGCTCTGAAGTTAGGGGTGGTGGTCGTAAAGCTTACAGACAAAAAGGAACAGGTAACGCTCGTCGCGGTACCATGAGATCACCCCTGCTTAAAGGTGGTGGTACAAGTTTTGGACCTAAGCCACGTACATATACTATTCGTCTTTCTAAGAAGATGAAGGAACTTGCACGTAAGTCTGCATTAACTTATAAAGCACAGGAAGAAGCCATCAAGGTATTAGATACCCTGAGCTTTGATGCTCCTAAGACTTCAGTGATGGCAGACATGCTTAAGGCTCTTAATATTTACGGTCTAAAAGTTCTTGTACTGACTTCATCATCTGAACCGAATGTATACAAATCAGGCAGAAACATTCCTGGTGTGAGCATTCTTGAGGCTACCAAGCCCTCAACCTATGAGATCATGCATGCTGATGTAGTTCTTTTTACAGAAGATTCTCTTGAAGTTCTCACCAACAGCTTTAATAAAAATGTTGAGGAGGCTGCAGCATGAGTAAAATACTAGTAAAGCCACTAATTACTGAAAAGCTTACACGTATTCAGGAAACCCTTAATCAGTATTGTTTTCAGGTAGCTACTACTGCTTCCAAAACTGAAATCAAGGCTGAAATTGAGCGGATGTATCCTGAAGTAAATGTAACTAAGGTCAGAACCCTTATTACAGCTTCCAAGCCTAAGGGAAGATTTACCAAGGGCGGATACATTTCGGGTAGATCAGTAAAAGTAAAGAAGGCTTTCATCAGTTTGAAAGAAGGTCAGGAAATTGACTTTTTCAGCGAAATTTAACCTGCGTTAAGACATGCCTACAAAAAAATTAAAACCAATGACGCCCGGTACGAGACATCGTATTGCACCGGACTTCAGCGATGTTACAACAGACACGCCAGAGCGTTCACTGATTGTTAAGCTGCATAAAAAGTCTGGTCGTAATGGACATGGTCGTATCACCACAAGACATAAGGGTGGCGGACACAAGCGTCGTTACCGTATTGTGGATTTCAAGCGTAACAAGTTCGACATCCCAGCGAAAGTTAAAACAATAGAGTACGATCCGAACAGAACTGCACGTATCGCTCTTCTTAACTATGCTGATGGCGAAAGAAGATACATTATTGCTCCGGACAAACTTAAAGTCGGCGATACCATTATTAGCGGCGAGCGTGTAGCTCCAGAATTGGGAAATACACTGCCGCTTATGAACATGCCGCTTGGTTCAGTTGTTCACAATGTTGAAATGCAGCCAGGCAAAGGCGGGCAAATAGTTCGCTCAGCTGGTGCAAGTGCTCAGCTTATTGCCAAGTCTGATCGCTATGTTACTCTCAAGCTTCCATCTGGTGAAGTTCGCATGATTCTGGGAAGATGCCTGGGTACCATTGGTACTGTGAGCAACCCAGACCACATGAACGTTACCCTTGGTAAAGCTGGTCGTAGCCGCTGGCTTGGTATCAGACCTACTACTCGTGGTGTTGCTATGAACCCGGTAGATCACCCGATGGGTGGTGGTGAAGGTAAAGCCTCTGGTGGACACCCACGCTCACCATGGGGCCAAATGGCCAAAGGTAAGAAGACACGCAACAGAAGAAAGATGTCTTCAAAGTTCATTGTACGTAGACGAAATCAAAAGTAAACGGATATGCCCAGATCACTAAAAAAAGGACCATTCGTCCACTATAAACTTCAGAAGAAGGTAGATCAAAGTCTTGAGACCAAGTCTAAGAAAGTTATTAAGACATGGTCACGGTCTTCAATGATCACTCCTGATTTCGTTGGCGTCACCTTTGCTGTGCACAACGGTAAGCAGTTCATACCTGTATTTGTAACAGAAAACATGGTAGGACATAAGCTTGGTGAATTCGCCCCTACGAGAACGTTTAAAGGTCATCCTGTAAAAAAAGGGGATAAACGATAATCATGGAAGAAGTAATAAAAACCTACGAAGCTAAAGCCGTGCAGCGCTACCTCAGAAGAGCGCCTCGCAAACTACGTTTGATCGCTGACCTGGTTCGCGGCATGCGTGTTGATATGGCTATCGAAAAACTTAAGCACGTTAGTAAAGGCGGAGCTTTGGAAGTATCCAAAGTTATTCGTTCTGCATCTGCAAACCTTCAGAATAAAAACGAAGATGAGGCTATAGAGCTTTCTGATCTCGTGATTAAAACCATTATGGTTGATGAAGGGCCAACGTTGAAGCGTATTCAGCCGGCACCGCAGGGACGTGCACACCCGATCCGTAAGCGCATGAGCCATATTACGGTAGTGGTAGAAAAGAAAGATGAACTTGAAACAAGTGAGGAATAAGCTTTGGGTCAAAAAATAAATCCAATTGGTTTCAGACTTGGTATCATCCGTGGATGGGATTCAAACTGGTACTCGGAAACAAGTACAGCTGAAAACGTTAAAGAAGACCATACGCTCAGAACGTATTTGAGAAAGCGCCTCAGTAATGCCGGTTTATCCAGAATCATTATTGAAAGAACTCCAAAGCGTGTTCTTCTCACACTTCTAACTAGTCGTCCGGGAGTTATTATCGGTCGTGGTGGTGAAGAGGTTGAGAGAATTCGTCAGGAGCTCAAGAAATTTACCAATAAAGAAGTACAGATCAATATTAGCGAGATTAAGCGACCAGAAACGGATGCAAGTCTTGTAGCTCAGAATATCGGCCAGCAGCTCGAAGCCCGTATCTCATTTCGCCGTGCCATGAAGACAGCAATATCTTCTGCAATGCGTATGGGTGCAAAAGGCATCAAGATTAAATGCGCCGGTCGTCTAGGTGGTGCTGAAATGGCACGTACAGAACAGTATAAAGAAGGCCGTGTGCCCCTTCATACTCTTCGTGCTGAAATTGACTACTATAACCATACCGCCCAGACCATTTATGGTACTATCGGTGTAGCTGTATGGATCTTTAAAGGCGAAATTATTGGCGAAGTCGACCTATCTCCGGCAGCTGTAGTTGCCAAACAAGATAAGGGCGGACCTGCTGATAAGCGCAGAGGTGGCAACCGTCGAGGCGGTGGTGACAGAAAGAAGCGCGGTGGCGGAGCCAGTAAAGGTGGCAATAACCGTCGCAGACAATAATCGTTTTAATTGAATAATTAGCTTATATCATGTTAGAACCAAAACGAGTAAAAAGAAGACGAGTCCATAAAGGCCGTATAAAAGGTAATACTTCAAGAGGCCATAAGATTGCTTTTGGTGACTTCGCTATCAAAGCGTTGGAACCAAAGTATATCACAGCTCGTCAGATTGAAGCTTGCCGTGTTGCTATTTCCCGTAAAATGTCTCGTGAAGGCCAGATATGGATTCGCATTTTTCCGGATAAGCCAGTAACAAGCAAACCTGCTGAAACACGTATGGGTAAAGGTAAAGGTGCCTTAGATCATTACGTAGCAGTGGTTCATCCTGGAAGAATACTTTTCGAAGTAACGGGTGTGAACAAGAAACTTGCACATGAAGCTCTTAGACTGGCGCAATTTAAGCTGCCAATTAAGACCAAGATTGTGACAAGAAGAAATTACCAGGGTAGTTAATTAATTCAGGAGAACAGAAATGAAAGCACATGAATTACGTGAACTCTCTCTGGAAGAATTGAACGCGAGAATTAAGGAAACTGATGAGACTCTTCAAAAAATGCGTTTTAACAGATCTGTAGCAGGCCAGGTAGAAAATCCTGCCAGATTTAAAATGTACAGAAGAGAATTAGCTCGCCTTCAAACCATCATTGCTGAGAAAGCTCACTCCGCATAAGTTTATGCCATTAAGCAAACGAATTATGTCAGAAAATTCAGAACGTAAAGAAAGAAAGCAAAGGGTCGGACGCGTAGTAAGCAACCGTATGGATAAAAGCATTACGGTAGCTGTTGAGCGTCAGATAAAGCACCCTATCTATGGTAAGTTTATTACCAAGACAAAGAAGTACATGACACACGACGAGGAAAACCAGGCTTCCCCTGGAGACGTTGTCAAAATCATGGAAACCAGACCTTATTCTAAGAATAAGAGATGGAGACTTCTTGAGATCATTGAAAAAGCTAAATAACAGCATTACTTGACTTGAGGATTTAGAATAATGGTACAAACACAATCAATTCTAACTGTGGCAGACAACAGTGGTGCCAAGAAGGTAATGTGCATCAAGGTGCTTGGCGACTCCAAAAGACGCTACGCAAGTGTTGGTGATCTCATCACATGTTCGGTTAAAGCTGCTCTGCCAGGTGGTAACGTTAAGAAAGGCGATGTGGTTAAAGCCGTAGTCGTCAGAACAAAAAAAGAATATCGCAGGCCTGATGGTAGCTACATACGTTTTGATGAAAACGCAGCTGTAGTTATTAACAAAGATAACGAACCGGTTGGAACTCGTATTTTTGGACCGGTAGCGCGTGAACTGAGAGACAGTAACTTCATGCGTATCGTATCATTAGCACCTGAAGTACTTTAAGTATAGAACAGGATTTAAATATGCCACGTAGAAAAAACAAACAAAATAAGCTCCATGTCAAAAAAGGCGACATGGTAAAGGTGATATCCGGTGCTTCTAAAGGTACTGGTAAGATTCTGATGGTATTCCCGGACACGCAACGCGTTCTGGTTGAGGGTATCAACATCAGGGTTAAGCACCAAAAAGCCAGCCAGGAATATCCGCAGGGCGGTCGTATTGAGCAGGAAATGCCCATTCACGTATCGAATGTTATGCCTCTGGATCCGGTAAGCAATGAGCCTACACGTATAGGCCGCAAAAAATTAAATGAAGACGGAAAAACACGCTGGGTTCGTTTCTCGAAGCTAAGCGGTGAAGTCCTTGATAAATAGGTATTAATCAATTATGGCTGAAGCAAGACTTTATACAGTTTATAAAAGTGAAATCGCTCCTGCTCTTATTAAAGAATTTGAGCTTGAGAATAGTTTGGCTGTTCCACGCATCCAAAAGATTATCATTAATGTAGGTGTGGGTGAAGCCGTTTCTGACAGAAAAAGACTAGACGATGTTGCTAACAACATCGCCTTGATTACAGGTCAGAAGCCAGTGCTAACCAAAGCCCGTAAATCCATATCTAACTTTAAACTTCGGGAGCAAATGCCAATTGGTTGTAAAGTTACTCTCCGACGTTCAAAGATGTATGAATTTATCGATCGTTTCATTAACTTGGCGCTCCCTCGAACCCGAGATTTTCAAGGCGTAAGCGATAAAGGTTTTGATGGTAGGGGAAACTACACCATGGGTATTACTGAGCACTCTATATTTCCGGAAATTGATACCGATAAAATAGAGCAGCTGCATGGAATGAACATCACGTTTGTAACTTCTGCTCCTAATGATGAGCAGGCTTACAAGTTGTTGAAGTCATTCGGAATGCCTTTTGTTAAACGCAACAAAAACTGATAGAACAATATTATGGCAAAAAAAGCCTGGATAGCGCGTAACGAAAAGCGCAAGAAAACAGTAGAAAAGTATGCAGAAAAGCGTAAAGCCCTCAAAGAAGCCGGCGATTACGAAGGACTGCAGAAGTTGCCTCGCAATGCCAGCCCTACGCGGGTTCGCAACCGTTGCAGCATTACCGGCAGATCCAGAGGATTTATCGGTAAATATGGTGTATCCCGTATTAAATTCAGGGAACTCGCGTCCAACGGCGATCTACCCGGTGTTAAAAAAGCAAGTTGGTAACAATTTAATTTATAGATATTACAATCATGACTGATCCAATTTCAGACTTTCTGACAAGAATCAGAAACGCTCAGGGAGCCGGACACAGAAGAGTGGATATACCAGCATCTAAATTGAAGCGTGCGATGACGCAGATTCTTTTAGATAAGGGTTATATTCAGAACTATCTGGATATCGATGATGGTAAGCAGGGCCTTATTCGTGTTTTTCTTAAATACGATCATTATGGTACACCTGTTATCAAAAAACTCGACCGTGTCTCCAAACCCGGACTTCGCAAGTACTGCTCATCAGAAAATGTACCACGTGTACTCAATGGGTACGGCATTGCCATCCTTACAACTTCAAAAGGTGTAATGACGGACAAAGAAGCTCGCAAGCTGCAAGTAGGCGGCGAGATCATTTGCCACGTATATTAATTTAGGTTTTAGATATGTCACGAATAGGTATTTTACCCATTTCAATTGCAGACAATGTCGATGTAAAGCTCTCCGGTTACAGTCTTACTGTTAAAGGTAAAAACGGAGAACTCTCTCTTGAGATCGATAATCGTCTGAACGTTAAGTATGAGAACGGCGAGATTAATGTAGACCGTAAAAGCAACGACAAGCACAGTCGCGCAATACACGGCCTGTACCGTTCGCTCATCAACAACATGGTTGTTGGTGTAACAGAAGGTTTCAAAAAAGAACTTGAGATTCTTGGTGTTGGATTTCGTGCAGCTCTTAACGGAGATGTACTTGAACTCGCCCTGGGATACTCACACGCGTTCTACTTTGTACCACCGGAAGGCATTAAAGTTGAAGTAGATACTAAAACTTCAAAAAACCCGAGGATTATAATCAGCGGGGCTGACAAAGCTGCTGTAGGACAAGTAGCTGCAAAAATCCGTTCGCTTAGAAAGCCGGAACCATACAAAGGCAAAGGTGTTCGTTACGTAGGTGAAATTGTACGTAAGAAAGCCGGTAAATCAGCAGGTAGATAATAAATCAATATTATGGTTAACAGAGAAATTAAAAAAAGAGATCGCATACGCAGAAGGGTACGCAGTAAAATCTCAGGTACAACTGAGCGTCCCCGTCTTTCGGTTTTCAAAAGCTCCAAGCATCTTTATGCTCAGCTAATTGATGATACTACCGGAAAAACTATTGCTCATGCATCGACCCTTTCAACAGACCTTAAGGCCGAGATTAGCGATAAGCCAGGTATGGAGAAAGCTAAAGCTGTGGGCATCAAAGTTGCCGAATTAGCAAAAGAAGCCAAAATTTCCACTTGTGTTTTCGACAGAAGCGGATACGCCTACCACGGCCTTGTAAAGGAAATCGCTGATGGCGCCCGCGAAGGTGGACTCAAATTCTAAATGATCGTTAGGTAACATGCCAAGATTCAGACGTCGTAATTATAATATTAAAGCAAGCGAGCTAAACCTCGAAGACAGACTGGTACACATTAACCGTGTAGCAAAAGTAGTTAAAGGTGGTCGCCGTTTTAGCTTTAATTCTATTGTAGTAGTTGGAAACAAAGAAGGCATCGTTGGTAATGGAATGGGTAAAGCCAATGAAGTTGCTGATGCTATTCAGAAAGGTGTTGATGACGCCCGTAAAAACCTGATCCGCGTTCCTGTTACTTCTACTGGAAGTATTCCTTACAAAGTAACTGGAAAATGTGGAGCTGGTCGAGTATTACTTGTCCCCGCTTCTGAAGGTACCGGTGTTATTGCCGGTGGTCCCGTTAAAGCGGTACTCGAAAGTGCTGGTATTACAAATATCCTGAGTAAATCACTCGGATCATCTAATCCGCATAACATGGTAAAAGCCACCATCGATGCTCTTAAGCAGCTCGTTGATCCGTCTGAGATTGCTCAGCGCAGAGGCGTGTCTCTTACCAAGGTCTTTGAAGGCTAAACATTTCACCGTATTTGTTCTCTAAGAATTTTTTAGCAATGAAATTACATAATCTAAAAGCCCCTGCACCAAATGCCAAAACGCGTAAGCGTGTTGGTCGTGGTGAAGGTTCAGGTCTCGGACAACAGTCCGGACGTGGACACAAAGGGCAAAAATCAAGAAGTGGTTATTCCTACAAACAAGGTTTCGAAGGCGGTCAGATGCCGTTGCAGCGTCGTATTCCTAAGTTTGGTTTTAAAAGCCCCTTCAGAAAAGAATACAAAGCCGTTAACCTGGATGATGTACAGAGACTTGTAACTGAAGGCGTACTAAGTGAGGATATCTCCCGCGTAGACTTTCACAATGCAGGTCTTGCCGGCAAAAAAGCTTTAATCAAAATTTTGGGAAGAGGTGAATTGACTTCTAAACTTAATATTGAGGCTAACGCTTTCAGTAAATCTGCTGTCGAGGCAATCGAGAAAGCCGGCGGATCAACCAAAATCGTTTAATTTCATAACGGCTTCGTTATCTGATGAGTTTGATAGAAAACTTTCAAAATATCTTCAAAATTGAAGAACTGAAAAACCGGATTCTGTATACAATAGGTATTCTGTTGATTTTCAGAATCGGTACTTTCATTACCATGCCAGGTGTCGATGCTACAGCACTTGCTGCAGCTGGAGATGGTCCTGCAACCGATTTCCTTGGTCTTATTAACCTTTTTGTAGGTGGGGCTTTTGCCCGTGCCGGTGTTTTTGCACTCGGTATTATGCCATACATTACGGCCGCAATTATCATTCAGCTTATGGGTGCGGTTGTACCGTACTTCCAGAAGTTGCAGCGAGAAGGCGAAGAAGGACGGCGTAAGATAAATCAACTAACCAGATATGGTACAGTTCTGATTACGCTTGTTCAGTCAATCGGATTTGGTATTAACCTGCTAGCCACACAACCAGATGCTATTGTGGTAGGTAATACAGCATTTATCATAAATTGTATGATTGTGCTAACTGCCGGTACTGTATTTGTGATGTGGCTTGGTGAACGGATTACTGAAAGAGGAATTGGTAATGGTATATCATTACTCATTATGATCGGTATTATCGCCGCACTGCCTACAAACTTCATGAACGAGTGGAGAACTCAGGATAATGCAATTATTGTCTTCATTGAAATTGCCGTCTTGATTCTCGTAACTGCATCTGTAGTTTTATTAACGCAGGGGCAGCGAAGAATTCCAGTTCAATATGCCCGAAGGGTGGTAGGCAGGAAAGTATATGGCGGCACTACACAGTATTTGCCTCTTCGAGTTAATGCAGCTGGTGTAATGCCCATTATCTTTGCTCAGTCTATCATGTTTATCCCGAGCACGTTTGGGATGTTCTTTCCGACAAATGAAACAGTACAAAATCTGACCCGCTGGTCTGGTGATTTCACAGGTCTGACCTATTCTATTGTTTTCTTTACCATCTGTGTGTTCTTCACATTCTTTTATACAGCGATTGTGATAAACCCTAAAGAGATGGCTGATACTATGAAGCGGCAGGGTGGGTTTATACCGGGAGTCAGGCCAGGTAAACAAACAGTTGAGTTTATAGATAATATCCTCACAAAGATTACATTTCCTGGCGCTTTGTTTCTTTCTACGGTCGCAATTTTGCCCGCTATCGTTGCGAACTTCGGTGTAACACCCGGCTTTGCGATGTTTTACGGTGGAACAAGTTTGTTGATTATTGTAGGTGTAGGTCTAGATACTCTGCAGCAGGTCGAAAGCCACTTGATGATGCGTCATTACGACGGATTTATGAAGACAGGTAAGATTAAAGGTCGCAGAAGAATGTAATGATATACCTCAAAAGTGAAAATGAGATAGAGCTGATGCGTGCGAGCGCACAGCTCGTTTCACGAACACATGCTGAGATAGCAAGACACGTAAAGCCCGGAGTAGAAACCGGCAAGCTGGATCAGATAGCAGAAGATTACATAAAGAAAGAGAATGCACGACCTGCATTCAAAGGGTATGGCCATCGTAATAACAGGTTTCCCGCTACATTATGTATGTCTGTTAATGAACAGGTTGTTCACGGTTTTCCAGGTGAGTACAAGCTACAGGAAGGAGATATTGTTTCGATAGACTGTGGTGTTGAAAAAGATGGTTATTTCGGAGATTCTGCCTACACCTATGTTGTTGGCGAATGTGACGATGAAACCATGGCTCTGTTAAAAACAACAATGGAGTCGCTTTACCTGGGTATTGACCAGGCGATTCATGGTAACAAAATAGGTGATATTTCTCATGCTATTCAAAATCACTGTGAATCAAACGGATACGGAGTCGTTAGAGATTTGGTAGGACACGGTTTAGGTCGTGCGCTGCATGAAGAACCCTCCGTTCCAAATTTTGGAAAGCCGGGAAGAGGTAAACGCCTCAGATCCGGAATGACGCTGGCCATTGAACCCATGATTAATATGGGAACGTGGAAAGTTAAAACACTCAAAGATGGATGGACAATTGTTACAGCCGATGGATCCAATTCGGCACACTACGAACACGACGTAGTAGTGCGTGAAGGAAAGGCTGAAATTTTGTCAACTTTTGAGTATATTGAGGAGATAACTAAAATTCACATAGACCAAAATCTCAAATATGGCTAAACAAGAGCCTATTAAACAAGAAGGAACTATTGTTGAAGCTCTTCCAAACGCCCAGTTTAAGGTTGAGCTTGAGAACGGACACGAGATTCTTGCCCACGTTTCAGGTAAGATGAGAATGTTCTATATCAAAATACTTCCTGGAGATAAGGTCACAGTTGAAATGTCTCCCTACGATCTGACAAAGGGAAGAATTACTTACCGATACAAATAAGAGTATAAAATGAAAACCAAATCTTCAGTTCGTAAAAGAGCTTCCAGCGACAAAATTGTGCGCAGAAAAGGAAGAATTTACGTTATCAATAAGAAAAACCCACGCCATAAGCAGCGTCAGGGTTAATTTATAAAGTTATTTGAAATATGGCTAGATTATCAGGTATAGATTTACCAAAAAACAAGCGCGGAGAAATAGGTCTTACCTATATCTTCGGAATCGGAAGAACCCGTGCTAAACACATTCTCGACGAATTGGGTATTTCCCATAATGTAAAGGTTGGAGAATGGACCGATGAGCAAGTTATCGAAATCAGGAAATACCTGGATGATACTTTTAAGCTTGAAGGTGCCCTGCGTTCTGAAACCAATGCAAACATCAAGCGCCTTATGGACATTGGTTGTAATCGTGGCCTGAGACATCGCAGAGGTTTACCGGTTAGAGGTCAGCGTACCAAAACTAACGCTCGTACCCGCAAAGGTCGTCGTCGCACGGTTGCCGGTAAGAAAATTGCACCACGCAAGTAATAACCAATTGAACTAGTTTATAATGGCAAAAAGACAAGCTAAAACAGCAGCCGCTGCTAAGAAAAAGAAAAAGCAATTAGCGGATCCTAACGGACTCGTTTTTATCAAGGCTACATTTAACAATGTTATCGTAACAATTACCGATGCTGCAGGCAATACCATTTCATGGTCTTCAGCTGGTAATCAGGGCTTTAAGGGCTCTAGAAAAAATACGCCTTACGCGGCACAGCTAAGCGCTG
>PWID01000192.1 GCA_003555145.1 Balneolia bacterium | reverse complement strand
TTAATTACTTATTGTTTATTGTTAATTCAGCCGTCCTTTGACCTTGGACCTTGGACTTTCGACATTTGACCACTCACAATTGCGAGCGAATGCGAGCAAAGTTTATCGGTAAACAGCATCTGATTGAGGGCGGCAATCCTGAAGGCGTGCCCGTGGTGTTTATTCACGGCAACACAAGCAATTCGGCCTTCTGGGTGCCGATGGCTAAATGCATGGATGCAAACCGCTACCGAATTCTGATTCCCGACCTCAACGGATTTGGACGCAGCAGAATTCGTCCGGTGAATGCGCGAACGGGCGTTAAAGACTGGGCTGATGATATACTCGCGATGATGGACGCCTCGGGCGTTGATAAAGCCTTCTTCGTTTGCAGCTCACTGGGTGGCATTGTGGGCTGGCGGCTGCTTGCGCATCATTCGGAGCGTGTGCTTGGTTTGGTTCAGATTGCGCCCGCCTCGCCCTTTGGTTTTGGTGGTACGCAGGGTGATGACGGCCGGCCCAATTTCCCCGACTTTGCCGGTTCGGGCGCCGGAATGAGCAATCCGGATGTAGTAGCGCGCATCCGAAAAGGAGACCGCTCGCAGGATGAGCCGAAGATGACTTCACCCTCCTGGGTGCTTCAGAACTATGTATTTCGTAACAAAGTGAAGCTTCATCCCGATCACCCATTACTCGACGGCATGATGATGCTCGCCGAAAGTCCCGGCGGTTTTCCTGGCGTTGTTGAAAAGTCACCCAACTGGCCCGGCTATGCGCCCGGAGACTCGGGAATCGTAAACGCCATTTCACCAAAGCATCTCAATGGACTACGGGATGATGTTGTAAAATCGGGCAGTTCCGGCGTGCCGGTGCTTTGGCTGAGAGGAAGCGAAGACCGAATCTTAAGCGACAAATCCGACTCCGATCCTGCGGTCCACGGCATGATGGGCCTCATCCCCAACTGGCCCGGAAATGAAACAGCCCCGCCTCAGCCGATGCTCTCCCAGACCCGCAGCATGCTTGATGACTATGCAACGCAAGGCGGTAAGTTTGAAGAACAAATCCTGCCCGGACTCGGGCATTGCCCCTATATTGAAGACCCGGAAACAACCTGGGAGGCAATCCGGCAATTCCTTGAGAGTTAGGACGCAGAGGAGCGCGGATTAGATCGCAGATTAACGCAGAAGGAATCCATTGTTAATTGTTTATTCCTGATTGTTAATTATTACCTCATTCTGTCGCTGTAAAATGAATAATGTATAATGACATACTGTTACTTGCAAAATCCATCATATTGCGCTTAATTCATTCAGACTAAACCAAACATAACTTCGCTTAGATAAGGCAATATGAACTATTTCAGAACCTCCTTCATAATCGTATTTGTACTTCTGGCAGGCGTTTCCACGCTTTTTGCTCAAACCACCATTGAAAACTGGACGCCCGAGGCGATGGTAAATCTCCCTGTTGCGGGCTCTCCGGAGCTTTCGCCGGACGGATCAGTGATCGCATACACCGTTCGCACGACCAATATGGAAGGAGATGATTCGAGCTTCACCACGCATATCTGGGTGGCAAATGCAGACGGTTCCATGAACCGGCAGTTTACCTTCGGCGAGCAGTCGGCCACCAATCCGCAGTTTAGCCCTGATGGAAATTATCTGAGCTTCATCTCAACCCGGGACAATGGGCGTCAGGTGTACAAAATGCACCTGAACGGAGGCGAGGCGCAAAAAGTGACCTCCGCCGAGAACGGTGTCGGAAGCTACGAATGGTCGCCCGACGGCAGCCGGATTGCCTATACCATGACCGATCCAAAAACCGAAGAAGAAAAAACCCGTGAGCGTGAGCGCCGGGACGTAATTATCGTCGACACTGACTTCAAATTTGCCCGAATTTATGTGCACTCGCTTGAAGACGAAAGCGTGAAAGCAATCTACGCGGATGACCTTCACACTACATCATTCAGCTGGTCGCCAGACGGGGAGACCATAGTGTTTGCGCATCAGCCCACGCCGCGAATTGACGACCGCTACAAGATGAATATTTCAACCGTGCCGGCCGACAGCGGCTCTGTGAGTTCGCTGATTGATCGTGAGGGAACCGACAGCAATCCGCACTTCACCCCGGACGGCAACAATGTGGTTTTTGTATCACACGGAGGGCAGCTTGAGGGCATTGGTCTGGGTGATCTGTTTGTGGTTCCATCATCGGGAGGTGAGCCGCGGGCGCTGGCGCATACCTACGACCGCAGCGCCGGCATCACCGGCTTTGATGCAGCCGGAAACCTGCTTGTAACTGAGCGCAGAAACACGCTCTCAGCATTGTACCGCGTGCCGCTTGATGGTGGCGAGCCCGAGCTTCTGACTCCCGAAAACGGAATTTATAACGGCTTTGCGGTAAACGGTGAAGGCAACCGGGTGGCCTACACCTTCCAGGATTCCAATACGCCTGGCGAGGTTTTCTATGCGGACTTATCCGGATTTAATCAGGTGAAGGTTTCTTCCATTTTTGATGATTTCACCTTTCCCGAATTTGGTGAAACCGAGCTGCTCACATGGACATCACCCGACGGAATGGAAATCGAGGGATTACTTACCTATCCGGTTGGGTATCAGTCAGGCGACCGGGTTCCGCTCATCCTGATGGTGCACGGTGGTCCGTCCGGCGTATATTCGCAGACCTTTACGGGTCAGGGCGGGATCTACGCCATACAGCATTTTGCTGAGCAGGGATATGCGCTGTTGCGACCCAATCCGCGCGGAAGCACCGGATACGGCAAGGAGTTTCGCT
>PWID01000147.1 GCA_003555145.1 Balneolia bacterium | reverse complement strand
GAAGTTGAGCTGCTCGATCTGAATGAGCTGCTGGGCGAAGTTCTTCTGCTCAGCAACAAACGCATCACAGAAAAAGACGCCGAAATAACGGTGGAAGTGCTGCCTCAGGTGTTTACACTGCGTTCACCGCTGCTACAGGTATTTCAAAACCTCATCGGAAACGCCCTCAAGTACACCCGTCCCGGTGTGAAGCCCGAAATTTCGGTACGGCACCATCCCGATCACAGAAACGATGAATGGCTGTTTTCAGTTACGGATAACGGTTTGGGAATAAAGGCAGAGTATTATGAAAAAATCTTCATTATATTCCAACGTCTGCATGCAAAGGACGAATTCTCGGGTACGGGAATGGGACTGGCAATAGTTAAGAAAATCATCGAAACGCTCGGCGGTAAAATTTGGGTCGAGTCTGAAGAAGGACGGGGTTCAACATTTTTCTTTACCCTTAAAAAAAAGCCTGATACTGAATAACAGATTATGAAGAAAAGTGCACACATTTTGCTCGTGGAAGACAATGAAGGGGACATCCTCCTTACCACCGAAGCATTATCCGAAAATAAGATTGTAAATAAGATAAGCGTGGTAAAAAACGGAGCGGACGCCATCGATTTTATGTTTAAGGAAGGGCAATTTACCGATGCCGAAACGCCCGACCTGGTTCTGCTCGATGTAAACCTGCCGCGGAGAAGCGGTCATGAGGTTTTGCAGCGCGTAAAGAATGATGACCGCACCAGGCACATTCCGGTAATTATGCTCACAACATCCTCGTCGCAGCGCGATATCGACCTTTCATACTCCAACCACGCCAACTGCTATATCACCAAGCCGGTGGAGGCCGACGAGTTCCTCCGGGCGGTTGCCTCCATCGAAGATTTCTGGCTTGAGATTGTGTCGCTGAGTAAATCTAAAAACAAGTAAATCCGGGAATTCCATGAAACTTGATCAGATTCCCTACATCATTCTCGTTATTGAGGACAATCCCGGCGACTTCGTTCTTATTGAAGACTATCTGCTGGAGCATATTGCCTCACCCGAAATCCTGCACGCATGTAGCTTTAACGAAGCTAGGGATATTCTTAACGAGCACGGGGATCGCATACAGACCATTTTTCTGGATCTTACCCTACCCGACAAAAGCGGTGAAGACCTCATTACAGAGGTCGTGCGAATGGCCCGCAAGCAGCCCGTAATTGTGCTAACCGGCTATACCGACGCCAGCTTTGCCATCAAGTCTCTCACGCTGGGCGCATCAGATTACCTGCTCAAAGACGAGATGAACGCCATCACCCTGTATAAGAGCCTCATTTACAACATGGAGCGGAAAAAAAGCCTGATGAGGCTTCAGGAGTCGGAACAGCGGTACAGCGACTTGTTCCACCTCAGTCCGCAGCCCATGTGGGTGTACGATACCGAAAGTCTCAGATTCATGGATGTGAATCAGGCGGCCGAGCGGCACTATGGCTACACCGCAGCCGAGTTCTCTGAAATGACGATCGATGATATTCGTCCGGCCATGCATCTTAAGGAACTGCATAAACTGATCCGGCATATTCGTAAAAACAATATAGATTTTTCAAAAGTAGTATCAACGCACAGGAAAAAAGACGGAACCGAAATTACGGTTGAGGCACTCACCAACCGAATCGAATTCAAAGGCATTGAGGCTCGCATTGTGCTGGCCAACGACATTACCGAAAAAATTGAGTATATAAAGGCGATAGAGGAGCAGAACAAGAAGCTGCGTGAAATCGCCTGGGTGCAGTCGCACGTGGTTCGGGCTCCACTGGCCCGCATCATGGGGCTGGTGAGCCTCATACAGGATGAAGCAATAGGCAAAGACGAACTGGGTGTAATCCTCCTGTATCTCAAGGAGTCGGCCCACGAGATGGATGAAATTGTGAAAGACATAGTGAATAAATCGCACGAGCTTGACTTCAATACAGACGAAACAGACAACCCGCAAAGCAGAACAGTATCTGCAGACGCACAAAAAGGGGACACGCCGGATGCCTGAAAAGGGACTTAAAACCATGATTGTGGACGATGACCACATGTTCATATTCATCGCAAAAAAGATGCTGGAATCGGC
The DNA here is from genome assembly GCA_003555145.1 of Balneolia bacterium. Taxonomy (GTDB): domain Bacteria; phylum Bacteroidota; class Rhodothermia; order Balneolales; family Cyclonatronaceae; genus Cyclonatronum. The sequence goes on along the minus strand of PWID01000147.1, from coordinate 691 downwards.
AGAATTTGTCAAAGACCCCCTTACCTATGCCAACGGCAAAACCGCGCTTGAGTACCTGGAGCAAAATCCGGATGATGCCGAGCATTTTGTGATATTCCTGGATATAAACATGCCGGTATTCAGCGGCTGGGACTTCCTCGACCGCGTATGCGAGATGCCGCTAAAAGACCGCATCAGCGTATTTATGGTAACCTCCTCGGTAAACGTCTCCGACAAAAGACGCGCGGCAACCTACCCCGTAATGAAAGCCTTCCTTGAAAAGCCGGTAGGAAAAGAGAAATATGCCAGTTTGAAGGAGATGGAAGAGCTGAGAAGGTTCTTTTAGAATTGTGAATTGTGAATGGTGAATGGTGAATTGTGAATCACTATTGTCCGGGGAAAGTAATTTGGGATAAAAATCTGGCAGAGAACCGAAACCTACGAATTCTGTTAGGCAGGCCTGTCTGCCGCGGCGAAGACAGGCAGGCACTAAAAAGTATAGCGCTAAAAACCACTAAAGGTTAAATATGCCCTCAACAAATCGGGCCTAGGAAAAAAATGGCGTTAAGAACCGCGGCGGAGTGGAGCGTTAAAAAAGAAACCACACCGCTGAGTACCTCATAAAATTGCTCTGAGAGTTGGGGAGCTTTGGTTTCTTTTAGCGGAACGCAGTACGGTTTAGCCAATTTTTATTCCAGCCCAGCGGTTTTTG
>PWID01000223.1 GCA_003555145.1 Balneolia bacterium | reverse complement strand
TGCTGCTTGAAATGGGTCTATATTTGATTTCAAAAGCAAAAATTTGATTTGGATGAGTTTTGCCAGGCAGTAGTGATTGTGAATTGTGAGTGGCCGGATCTATTGAATGAATTACTCAGATCATTCTGAAAATTAGATAGTTACCCTGTTTTTAACTTTCATGGAATGTGCTATAATGTGTTTTACTGAGTGGCCCGATATAAAACCTATCCATAAACGCATTTTTTATGTCTGCGAAAAAAATCCTGCTTTTTTCCCTTGTTGTTCTTCTGCTTGCTTTCGGTATTTGGGGATACAAACTAATCTGGGGAAAACCACTCAGTATCAATCACTTTTTTGAGCGCTATCTAATTGGAGCCGTGCTTGCCGAGCCGGAAATTCTTACTATGGTCGGCATAGTGGATAATACGATTCTTGATTTTCATAGCCATAAGCTTTCCGACGCCTCGCCGGTTCATACCTATGCCATGCTGGAACGGGACGGGGATTACCTCAAAATGATCCGTCGCTATAACCGCGACAAGCTCTCCGGGCAGAAAGCCATTTCCTATGATATGGTTGAGTGGCTGCTGGAAACCAATATTGAGGGCGGAAAATGGGCTTTTCATGATTATCCGGTAAATCAGACCTTTGGGGTGCAAAGTGCCCTGCCTTCTTTTCTTACCACTCACCATCAAATCAAAGACAAAAAGAGCGCCGAAAATTATATCAACCGGCTGCGGGCATTTGAGGATAAGTTTGAACAGGTGCGTGAATCTGTAATTTACAGGGCTGATCGAGGCGTTATTCCCCCGGCTTTTGTGATCGCCCATGTCTTAAAAGAGATGAGCGAATTTATAGCACAAACGGCTGAAGAAAATCCGCTGTACGATTATTTCAAAACCAATGTGGAGGAACTAGATAACCTCTCTGAAAAAGAGCGGAATCAGCTGCTTGAAGAGGCGCTCATAGCCGTGCAAAACGAAGTAACGAACGCATATCAGGTTTTGATAGACATATTCAGGGAACTTCAGGCCTCAGCACCTGAGGATGTCGGGGCCTGGACGCTCCCGGACGGTGACGAATATTACCGGTACCTCACCCGAATGCACACCACGCTGCTACTCACTCCTGAAGAGGTTCATCAAACCGGATTACAGGAAGTGGAGCGCATTAAAAATGAAATGTTTGAGCTTTTTGATGAAATCGACATTTCCGGGGAAAGCGTTGCCTTACGATTCGCTGCACTGGACGAAAAACCCGGCATGTTCTATCCCGACACCGCCGGTGTACACGATCAGGTTATTGCTGATTACACAAAAATGATTGATTTCCTGTATGAGGAAACCGCACCACTGTTTAAGCGTACGCCCAAAGCCGCTGTGGAGGTACGCCGCGTGCCTGAGTACTCCGAAGCCACCGCGCCCTTTGCCTATTACAATATTCCGGCAATGGATGGCAGCCGGCCGGGTATATTTTTCATCAACCTTCGCAATATTGATGAAATAACTAAATACGGCATGATGACACTTGCGGCTCATGAAGCCGTGCCCGGACACCATTTTCAGCTTGCCCTGGCTCAGGAAATTGAGAATGTACCCACCATTCGAAAGCTTTACCCCTTTACAGCTTACTCCGAGGGATGGGCGCTCTACACGGAGTGGGTAATTGATGAAATTGGTTTTTATGAGGGTGACCCATATGGCAATCTCGGGCGGCTGCAGGCCGAAATGTTCCGGGCGGTCCGGTTGGTAGTGGATACCGGAATTCACCTGAAACGCTGGACCCGGCAAGAGGCCATTGATTACATGTATGAACACACCGGTATGCCCATGGGAGATATAGTATCAGAGATAGAACGCTACATCGTAATGCCCGGACAGGCCCTGGCCTACAAAATTGGAATGATGCATATTCAGGACCTGCGGCAAAAAGCCGAAGCGGAGCTTGGGGAACAATTTGACATCGCGGAGTTCCATGATATGATTTTGATGAACGGCAGCCTTCCCATGGAAATCGTCTCGGCGGTGGTCGATAGCTACATCGAAGGGAACAGATAGGTTTTTATGATATGAGAGGCTGTCGAAAAAAGCTGTTCTGTCTCAAAAAAAACAGGGCTCAGAATCACCTGACCCGTTGGCTACAGGATGCCTGAAAGGGTCTGGTCCCTAACCCTAACAACGAAGAAAGATTCTATGTATCTTTCCTAATTGATATGAAGACAACAAAATCATTTGGTTACACATATAACGGAGTTCAATTTTATGATCATATTTTCTACCATGATGAAGAGTGTAGTATTGGCAGCAGTGCTTATTATAGTTCTGATGGCCGGAAAAAGTCAGGCTCAGGTTAGTAATACGGGTCCATTGCTTCAGGGTTCACTCGACGATGCAACGCTTCTGACACAGGAGTATATCCGTCCGTACGCAGAAGGACTCGGCGCCGTAGCCAACACGGGCTGGGTTCACAAGGCGGGAACACATTCGGTTCTGGGTTTTGACTTGTCGCTCCGATTTGGTGCTTCAGTCATCCCGCAGGGAAAAAACGAGTTCGATTTAAACGGTTTGAATCTGAATACCATACGTCCGGTTAATATGGCAAACTCAGTGACTCCATCAGTAAGTGGCAGCAACAATCCGGGGCCACAGGTAGAAGTGTTTAAGCCCAATCCGTTAACCGGCCAAGACGAGGTCATTACCAGCTTTAACATGCCTTCAGGCAGTGGATTTGGCTACGCGCTTGCCCCCATGGTTCAGGCCGGAATTGGCCTTCCCTACGATACAGATCTTATGATTCGCTTCGTGCCGACGGTCAGCATTCCCGGCTACGGTGAGTTTGGCGTATTTGGAATCGGATTCAACCATGAGTTGAATCAGTGGATTCCGGGCTACCTGCCTATAGATCTTACGGTAATGGCGGGCTATATGAATATCGGCCTAACCGGTAACTATACAGTGGCGCCTTCTCCTTCTGATTATGATTCAGATCCTAACAATCTCGACACTCCGGCAAGATGGGCAGGACAATCGGCCGCGCTGTCAAGCAGCTCATGGAATGCCAACCTGATGGCCGGCCGTACTTTGGGCCCGCTTTCGGTTTTTGGTGGTTTAGGCTTCCAGTCAACTTCAATGAGTCTGGACTTTAAAGGCGAATATCCCGTGTATAATCTACAGGTGAACCAGCAGGGTGATGATGTTGAGGTTGTGCTCGACTCCATGGTTGATCCGCTCACCGTAAATGTGGATACAGGCGCTACCTTCCGCACTTTTGCAGGAGCAAGCGTTAAACTTGGTTTCCTGTACGTTACCGCCGATGTTACATACGCAGAGTATGCGGTTTTCAACGCAGGGCTTGGGTTCACATTCCGCTAAGTGGTAGTTTGGCAAGAACCTCAAAATGGTCATTTGTAAAAACCAGCGTGTAACATATGTAGAAAGCACTTTAAGGCAGACGGTTAATTGAAGTAGCAGTGTTTGCATCAATTCCGGAATGTGAAAGTTAAGGCACTTTAAAAGTGCCTATAAATCTATTATTTCAACATATATATATGCTGGGAAATACCACTGATCAGGAGAAAAAGTCCGGATTCAGGAAACTATGGGCCTTCGGTACGTGGATGAGGGTAGCTACATTTCACCCAACACCCAAATTGCCACGTTCCAGAACAATGAGTGAGATGAATATCGACTTCTCAGTGCCTGAGCGGTATGCGCCCGCGTAACTACAGGAAGCGAGGTAAGCTTTACCATACAAGGTATAGATTCAACATTCTACGGCAAATTTATGATGTTGAGCCCCTCATCATACTTCTAACCGTACCTTTGGCACTTTTTGGAGCGCTGTTCTCGCTCTGGTACTTTGGCGAAACGCTCAATATTTTTAGCAAAATTGGGATGGTGATGCTCATTGGCCTGGTCACCAAAAACGGTATTCTGATTGTGGAATTTGCAAATCAGAGGCAGATTCAGGGGCTTACGCTCATGGCTGCAATTAAGGATGCAGCGGCCTCACGATTCCGCCCGATCCTGATGACCTCCGCTTCCACCATTTTGGGTATATTACCGATTGCGTTATCATTTGGAGCAGGTTCAGAAAGTCGTGTATCCATGGGTATTGCGGTAATCGGTGGTTTGCTTATTGGTACATTCCTCACCTTGTTTATTATTCCTGCCATGTATTCCTATATTGCCAAAGAGCGATCCCATGTAAGCGAAGATCCGGTTTTCAGGTCGCTTGAGCGTATTCGAATCCAGGATGAAGAAGCGCTGAAAAAGCCCGTTTCGTAACTCAATTAATAACAGATCAGCTCAACTGAATTTTAGTTTTTATGATGCAAAACCCAAAATGCGCTGCAAGGGTGATGATGCTCTGCATGATAATATTTTATCTGCCCATGGCGGCCGTTCAAGGTCAGTCGAACGGCGACGAAAACGATATCGTGCTGCCCGAAACGCTTAGTCTCGAAGAAGCCATTCGTATCGGATTGGAGCAGAACTTTGGTATTCTCATAGCACGGAATGAAGCCGAAATTGCCAGAAGAAACCACTCGATTGGCAACGCCGGATTTCTTCCGGTTATTGACCTGAACGCGGCAATGATCGAGTCTGAAGACGACATTACTACAATTTCGGGAGGAGAACGTTCACAAACGCTGGTCAGAGATCTGGAGCGGGGCGCTTCTGTTGATCTCGGCTGGACCATCTTCGACGGCCTCCGCATGTTTACCAACTACAACCGGCTCGGGGAACTCCGCCGGCTTGGTGAAATTGAGTCTCAGATTCAGGTCGAGAACACCATCACCGACATCACAAACGCCTACTTTAATATAGTGAGAGCCGAAAAGCAGCTGGAGGTTTTTCAGAACACGGTCGAAACCTCACGTGAGCGCCGCCGCATAGCGCGTGATAAATACGAGCTGGGCTCAGGCTCGGAGTATGATCTGCTGCTCGCCCGAACGGACTTTAATGCCGATAGCGCGCTTGTAGTACGCGAAGAGGTGGAGCTTAACGACGCCCGCCTTCAGTTCATCCGCCTGCTGAACCTTCCTGCCGGAATAGATGTAGGAGTTATCAGCGAGATCGAGCTGGCAGAACGCCTCAACTTTGATGAAATTTATGAAGCCACGATGGCCGAAAACCGTGCCCTCGAATCGGCCCGTCTCCGCCGCTCCGTGGCAGGGCTCGAGCTTACCGAAAGTAGGCAGCAGTGGTTTCCAACCGTTGAGTTTCAGGCCGGTTACGGCATCGATCGCGACCTGCAGCGAAGACCGGAATCAGTTGATAACCGGACGGACTACTTTTATTACGGGCTAACGGCACGGTTCAATATTTTCAACGGATTCAACACGACCAGAGAAATACAAACGGCGCGAATACAGCGCAAAAACAGCGAGCTCGTTCTTGAAGAGCAGCAAAAGTTTCTGGAAACCGTAATTGCCGGCGAATACCGAAACTACGAAAGCACCCGCTCGCTGATTGATCTCGAGATGGAAAACCTCAACCTGGCAGAACGCACCCTCGAAATTGCCCTGGAGCGTTTCAGCCTGGGAACCACGACCTCGCTCGAGCTGCGCGAGTCCCAGCGTAACCTGCTTGATACCGAAACCCGCCTCATCAGCGCGCAGTTCGAAGCCAAGCTGGCCGAAACCGAACTGCTAAGACTCAGCGGAAGTTTAATCCAGCAGTTTGCTGAGTAGTTTGGCAGGACCTGCCTGCAGCAGCAGGACGCTGATTAACGCGGATTATGCCGCGGAGGAACGCAAAAAAGGTGATGGTATTTGGGCGAAGATTGGGTTCCGGGCAGATTGGTAATCCTGTAGGGGGAGGACCATGATTTTTGGGATTGAAAGGATTACCATGATGCTACTTTCTGCTCCAAATGTCGAATCCACCCCGACCAATCAAGGACCATCCCTAAAATCCTTTTTAATCAAGGTCTAAAACGAAAGGAATGGAGGACCATGATTTATGGGATTGAAAGGATTGGCATGATTATTTTCTGCCCAAATGTCGAATTTATCCCGACCAATCAAGGACCATTCCTAACATTCTTTTTAATTAAGGTCTAAAACGAAAGGAATGGAGGACCATGATTTACAGGATTGAAAGGATTAGCTTGATTAGTTACTGACCAAATGACGAATCCACCCCGACCAATCAAGGACCATCCCAAACATCCTTTTTAATCATGGTCTAAAACGAGAGTAGAGAGTTGATGTGGGTAAGGATCCGCGTTCCGGGTAGTTTAGTAATCTAGTATGGGAGGACCATGATTTATGGGATTGAATGGATTCCCATGATTATTTTCTGCCCAAATGACAAACCCACCCCGACCAATCAAGGACCATCCTTAACATCCTTTTTAATCATGGTCAAGAATGCTTGAATTTGTTGTTATGAACACGTTTGAATTGTAGACTCGTTGCACCAAAATTGATCAAAAGGCCTATTTCCAAATTATAGGCTTCGAGGTAATTCATTGCCTGGTTGAGATGTCTGTCTTCGAGTTCGATTACAGCCTTAATTTCTACTAATATGATACCTTGGATAAGAAAGTCTACGCGCCGGGTTCCACAATGGGCATCTTTGTAGAAGATATTCATATCAACTTCCTGAGTAAAGTTAAGCTGTTGCAGCTCAAACTCACGGCCAAGCGCTATATGATAAACCTTTTCCTGAAAACCGTTTCCAAGAACGCCGTGCACTTCCATAGCACATCCAATTACTTTCCGGGTTAAATCACCGTGTTTCATAGGTCATTGATTTTGTTGCCTTAATAGGCATTTTTATAATCAAGCAGCTAAAAGAATCTAACAAAATCTCACTAAAAAGAAAGACCATGATTTATGGGATTGAAAGGATTAGCATGATTGTTTTCTGCCCAAATGTCGAATTTATCCCGACCAATCAAGGACCATCCCTAACATCCTTAAAGCAAAAGGAAAGGAGAATACAGGCGGGAATAGCCATTCCAGGCAAATTGTTAGTCCTGTAGGGGGAGGACCATGATTTACAGGATTGAAAGGATTAACATGATGTTTTTCTGCCCATATGAAGAATCCACCCCGGATAATCAAGGACCATCCCAAAAATCCTTTTTAATCATGGTCAAAAACAAAGACAGAGGTGATGTGGGCAAGGATCCGCGTTCCGGGAAGTTTAGTAATCTAGTATGGGAGGACCATGATTTACAGGATTGAAAGGATTCCCATGATGTTATTTTCTGCCCAAATGTCGAATCCACCCCGACCAATCAAGGACCATCCCTAAAATCCTTTTTAATCAAGGTCTAAAACGAAAAGATGCCAATCCCGCAAACAAAAAAAGCCCATCCGGTATTAACCGAACGGGCTTTTCTGATTTCTAAGTGAATCGGGGGGGGCTCGAACCCCCGACCAGCGGCTTAAAAGGCCGATGCTCTACCAACTGAGCTACCGATTCGCTTGAAGATTCCAAATATAAGGACAATTCCAGCTGAGGTCAACCCCTATTCTTAAACTTTTTTGCCCCCTGAAGATCTTCCGGTCAATTTGGTTTTGGCTGTGTTCAGATCAGCTGCCGAAATACGCATCTCGCTGTAATCGTATGTAGCAATTTTCTCTGAATTAAATTCAGAATCAGTGCCAAGCGTTCTGCGTAGTGTATTGTAGGCGGCTTCCCGGGCAATGAATGAAATTTCAGCCCCGGTCAGGCCTTCGAGCTTACGCCCGAATGAGGAGCGGTCGATATCTTCTTCCAAAGGCATTTCTTCGGTTACAATTTCAAAAATACGGCGGCATCCTTCGGCGTCGGGCTTTTTGACCTCCAGCTGATAGTCGAACCGGCCGGGACGCAGCAGGGCGGGATCAATGAGCTCGACCCGGTTTGTGGCGCCAATTACGCAGATTCGGCCGTAGTCTTCCACGCCGTCCATCACGGAAAGCAGCTGATTCACAAAGCGGGCGTCGGTGCGCAGGGTTTCGGCATCGGAGCGGCGCTGGGCGACGGCATCAATCTCGTCGAAAAAGATGATGGAGGGCTGCATCTCGCGGGCTTCATCAAACAGCTTGCGGAGACTTTCCTCACTCGCCCCCTGATATTTGTTGATGAGCTCGGGTCCCTTCACCGAAATGAAGTGGGCCTCAACTTCATTGGCTATGGCTTTGGCGACCATGGTTTTGCCGCAGCCGGGCTCTCCGTAGAGCATCATGCCTTTGTGCGGCTTGATCCCCAGATGACGAAACACGTCCGGATTTTTCAGCGGGAGCTCGATTACTTCCCGAACCTGTGATATAACACCGTCTATACCGCCGATTTCGTCGAAGCTTACCTTTGGAATGTTGCGCTTGCGTTCGCTGGCTGATTCACCGGAATCGGAATCAGCAGAACTGCCGGAACCAGCCCCGGCATCACCCTCTGAACTCCGGCCGCTGATGCGCGTCAGTTTGTGAACAATACCCCGTGGGCGTCGCATCACCCTTGATCCTTCGACCACTTTGGCTGACCAGACCGACCAGTTAGGGTTTTCGTTGGTATCAATCGTGTCGGGCAGGCGGGAGATGATTCCTTCCGTAATTGCGAAATCGAAAGACGGACAAAGGTGAAGCAGCTTGTCTTCAGCCTGCTGCTTCAGAATGGCCAGAATCTGATGCTTGTCCACGCTCCAGACTCCGCTTGTTGTGAAGGTGCCGAACTGGAACCAGAATGCATCATGATGCAAATCCTCGCGGTGTTCCGGAAGGTAGCGGGTGATGGCATCGAGGGCGGAATACCCCCAGCCGTCCGGGCGGAGATCGTCCCGCTGACGCTCATCGATAATCTGCTGCTCCTGCTTCATCACGCGGTCAAAAATATCGACCATAGCGCTAGCGGAAATGGTTTTGTCACCGGCTTTGTAGAGCGCGTCGTGTTCGGTGGCAATGAGATTCACCGCTTCCCTCAGCGGGCGCAATCCAAGCCTGAAAGACTGAGCATCGAACTCAAGAACGGTTTCGGTTGAGGCATCTCCCGCCGTTTCAAGCGTTTGCAGGCGAACCAGAGAACCCAGCGCCTCAAGCTGTTCACGCAGGGCTTCGGACAGGTTCCCGTTTTCTATTGTAATTGAAAAAGTGTGCATAGTGGAAAATAAACAGCTACGCGCACAAATACATTCACCTAGCGCCGCCGAAAATGTGCCAGTTTTCGCGGGTTGGTTCGTATCCAAAACCGATGCCGAGATCCAGCGGCAGGTTGTACAGACGGATGTTGGTGCGAAGTTCGATTCCGTAAACCGCACGCCCGACGGTGCTGTAGTTATCCTGATTGAGGCGGTTCAGGTCGGCTACGTAGTTGGCCTCAAGCGCCAGATAGATGCGATCCATAAAAAAGGGAAGGGTGATGGAGCCCTTATCAACATAGCTGATTGGCAGCACATAGCGGGCCCTCAGGCTTCCTGCGTTTCTTAACCCCGCAAGCACGTTTTCGTCGAAGCCCTGGTATACCAGGTTTGAGGTATTATAGAGCCTGACCGGCGTCTGCGTGAGTGCTTCGGCTCTCAACAATAAGCCATGATTCCATCGCGGCACGGGACTAAGATACTGATGTATTCCCATCCGGATTCCGGCCACGCGCGCCTCCCGGTCGCTGATTATATACTGCTCGGCTTGAGTAAACAATATCGTGCCCGTATTGGGCTGAATGTCCCGGATATTTTGCTGCAGACGAAAGAAATAGCCAAGGAAACCCTTCACCGAGATATCGGTAAACCAGTCGGGGTCGATCTGATCGGCGCCCTGTACCGGAAGCAGCTGATACGGTCTGAACTGCCGTGCCGCAATAGCAGGACGAAACTGCCAGTAGGTCGAACGTGACCGGTGATTCATCTGCCAGGTAAACGGCAGGCTGAAGGTCGTGCCCCGTTCTTTATACAAGCCGATGGTGGTTGGCCGCGGCTTGAAATAGGCCTCAATTTGATATCCGGGCCAGAAAGTAGAGTTACGGTAAAAGAGCTCTGACCAAAGATGCTCGTTGGCATAGGTGAGCTCAGCCAGCCATGCGTGCCTGCGCAGCACGTCGCCGCCCTGTGTAATCAGACCGAACCGGGTATCGAGAACGGGACTGCTACCTTCATAAATTGCGGGCAGAAACACCCTTGGGCGCAGCCACGATATACCGCTGCGGTACTCATCGAACTCCCAGTCGCTGTCATCGGCATTTCGGTAGTCGGAAAGCCGGGAGGCCTCCAAAGCAGAGCTCACATCAGGCTGGAACTCCACCGGCTGATACATGCGATTGAGGGAGTTTTCGAGATCCATCACCACAACACGCAGACTATTATCGAGCTGCTCGGTGTAGGCGATTCGTGTTCCGTCAGGGCTGTATGATGGCTGCGTTGCCCCGAACCGGCTCTGCGTGAGGCGGGTGAGATTTTCGGTGCCGGGCTCATATTCATAAATCTGGGCGACGTCTTCCATGGTGCCGCTCAGCAGAATACGAGTTCCGTCTTCTGACCAGGAGATGTCATGGATGATGCCGTTGCGAAAGGCAACGTCAGGATTGGATCCGGCCACTGCTGAAAAGTCTGAATCGCGAACTACCCACAAAGCCTGAAGCCCGTTGCGGTTGGCAATTACGGCGAACGTTCCGGCATCAGCGGGGGAAGATTCCAGCTGAACAAAATTATCGGGGTAGATGGAATAGAGTATATCGACCGTGCCGTCTGAGTTAAGGCGAACCGGCTGCGAGGTCTCGTTCACGGTTCGTAGCGCGATGATGCCGGGATGCTGCTCATCATCCTGCAAACCGGAATAGACCGGCGCGTGGATTCGGGCATTGCGGCTAAGGCGCTGCGCCCGGCTGGTTTCGGTACTTACTTCGGTTACGTCCATTTGCCAGGCATTTACGTGGTAGGGATGGCGGTTGTAGCGGGCATACAAAAGACGGTCACGATCCGGATGAAGATTGTACAGATAATCTCCCACCATGCGCGTTTCGTACAGCAGTCGGGTGCGGCTCGTACTCAGTTCATGCACATAAAAACCGGGGCGGCTGTTGTACTGCGTTGGCTGTGCAAAGATGATGCGATCATTGTCGAGCCACTGCGGCCGGTACTGATTTTCATCGCGGGCGCGGGAAGGAATGGGCGTGCCCTGCCCCAGAGTTTCGCTGTCCGAAATACGTCCGGACGGATGTTCTTCAGCGAGGAAATCACGCATGTCGGATTGGTACTCGCGGTAGAGCGTAGTTGGCCATTTGCCCGTAGCCTGACGCAGGGCGCGTCCGTAACCCAGAAAAGGAAGTTGTACAAAATGTTCAATACTTTCCCGTGTTGTGTCCATACCATAATTGTACTGAAGCCAGCGGATAAACTCATAACCGCCCGTATAGTGACGATTAGATGGCAGACTGTAAAAAGACGGCATCAGGTGCTGAGAAAGCGTCCATGGACGGTCGCTGCTAAGGTTGCTGTGGGCGGCATTTCGAAAAAGAGAGTAGTTCCCGCGTCCGCCTTTGCCATAAACAACCTTGGTTTCATGAAAGACGGCTATGCCCTCCAGCATACCAAAAGGTGCGATAGCGTGAAGGGAACGGGCAAGGTCGGGTGCAAACGGGTAAAACAGGGCGGTGAGGGAGCCCGAAGGAATGTTCGAAAAGTGAAGCGCGTGCACCAATTCATGAGGCGCCACGTTTTCGATCCATCCGCCGGTGCGTGGATTCAGCGAGCGCCCTTTGATGGCCGGGATTTCTATCTCTGTACGGAAATGGATTGGGGTTACGTAGCCGTTCGAAAGATCATTGTGGTCGTTCAGAACCACAGGAAAGCGATGTAATGAGCCGCCCACAAGAGACTGCACTATAGGATACTGGTCTTCCAGAATACGGGCCGTCCGTCTTGCCACGGCCTCCTGACCCTCAGGATAAATAATCCGGAATCTTGGGGTCGTAAGCGTAAAATGCTGCTGAGCCGGCCGGTATACGTTTTCATACACGGGCAGCTGAACCTGAGCTATTGCAGGATTCGCCGCAGGCAGAACCAATGCTCCCGCAAGAAAAAGCAGAACTAAAATCAGAAGAGTTGTGATGCGCATGTAGAAAGCTTTCGTCTCAGGAGGTTCGGAAGTAAAATGAGGATAAAGGTAAAACCAGAATCAATGCATTAAGTTCGGAACAAAATTAGCTATAAATCGGGAATATTGATGCCTGGCAATTGTGAACGGGTCGAAGATTCAAAGTCGAAGGTCAAAGGTCGAAGGTCGAAGGTCTCTCATATTCTGATATCCCAAACCAATATAGTAATGCCAACAACTTGATACCTGTAACCTGTAACCTGCCACCTGTTACCTGATTCACCCTGATACCTGTAAAATGTATCATGAATTATGAACCATGTCCATGTTGTTCATTTCATTATATTAAACCGGCTTCGATGCGTCATCGCCATGCAGAACCTATTTTGAATCAGAAACTGACTATTACTTTATGATGAAGAGGCTTACCACGAATATCATCACCATCAAATATTTATCGGCTATTGTTCTGCTTGCCGGACTTTTGCTCGTGCCCCGGTTTGCTGAGGCTCAGGGCTATCTGATGCTCGCCGGTGGTGGTTCAGAAAACAGCAGCGG
>PWID01000062.1 GCA_003555145.1 Balneolia bacterium | reverse complement strand
GGAACCCAGCTGTTGATTTTAGACAGCAGCTTGGCGTCTTCGGGACTGTCGTTGAATCCGTCGAAGAGCAGGTATTCGTAAGTGACTCCAAGCCCGGTTTTTTCGTAATAGTACATGAGGGAATCGCGCAGCTCTTTCAGGTTGAGCGAGCTGTTGATGGGCATGATTTTATCACGCTTCTCATCGTTGGCGGCGTGCAGGGATACGGCCAGTCTGAAGGTATGACCTGCATCTGCAATCTGACGGATTTGTTTGGTGAGGCCAACCGTGGATACCGTAATTCGCTTCGGTGACAAGCCCAGGCTTTTTTCATCGGTGATGATCTCGGCCGATTCGGTCACCGCCACGAAGTTATGCAAGGGCTCGCCCATGCCCATATACACGATATTGGTGATGCCGCGCCCGTATTTTTCCTCGGTGATGGCGTTAATCTTTACCACCTGATCCACGATTTCACCCGGATGCAGGTTGCGGTGAAAGCCCATCTTGCCGGTGGCGCAGAACGAACAGCCGAACACGCAGCCCACCTGAGATGAAACGCAGACCGTGAGCCGCTTCGGGCTTCCGTCCTCGTTAAAATCGGGTATCATCACCGCTTCAACCTGATGATAGTCGGGCAGTCGAAACAAAAACTTGATGGTGCCATCGGCCGACTGCTGCTGCGATGCCGTGGTGATGGTGCCCACTTCGGCAACAGTACTGAGCTTATCGCGGAGTTCCTTTCCCAGATTGGTCATCTGATGAAAATCGGTCACGTCTTTCTGGTACATCCACTGAAACAGCTGATCGGCACGAAAGCGCTTGAGTCCCATATCGGTGCAAAAAGCTTCAAGCTGCGCACGGGTAAGGGATTTCAGGTTGGTTTTCTTAATAACGGGGGCGGTATTTTCTTTAATTTCCATAGCCCGATAAGATACGAAAAAACGATGGAAGATTAATGACGCTTCCCGAGGCGAAGAATTGTTTCTATTCAAATTGTGAATTGTGAATTGGTCTAAGGTCGAAAGTCCAAGGTCGAAGGTCTCTCAAATTCGAGTCCCGGAGTTGAATCCAAAAAACATTGCTTTTTTTAATTCCTCTGTCACTGTAAAATGAATAATGAAATACTGTTACGGGCTTCTGCGTCCAAATCACCACGCTTTCGCTCCGTTGGAGCTTTAATTGGATGGGCACTCTCTTTCATGGGGCGTTGCCCCCATGCTGATGCTCACGCCCCTTTGGGGCTGGACAACCATTGTTTATTGATTATTGCTAATTATTCATTCCTGCCTGTACCTGTAGCTGTAAAATGAACAATGAATTCTGACATACTGCTATACTGCTCTGCGTCCTAAACTCTACCCCGTATAATTTACGTATCTTCAGGCGCTTCACTCGAAACATCACTTTTAAAATCACCTCATAAATCTTTTCCGATGAAATTCCTGCGCACCTCAATTTTTCCGCTTCTGATCTCTTTTCTGGTGTTTTCGTGTACACCGGAAGAAAATACCGGCTACTACTCAACGGCTACCAACGAGGCCCTGATTTCCGCCCTGGATGAGGTGATGGAAAACCAGATAGAAATGGGTCGTATAGCCGGTGGCGTTGTGATGATATCGCAGGGTGATCGCATCATAGCTGATAATGCGTGGGGATGGAAAAACATGGAAGATGAACAGCCCATGGAAACGCATCATCTTTTTCGTACGGCTTCCATGACCAAAGCCGTCACTTCTGCAGCCATTTTACAGCTTGTTGAGCAGGAAAAGATTTCCCTTGATGATCCTTTGGAAATGTACATCCCGGAATTTGCCGAACCCGTAGTGTTAACGTCATTCGATGCAGAAACCGGCACCTACGAAACCCGTCCCGCCACGGAGAGCATCACCATTCATCACCTTCTTACCCATACTTCCGGTATTGCCTACGGATTTACGAACCGCACCTTCGGACGCATCTACGGTGAGGCAGGCGTGCCTGATCTTGGCTCTGAGGCGGAACTTAAAATCGAAGAAAGCATGGCCAATTTAGGCCCCCTCCCGCTGGCCCATGATCCCGGCGAGCGCTATACCTACGGACTAAGTACCGATGTGCTTGGCCGGGTTGTTGAAGTGGCGTCCGGTTTGTCGCTCGCGGAATATTTTTCAGCGAACATCTTCGAACCTCTGGTAATGCATGATATCGGATTTTACCTGCCAGGGCGCGAAGATGACCTCACCCGGCTCTACTCCATCCGGGACAGTGTTCTTGTGGTATATCCGGAAGAAACCACCGGCATTGGCGCAAATTTCCCGGTCAGAGGCGCAATGACCTACTACTCAGGTGGCGCCGGACTGACTTCGTCCACTGCAGATTACCACACTTTTCTTTCCGCAATTCATCACGGTGGATCATTCAACGGAAACCGGATTATGGATGAATCCACCGTCTCAATGATGACCGAAAACCAGATCGGTGACTTTAATCTGGGCGGGAATAAATTCGGGTACGGACTCATGATCACAACCGATGAAGGCCGAACAGAGGGAAAGCGTGCGACCGGCAGCCTGAGCTGGGGCGGAGCTTTCCAAAGCACCTACTGGATCGATCCGGAGCATGATCTTATCGTAGTAATTATGACCCAGGTGATGCCCGCACTGGGCCAGACCGAATTCTACGACCGGCTTGAGCGGGCCATTTATGAAACCATTGAGTAGGGTAGCTTCGCAACCAATGGTGAATGGTGAATTGTGAACCTGCCTGCCAAACCTGATGGCTTGCCGCAGCAGGCAGGCCCGGGTGACCGAATGGGAACCCGGGGGCAGG
>PWID01000111.1 GCA_003555145.1 Balneolia bacterium | reverse complement strand
CTACAGATCACCCTGCTGAGGACGAATAACTACCTCTTCCACACATGTTCTGGACGACAAACCACAAAGGCCAGCGATTACACGCCCCACATCTTCGGGATCAGCTAGTCGGTTTGGATCTATACCGGAGCCATCCCAGGAAGTTGAAAACGTTTGACCAAGTATAATAGACGTTACGGCCGTTTTGGTATCCAATAGTGCTTCTCTCAGGCTCTGAATATAGCCATTCAAAGCCGCTTTAGAAGCACTATAGGCGCCGCACCGGGCCTGCCCTTTTTGTGCAGTAACAGAGCAAATAAACACAGCCCGGGCTTCCGGCTGATTGTTCAGACGCTGCAGCAGTCCGTTCGTAATGTGAACTGCCGTAAGCGTATTGGCCTCAAACTGACTCGAATAATCTTCAGATTCGCATTCGAGTACTGACTTCTGCAAAAAATAACCCGCGTTATTTACCAGTACGGCTACATTGTCGAAGTCAGCTTTCTGCAGAAGCTTATTGACTTCATCAGCATTCGAAAGATCACAGGTAAACGCATCTATTCTTTTGCTGCTTAATAGTTTACATTCCTTCTTTGTCTCAGCAAGACCATCCGCACTTCTGGCTATCAGTATGAGCGGATTCGGAAGCAGTTCTGCCAGGATAACGGCAATTGAGCGGCCTATGCCCTGGCTCGCTCCGGTAATTACGATAGATGCTTCCGGAGAGATGGCCATCAGGGTACGTTGATGAATTTATGCGTCTGCAGGCTGATGCCCCACTTTGGGTTTTTCTTCACATAGTCGACAATTAATGGAATCGATTTCGGAGTGTCCCATTCCGGCTGAAGCAATAGTCGTGTACCAGCCGGACATTTCGCAGCATTTTCCTCGGCCCACTGCAGATCTTTATTGGTCAATACCACAACCTTCAGCTCGTCTACGTATGGGAAATTTTCATCCAGTGGCTTTTTGAAACGTTTGGGAGAAAGCGTAATCCAGTCTAAATGACCGCTTAATGGAGATGAGCCGCTTGTTTCTATATGCACTTTTAAACCACGCTTTCTAAGGCTGAATGAAAGCGGCCCCAAATCGTGCAGCAACGGTTCTCCACCCGTAATTACGGCAAATGGTGCTCCGCTTTTCAAAGCCAGGTCAGCAATTTCGCCGGTTTTCATGCGCGGATGTTTGGACTCATCCCAGCTGTCCTTTACATCACACCACCAGCACTGTACATCGCAGCCTGCGGTACGTATGAAGTATGATGGTAGCCCGGTATGCGCACCTTCACCCTGGATGGTGTAGAAGTGCTCCATCAGCGGATATTCGACAGCGTCTGTTTTTGCGAGAACGCTTTTTTCTAGTTCTGTTTGAAACATGTATTAGTCTGCGGTGTACTCTACCCAGTTTGTATCGGTTTCCCAAACGGTAACGATCAGTTCAATACCATCAGGGAGCCTTTTCATAGTTTCTTTGTGCAAATACTCTGCAATGCGCTCAGCCGTTGTTGAGACAGGAATTATGTCGTTTAATACGCCATGATCGAGCCCGCCTTTGGTGGAATCGGTCGCAGCCCACTTTAATTCCTTGAAATCACAAACCATGTCGGGACTCTTCAAATAAGCCGATGGATTCAGCTTTGTTGAAATTGCGGTCATCCGCACTTTGTAAGTGTGGCCGTGCATTCTACCGCATTTACCATCGTAACCTTCAATGAAGTGTGCGGAATCGAATTTAAATTCTGTATTTAGTTTCCAGCGAGGCATATCTGATCTTAACTGTTCTGTATTTTGTGTAATTAAGCAAAATAAGGATATTTTACTTCAATTGCTGTATTCGGTCTGCTACATCATCCCGCAATCATTCTTTCGAAACACCCTCTCAAACGCTATGCGCGCCATATTCTTTTGCATCATTTTTTGTTTAACGGGAATCTTCTCCCCGGCTGCTGTATCTGCACAACAGCCTGATAAACTTCCGGAGAGCGTCATTATTGCAGGCTTGTGGCGTTCTGGTGAAATGGTTCGCTATGAGCTCGATGAAGTCATTCATATTTACCGCAACGACGAGCTGCTTGAAGAACGTACACAGAGCACGCTGGTTCACATAGATGTGGCAGCACGGCGCCCCGGTGACAGTTATGTACTGCTGTGGCAGGTTCTCGAAACCAACGCTCCCTTGTTTAACGACCCCGAGCTGGATCGCCATATGTACGGATTGCTTAATGATGGCATTGTAATTCACACCGACCGTAACGGTGGTTTCAACTACAGCTCAAATATTGATGAGCTTCACGAGCATTTTAAAAACGCCGTACGTGAACTCGACCGGCAGGAATACTGGAGTCCAAATTCAGAGCTACGCGATCAGCTGGAGGCTTATTATACAAACGAGGCGCTCTTTGAGTCCCTCCTGCTTCGCGACATGAAATTCATGTTTGGCCTGCACGGTGTCGAAATTTTTCCGGATGATGTGTTCACCTACGAAACCTGGCAGGAAAATCCCTGGGGAGAGCCCATTGCATCCAAAGGGCAACTTTTTGTAGAGAATTATGATGAAGACCTCATGCTTCTTTATATTCAAAATGAGGTAACAATGAGTGAAGACGATATCGTGCAAAGTGGCATCAGCTTAAAAGAAATTCAAAACTATAGCATACAGGCCCGAAACGGATGGCTTCAAGAGGTTCGGCTAAATGATGAAATGATCTGGGAGGATTTTATCCGTACTCGCGTTCTACACATCAAAAAAACGGATATTTAACTCGGCCCACTTTGGAAAACGAACTTACTAAACTGATTTACATGGCCGACCTTGCCGGAGTGGCTGTTTTTGCTATTTCCGGCGCGCTTGCTGCCGGCAGAAAAAGTCTTGACTGGCTTGGCGTAATGGTAATATCGGTTGTTACGGCTATTGGAGGAGGCACCATCCGGGACATGCTGATAGGCAGACAGCCTGTGTTCTGGATTGAAGACCCGACGTATCTCTATGTAATTTTCGCAGCAACATTTATAACGCTTATTTTTTCGCGCTACAAAAAATTACCCCAGCGGTTTCTGCTCATAGCGGATGCTTTTGGTCTGGCGTTGTTTGCTATTCTGGGAGCCGGTATAGCCGAAAGCGCTGGTGTTCAATGGGTAATTGTAGTGATTCTTGGAACCATGACCGGCGTCGCGGGGGGTATATTACGTGATGTACTCACAAACGAAATCCCTCTTATTCTTAGGCGCGACTTTTACGCCACAGCAGCCATCACCGGAATACTGGTTTACCTTCTGCTCAAATATCTAGGTGTAGATGATAACACGGCTTCAGTATTCGGTATTTTGTGTGTAGCTGGTCTTCGGTTAGCGGCAATTTTCAAAGGACTCAGACTCCCGATTTTTCAACTGGATGAAGAACCCAGCTGAGATACCATCACCCTAAAAAAAAGACACCCATGCCGAAGCCGGGTGTCTTTAAAAATTTTCCAAAAGACGCTGTTGCGCCTTCGAAAACCTACTTCCGCGGAAGCTTTTCGTCGAGCATAGCGGTGTGATAGGCAAATGCCGCCAGAATAATGGCGTTGCGCATCATATCTTGAGGAACCAGTCTTTCGTATGTATCCATATTTGAGTGATGGCTAAGAGTGAAATACTCTAAAGGATCCTGGATAAACTGGAAGCCCGGCAGACCAACGCGGTCGAACATTACGTGATCGGTAGAGCCGGTATTGGCCCATGAAACCGTATCGGTTCCCCAGTCGCTGAACGGCAGCAACCAGGTACGAAACAGGTTTCTTACGGCATCGTTCTGCTGAAGATAAATACCGCGAATTTGCCCACCTCCGTTGTCCACGTTGTAGTAGGCAGAAAATTTATCGTAGAATTCTTTAAGGTCTGCTGTTTCGGGATCAAAAGAATTGCCTGTCATTTCAGCCAGGTATTCGCTTACGTACTCGCGCGATCCATGCAAACCCTGCTCTTCCCCACTCCACAGCGCAATCTGGATAGTTCTGCGTGGCTGTACGTCCAGTGCCTTTAGAATACGCATCGCTTCAAGCATCACAACTGAACCGGCGGCATTGTCTGTTGCTCCGGTACCGGTGTGCCATGAGTCCAGATGGCCCCCGATTACAACAATTTCATCACCAATCTCAGGGTCTGTTCCGGTGATTTGTCCAAGCGTATTCCAGGCATACAGGTTCTCATCCTGAAATTCAACCTGCATATCCAGCTCTATTTCGACACGTTCTCCGTGCTGAAGCATCCGGAATATGCGGCCGTAATGCTCACGGGCAAGTGAGATTTGCGGAACAGGAGTTGGCGCATCAACCTGATGTGGCCTAGGACGCTGTCCCCATGGCGTGCCCGGCTCGGCCGGAAGTGTAGCTCCCGAAATAGCAACCTGACCACTCCAGCCGCGGTAACTTTCATCGATAATAGCAAGAGGGCCTTCGTCCATCAGAAACTGAGCTTTTTCGTAAGCTGCCTGCTGTCGTGCCAGCCAAGCTGCGCCCGGAGACTGCCCCTGCTCGGTTGCAATACGCTGGGTAGCGTTTGCAAGACGAAGCAGAGATGCATCATCGTGCCGGCGGGCAATCGGATCTAAATGCAGTGACGGTTCCGCCGGAGTATCAGTGATCACGAATTTTCCTTCAAGTTTACCTCTCCAGTAGTCAAAATCTTTTTCATCGGTAATTTCCAGATAAACTACTTCGCCTGTTACAGGACCGTCGTAACCTGGCGACCAGGCTTTAGGATACCCAATTGCAGGGAAATACGTATTTTCACCGTGAACATGCATGGCAAAACGCTTTAATTCCCATCCTCTTCCGAACGGTCCCCACTCCTGCTGGTACACATTGTCCAGTCCGAATTCCTGCATTTTCTCTGCAGCCCATACATTAGCACGGTACATCTGCGGTGAGTTAGTAAGGCGTGCCCCGATAACGTCCGTCAGATAGCTGGCCATTTCCATGGCGTGAGAGTTTTCTATTCCCTCTTCGATCATGCGTTCCACCATATCTAGATCGACGGATGGATCTTCGATGGATTGAGCCAGTATAGCCGAGTTAAAACCCAGCAAAAGACAAGCAGCAAGTGCTACGCGTCTTAATTGTAGTAGCTTTCTTATTATCATATCAGATTAGTCGTTTGTGTATATGTTGATGGGCTCACAGTAAGGAACAGGCTGATATATTTATATATCGAGCCTGCAAACTGAGAGAGTTTACCATTACAGCAAAGACTAAAATAAATCATTGCACCACATGGAAATGATAAAAGATGATAACAGGCTGTGTTAATGATTTACTGTGTTCACTCTGCAAAAAACACTCTTTATTCGGAAAGGGTATTTGTTAACAGAAAGCCATAAAACCCAAGTGTCCACAAATTTGAAGCCAGAGGCTCATAAAAAAAGCCGGTCTCCTGAATAAAACAGAAAACCGGCTTTTTGCGGAGAGGGAGGGATTCGAACCCTCGGTACCCGGTTAGGGCACACTCGCTTTCCAGGCGAGCCCGTTCGACCGCTCTGGCACCTCTCCTAAGAGTCGAATCAAATAAATTACAGAATCGAAATATAAGGTCTTTTGATGCCGACATCAACCTTATTATTCGAAATATTACGTACTATTATTGGGGATGAGATTGCTCTGCCCTGTAGTAAATCAGAACGTAAACCGATGGGTTGAGTAGCTGGCAACGGGCTCATCACCGTGTCTGGCCGGTATAAACAGCCATCCGCTTGCCGCACGAATGGTTTCTTCGATAATACCATAACCGATATGCGTGATAGTTTCACGATTTCCGGTATCATCCACAGTTTCAATCTGTGATATGAAGACCTCGTCTACCCTCCCGTCGGCACGTACCAGCAGCGTTACAGTTACTATAACTCTTTTTTCCATATCACGTGCGGCATCTGGAGTTACGGCTTCTACAATACGACGCACGCGGGCCGGCTGGTCCGGATTGCCCACAATATTAGCTTCGCCTGTATCGCCATCATTCAGACCCGCAGCTTCAATTTCACCAGTGTCGAAATTAAAATCGATTGGATCCAGCTCATCACTCAGGATTTCATCTTGAATTACAGGCGGACCAATACGCGGTCTTGGCGGAGGTGGAAGCGCATCCCGCTGTACAGTGAGTGCTACTTCGTCGATTAGAACATCTTCCCATTCGTAGGTTAAGCGGGGCTCAAAATCCGGGTGCCAATCAGCAAATCTGAATAACAGCAGCATTACAATAAGCACAGCCACGACACCCGCCAGAATACGGTTTCGATAATTCAGGGGTATATTTTCAGGTCTGTTGTGTTCCCGTTTCATAGATATGAACTAACGAACACTTGGTGCGTTATCGTTTATTCTCAGAAGCAATGGCTTTTAATCTGTTCGATTCAGCAAGAATTACAGCATGTACGTGGTCGCGCAAGTCGTTGACATGGCTAAAACCATCCGGTGAAATAGGATCCAGAACAGAGACATACAGATCACCGGTAAAATTCATCACCCAGGTATCGGGTTTCATGCACTTATACGTACCTTCAATTACGATAGGCTGAATACGGAAACCGTAGTCCATGGAGGCGTGAAACGCGCCTTTCTTGAATGGCTTCAGCCTGCCTTCGCGAGATCTTGTGCCTTCCGGAAAAACCATCACACTCATCCCGTCATTAATGGGTTCAATCATTTCCAGCAGTGATTTTGCAGCACCTTTAGAACCCCGATCAACAGAGATATGTCCCGAAAGATGCATCAACCAACCAACAAACGGAATTTTAAAAAGCTCTTTTTTTGATATCCATTTCATATTCATGGGCATAGTGGCCACAAGTGGCATATCAAGAAAGCTCTGATGGTTGGCTACCCTTATAAAAGCTGGCTTTTCTTCTGTAATCTTTTCCAGGCCAAAGTAGTGTCTCTTCCATAAAGGGTTCAAAGAGATGATGGACTTCCCGAAAAAAATCATAACAGCATTCGGAAGACGGTTATGGCGGTCAAAAGGAAACGTAAAAATCCTGATAATTAAAGCAATAAAGAAAGAAGGTATATACGAAAGACCGTATAACAGCCAGACAACAGCACTGAAAAATTTGATCATGTTTTTAAATTATCGAGAGATTTTAAAGCGTTTTGAACAAAGCCATCATGCTTATGCAAAATTGTTTGGGCTTCTTCATATGGAATTTTTCCAAGTGTCATTACCAGGGCAGTTTTAACGTGATTGCCAGATTGGTTCAGAACATCAGCGGCTTCATCATACGTTACACCAGCCAGCTGCATGATGATTCTGCGGGCACGTTCGTGAAGCTTTTGGTTCGTGAGCTGCAGATCTACCATTACGTTCTGATACACCTTTCCAAGCTGAATCATAGCACCTGTGGTTAACATATTGCAAACCATTTTTTGAGCAGTCCCGCTTTTAAGACGAGTACTTCCGGAAATAACTTCGGGCCCGACAGGTATCGCAATAAGCACATCCGGGCGCGGATGAGGATTAAGCTGCTGTTCGTCTACACAGCAAATAAAAATTGTTTTAGCCTCAAGTTCTTTTGCACGCTGCAGCGCCCCGATTACGTATGGTGTGCGCCCGCTCGCAGCGAGGCCACAAACAACATCATTTTTTCCGATTTTTTCTGTTTCAATATCAATTGCGCCATTTTCCGGTTGGTCTTCAGCGCCTTCCTGAGCCCGGTATATAGCCTCAGGCCCTCCGGCTATAAGCCCAATAACCATTTGAGCGGGTGTACCAAACGTGGGCGGACACTCCGATGCATCTACCACGCCAATTCGGCCGCTTGTTCCGGAACCTACATAGATCAAGCGTCCATTTTTCTTAAAAGCATCAGCCACAATGGATATGCCATTAGCTATTTCCGGCAGTTTTTTTTCAACAGCAGTGGCTACAAGCGCATCTTCCCCGTTCATAATACTGGCAATTTCCAAAGGTGATGCCGTATCTATGGCCTTTGAACCAGGATTATTCTGCTCCGTATCGAGAGAACCAAGCTGATCGAAAAGATTGCGGTTTGAATCCACGGTAGCTTCAGACATTAATTAAATGGTATAGGACAGGAATCGACACTTAACGGCGGTTTTTCCACCATCCGGAGTCTGAGCCGAGAGCACTATTGCTCTGCGATACTTCTGTGGAGGCTGAGGCGGTACCGTTTCCATTTCCATGCAGCGCTTCAAAAAGAACAGCCGATGCAAGATGTGCTGTCTTATTGTCCTTTTCAGCATCAGCAGGTTTATAATACTGACCTATGAAATGCGTATCGTACTGGCCTGACTGGAAAACCGGGTGCTCCATTGCAAAATGACAAAAAGGTATAGTAGTTTTGCATCCGTCGATAGCATACTCTTCAAGCGCAATTTTCATTCTTCGGATGGCCTCATCACGATTACTGCCGTAGGTAATTAGTTTTGCAAGCAGCGGATCATAATTAATAGTAACATTTTGTCCTGCATCGATTCCCGCATCCACTCTTACGCCAATTCCAGACGGAATGCTAAAGCGTTTAAGAAAGCCAGTACTTGGCATGAAGTTCTCTTCCGGATCTTCAGCACAAATCCGACATTCTATAGCATGGCCCTGTTTGTTGATATCATCCTGCACAAACGGAAGTTTTTTACCTTCCGCCACATGGAGCTGTAAGGCTACCAGATCCAGTCCTGTAATGAATTCAGTAACGGGATGTTCTACCTGAAGTCTGGTATTCATTTCCAGGAAATAAAAGTTCCTATGTTTGTCGGCCAGAAATTCCACAGTTCCTGCTCCCGTGTAATTACAGCTTTGGGCTGCCTTTACGGCAACTGCAGCCATTCGGGCGCGCAGGTCATCATCGAGAAACGGGCTTGGCGCTTCTTCTATAACCTTTTGATGGCGACGCTGTACAGAACATTCACGGTCGTATAAATGAACGACGTTTCCATGGTTATCTGCAATTATCTGAAACTCAATATGGCGGGGATTTTCCAGATATTTTTCTACATAAACGCGATCGTCGCCGAATGCACTCTTAGCTTCGGAACGCGCCGTACGAATACTTGCTGTGAAATCTTCTTTCTTATATACAATACGCATCCCTTTTCCGCCGCCGCCGGCTGCGGCTTTAATCATAACCGGATAGCCAATTCTGTTTGCTATTTCTTCGGCTTCAGCAATGTCTTTGAGTGCCGTAGCAGTACCCGGTGGCAGTGGAACGCCATTGGCTTCCATAAGCTCTCTTGCCTTGGTTTTATCGCCCATAGCATTAATGGCGTCAGGTCTCGGCCCTATAAAAATGATACCTTCATCGTTGCACTTTTGGGCAAAAACAGCATTTTCACTCAGAAACCCATACCCGGGATGAATTGCATCGGCGCCGGTCTTTTTAGCAGCCTGAATAATTTTTTCTATAACGAGGTAGCTCTCCGATGAAGCGGCTTCACCAATACATACGCTTTCGTCTGCAAGCAGCACATGCGGCATAGACACATCCACTTTAGAGTAGACTGCTACAGTTTTAATACCTAAATGCCTGCAAGAACGAATTACACGAACCGCAATTTCCCCTCTGTTTGCAATGAGAACCTTGTTAATTTTAGCCATAAAATGTGTTTTTCACCTTTAGTTCATCGATTAATTCACGCGTAAATTTACGCCTGTATTATTGCTGGTATAATACCGAATTCTCGGGAAAAAACAGGAACAGAAGGCTATGGAATATGCTTGGCAAACATTTTTTGAAATGTGCTTTGACCAATGGGTTCTTCATTTCCCCAGACATCCAGAATGTGAGAGATATCTTTGTTGTATAAATACTTCGACAACAATTCGGTTTGGCCAAAGTTTTCGTCATCGTTATGCGATATCAGACGCATATCCGTATTTCTGATCTCATTCAGATAATATTCGTCGGTGAGATTTGGCAAGTACTCAACAGGGTTGTTGTAATAAAAGTCTTCCAGAACAGAGCCATCAAAGTCGGGTCTCATATCATAAACCCCGCAAATTGAAATACATTTATTGAAATGGGACGGGTGTCTTAGCATCATATTAGAGGCAAGGTAGGCTCCGTCTCCGATTCCGGCTATCATTACAAAATCGTTAGAACTTTCTTTTTTTATTTTGGGAATAAGTTCGTCAATCACAAATCCTTCTATATGAAGGTAATGTATCAGACGGCTTTTGGCGCTCACCGATTTATCGAAGATGGTTTTATAGTCTGGCTTTTGTATGGTATAAACAAGGTTAAGCCCATTTGTGATTTGGTATTCCAGAGCTTTAAGAAACTCTTTGTCTGCGCCTGTTTCATCGCAAACAGAATTAAAGAAAAGTAACGGGGTACCTGAGGTGCCGTAAACGTGTACCTTTACTTTTTTTCCAAGGCTGGGACTATTCCATTCTTTTACGCTGACTTTCATTGCCGTACCTCTGAGAATCTAATTTAATATCAAATATGGGTGTGCACATATGGTCTTTAAACATACGCACAAATTCTTTGCTAATACAACTAAGAAGCATTTTTAATGCAAAAAATGCAAAATACTATTTAGCTGCTGTTACTGGCGGTTTTTCCACCAAACACGAGGTAGGATAGACAATTTTTCTGTAGTGGTAAGAAAAGCTCTCTGCGTAAAAACCTGGTAGTTGTTATCGCGAATACGCTGCAGGATTTTACTGTAGTTTAAACGTGCCATTGCAACGGGATAATGGCTATCACGTGATAGCATAGGAATACCTTCGTCTGCGTGCTCATAATACTTTTCGGCACGCTGGATTTGGAACTCCATAAAATCGACAAAATTCTGGTTTAATTTATGGTCAAACAAATCTTGTTCAGTAATGCCAAACCTCTCAAGCTCATCCTGCGGCAGATAAATCCGACCTCGATTGAGGTCTTCACCAACATCGCGGAGGATATTCGTAAGCTGCATAGCAATGCCTAAACTTTCGGCATGTTTAAGGGCTTTTTTATCGGAGTATCCAAAAATTTCACTCACCATAAGGCCTACTACTGAAGCTACCTTGTAACTGTAAGTGTAGAGTTCGTCAAAATTATTATAGCGGGTTTTAGTGAGGTCCATGCACACCCCTTCCATTAGTTCATAAGGTAAATCTATTGGAATATGATATTCTTTAAGAACATCAGAAAGGGCGAGTAAAATGGGATGATCAAACGTTTCACCTTCGTATGTCTTTCTCAGCTGAACCTTCCACTCATCGAGCATTTCAACTATTTGAGCATTGGTAAGCTGCTTTTGGGCTACGAGATCTTCAGCTTCATCGACCAAATCATCTATAAACCGGCAAAGTGCATATACAGCAAATATAGAGCGTTGCTTTTTATTGGGTAAAAAGCGGGTAGCCATGTAGAATGTTTTGGCGTACTCACGGGTAATCTGTCTGCAATGGCTGTACGCATGTCTCAGACCTGTGGTTTCCACTTCATCAATAACAGATGTATGAAAGCTGGAGCGTTCATAAACCGGTCGAATAAGGTGATATGGAAGTTTGAGTATGTAATTCATAGATCTGATCTGTAAACTGTTTTTGCCTATAATGAGGAAACGTAGCTAAAAGTTCCATATTTGACTGGCGAACAGCTACTTTTGAAAAAGTATTCCGGTACGTATTGAGAATTGAGAGCTAAACAAAGGTACAAGCATTATCATAAATTTAACACACGTACAGGAAAATACAAGTCCATGTCTGTAAAAATACAGCTAAATCATGAAATATCTTAAACCTATGAGTGCAATTATTTGCACAGCTTATTCCACAAAGCCGCAAATAACATCTTGAATTAAAATTCATATTGCTTAAATTAAGACACTTGCGACAGCAAAATTTAATTTGTGTATTTATAACAGTTTAAATCTTTGTTTCAACCGCATATAATTTTTCCTAACAACATTGCATGGCTGAATTCAATGGGTAAAAAGATTACAATCTACGATGTGGCAAAAGAGGCCGGAGTTGCCATATCTACTGTATCACGGGTATTAAACGAATCCCCTTATGTTTCTGATGAAACCAAAACCAAGGTTCAGGCATCAATTGATAAGCTGGATTTTTATCCTCAGGTTAATGCGCGTATGCTGGCTAAACGCCAGCCGCAGATTATTGCGGTAGCCGTACCGACATTCACTACACCTTTTTTTAATGAGGTACTTAAAGGTGTTAAGGATGAAATAAGTAAACTCGATCTCGATTTCATTATTTACAATACCGGCTCCGAAGATCCCGAGGAAAACTTTAAGCGCTTTGTAGACCGCGGTATCCCGGACGGGCTCGTTATTTTTTCTATCGATATTACCCCTCCTGTTCATAAGCGGCTAACCGATTATGATATCCCTGTTATATTGGTGGGTTCTAACCATCCTTCCTACGATTTCTTCCACTGGAACAACTATAAAGGTGGTTACAAAGCAGGCAAACACCTTGTCGAAAAGGGGTATAAAAAAATCGGGCTAATCCGTTCGCATACTAAATCCAGCGTTTCAGATGAACGTGAAAAAGGTTTTCGCGACGCCCTTACCGAGTCCGGCATTTCGCTTAACGAAGACATGCTCGTAACCGGTATCACCAGAAAGCATGCCGGCTTTAGTGAAGAAGCAGGTTATGAAGCCGTAAAGATTTTGAAAGAACGTAACTCTATTCCTGAAGCTCTTTTTTGTTCGAATGATGCACAGGCCATAGGCGCAATTCATGCGCTGCGGGAGTTAGGGCTGTCAGTGCCTGAAGATGTTGGTGTCGTAGGCTATGACAATATAAAGATCTCAAAATTCATGGATCTTACTACCATCGATCAGGCTATGTACGATGTGGGTACCCGTGCGATTCAGCGACTGTCTGAACGCTACAAGGATAAAAACATCAAGATTAAACAGACGATTATAGAACCAGAACTCATAGAACGTAAATCTACACGACGACCATCTTGAATAACAAAGAGCTGCTGCAATTTTGCATTAACCTTACTTCAGCAGATGGATTTCCGGAACCACGCCGGGGTAAAGTCCGTGACATATACGAACTAAACGATCGTACTTTGGCCATTGTAGCCACAGACCGTATTTCTTCTTTCGACCATATTTTGGGTGAAGCTATTCCGTGCAAGGGCCAGATTCTTAACCGGATCGCAGCATTTTCTATGGAAAAGGTGAAGGATATCATAACTACTCACACATTAGATATCCCCCACCCAAATATCACAATTGCTCACAAATGTGATCCCCTGCCGGTCGAGGTTGTTGTTCGCGGTTACCTTACAGGCCATGCATGGCGGGAATATTCGGCAGGCCGAAGAGTTATTTGCGGGGAATCCATGCCAGATGGCATGCTCGAGTACGACGCCTTCCCGAAACCTATTCTTACGCCAACCACTAAAGCGGATGCCGGGCACGACGAGGATATTACTCAGACCGAGATAGTGCATAAAAATCTTGTATCCAAGCAGCTCTGGAAAAGTGTTTCCGATACAGCTTTCCGTCTGTTCGAGCGTGGTACTGAAGTTGCCGCAAAGCAGGGACTCATACTGGCTGATACCAAGTACGAATTTGGTCTTCTTGATGGAGAACTTATGCTTATAGATGAAGTCCACACCCCGGATTCATCCCGTTACTTCTATAAAGATTCTTTTGAAACATTTGCAAAAGAAGGAACCCCACCTGCCCAGTTATCAAAAGAGTTTGTGAGAGAATGGCTAAAAGCGCATAACTTTACAGGAAAGCAAGGCCAGACGTTACCCACGCTGCCGGATGCATTCCGAATGGAGGTTTTTCAAAAATACGCCGAGCTTTTCCGAGTGCTTACAGGCGAAGATTTCACTCCTGTAATAACACCGGACTTCGATCATACGCTTTCAGAAATTCTGAAAAAATACAGGTAGACTAAAGCTACCGGCACAGCTACAGCTTCATTTAAAAGTTACCGGATTCATTAATACAAAAGGACATGAATCATCTGCCGTTTAATTTTTTGTCTGCAATTCTTCCTTTAGTAGTTGTACTGTTTCTGCTTGTTCCAAATACAGCTTATGCGGTTACTATAATTCCTGCTGATAGCCTTGAACAGAACTATCCGGACATTACTTCAGACACTAAGCTGGGGCTTTCGCTAAGCGGTGGTGGTGCAAAAGGATTTGCACACCTTGGAGTTCTTAAGGTGCTGGAGGAAGTTGGTATGCCTATCGATTACATAACCGGAACCAGCATGGGCGCCCTGGTTGGAGGCTTATACGCCATGGGCTACAGTATCGAATTCATCGAAAACCTGGCCCTGAATATAGACTGGGACGACTTATTTTCAGATGAAATAAGACGCAGGCATATTCCAATGGAGGAAAAAAGCTGGGATAATGTCTATTTACTTACCTTGCCCATCATAGATAATTCAATCACCCTGCCTTCCGGACTGGTTGCCGGACAACGAATAGAAATGCTGCTTAACCAGCTTACATGGCCCTACCCGGGCTATCAGAATTTCCTGGAATTTCCAATTCCCTTTGCCTGTATTGCCACTGATCTCGAAACCGGGGAAGCCGTCGTTTTTACAGAAGGGTTCCCGGTTGAAGCCATCCGTTCCAGTATTTCAATACCCAGCATTTTTATGCCCAAACTTGTGGACGGGCGCACATTAATTGATGGTGGCGTAGTAAGAAACCTGCCGGTTGAAGAGGTGCGAGAGCTTGGTGCAGACATCGTTATTGGGGTGAACGTAAGCTCACCCCTCATGAAGGGAGATAAGATTTCAACCATTCTGGATATCATGGATCAGACCATCTCCTTTCAGGTGAACGACAACATACATCGATCCATGGAGCTTACAGACATTATGATGGTAAATCATGATATATTTGATTTCCATATTCTTGATTTCGATAAAACGAGTGAAATTATAGACAAAGGCGAGGAACTGGCACGCACATACTACGACGAGCTAAAATCACTGGCAGATCGCTTAAATGAAGCCAGAGGTACCCTTCCTATTTACCCTGCTATTCCTGAAGATGAAGAGATGATCTACATCTCAAATATTAAAGTAGAAGGAATTAAACAAGGCACGGCAAACCAGGTTAAATCCAAACTACAGATTCAGCCGGGTACGTACGTAAAACTTGAAGACATCACCCTTGGTATTGAAAACGTGTACGGGCTGCAGTTTTATAACAACGTTACCTACAAGCTGCTGGATGATGAAGATTTTACGGGGGCATATATCCTTCAGGTTGAAGTGATTGAAAGACAGCAGGATTTATTTCGCTTTGGCTTTAACTATGATAATTACCGGAGAGCATCCATCCTGCTTAACACCACCTTCCGGAATTTGCTTTACCCCAATTCCGTTACCCGACTTAATGCAAAGCTTGGGGAAGAACCTTATGTGGACGGGCGATTCTTCAATTATCTCACAACCGAGTCGAACTTTGCCCTTAGTTTCAGGCTTAACTACTCGCTTCACCGGATCGATACGTTTAACCCCGATGGAAACCGCATTTCAAGCTTTAATACAAATTCGTTCTTCTTCGAAAGTATGGCCGTACCATTCGTAAACAATCAAATTCAATTTTCGATGGGGGTTCGCCAGGAGTTTTTCGATATAACTACACGCGTTGGCGAACTTGATTTTCCATTTGGTTCAACAAGTATTAGCCAGCTAGTTGCACGTATGAACTATGATAATATAAATCGGTTAAATTTCACTCAAAGAGGCCATATGCTGGATATTGAAGCATCACAATCAGTAGATGTTTTCGATACTTCAATTAACTATTTCCGAGCCACCCTTAACTGGAACGGTCATTTCCAGTTAAGTAACCCATTTGTCTTACTGGCAGGGAGCAAAATAGGATATGCTACAAACGATCTCCCTCTTCACCGTCAGTTTCATCTTGGGGGTTATCCCGATTTTGTGGGCTTTCGACTTTACGAACTTGGGTCAAGTAACATTCGGGCCGCGCAGGTCGGATTTCAATATGAATTATTTCCCGACTATTACTTCACGATGAGGGGAAATGTTGCGAGCACCGAATCACTTGATCAGATAGATTTCCAAAATACTCCCCTTCGAATTGGCTGGAGCATTGGCGCAGGATGGGATAGCCGGATTGCGCCTTTCCGTTTATCTATTATGGGAAGCCAGCGCAATCCGGTAATGATTTTTTACTCAGTTGGAGTACAGTTCTGATGTAGTCTACCGGCTTAAATCAGCTCTTCATGTTGTTAAACTGTAGCGGCAGGTCGATATCAGCTCCTTTTAGCATAGACATCACTTCCTGTAAATCGTCAATCTTTTTGCCGGTAACGCGAACTTTATCGTCGTGTATCGCGCCCTGGACCTTAATTTTACTGTCCTTTATTTTCTTAACAATCTTCTTGGCGTTATCGCGGTCTATACCTTCTTTAAGGACTACTATCTGCTTCAGACCACCGTGTGATGTTCCCTCAGCCTCTTCAAACTCAATGCTCTTAGGATCCAGTTTACGCTTAATAAAGTTGCTAATAAGCATCTCCCTAACCGCCTTCAGCTTCATGCTGTCTTCGCAATTAACCGTAATTGATTTGGTTTTTCTGTTAAATTCAACCTCAGCTTTTGAGTCCCGAAAATCATACCTTGTGCTGATTTCCTTCTGGGTATTATTTATAGCGTTGTCTACTTCCTGAAGGTCAATTTCGTTTACAACATCGAATGAAGCCATGGTGAAATGCTTGTTTAGGGTTTACTGTTGGTAATGGTATTGTTTAATTCTAGTCGCCTAAAATAGTCAAATTTAGATTAAAGAGAGAATGGATTCACTTACTCACGTACTACTGGGCGCGGCAATAGGAGAGGCTACTCTTGGCAAACAGGCCGGCAAAAAAGCTATGCTTTGGGGAGCAGTTGCTGCTACGGCTCCGGATCTCGACGTTTTCGTTGGGATTTTCATGAATGATGTCGACAAGATTATATTCCACCGCGGCATCACACATTCGATATTTTTCGTTCTTCTGAGCAGCCCGCTTTATGGATGGATCATTTCCAAAATCCATTCGAAAGATAGTATTAACTGGAAACAGTGGACATTTTTGGTTTTCCTTTCTCAATTTACCCATATCCTGCTGGATAGCTTCACATCATATGGTACACAGATATTTCTTCCGTTCACAAATGAAGCCATCAGCCTGAGCACTATATCTGTGCTCGATCCAATTTTTACGATGCCGCTTCTCATTGGGTTTTTGTTTCTGTTACGATCAGCAAACGCATCACAAAACCGACAGCTGATTGCCTTCGTCTCCATATTGATTTCTTGTCTGTATCTAATGTTTACAGTTTTCAACAAGATTCACGTAGATCAGCAGTTCAGAAATGCGCTTAACGAAACTGGTGCTGAAATTTCAAAACTCGATATAAAGCCTACACTCCTCAATAATTTACTATGGCGGGGAATTGCCCTGGTTGAAGACACCGATTTTTACCTGGTAGGATATTACTCTGTCGCAGATGGCACGAGCGATATTGAATTCGAACTGATTCGCGGAAACCACGATTTGTTACAACCATATAATGATTTACAGTCTGTGAGGCGGCTAAAGTGGGTAAGCAAAGGATTTTATCAGGTGGAGAAAACGACCTACGGATACCTGTTTAATGACCTTCGCTTTGGCAGAGTAGCCGAGTTTTCGGGAAATGACACACCTTACGCTTTTTCATATTATATGGAGTTCGAACCTGGAAAAGGTGACTTCAGGGTTAACAGAATAGAACTTCAAATCGACCGTCAGCGGGAAAGCAGTTCTGTTAGTCTGTTATGGGATAAAATTCTGGGTAATGATTCAGTAGCCGAATAAATCCCGGTATTTATCATCGCGGCTGTTGAATGATTCGAAATCTATTTGTCCGTTTTCTCCAATTACGGTTCTGCTTCGCATGGAGTGCGAGCTTATTCTGCGAACATACTGGTCTACAAGCTCTAGCTTTTTTTCATAGCTTTTGTGTGTAGATTCAAGCTGATTCAGCTGAAAACGGACTCTGTACCAGGCGTAAATCTCATCTTCATCGGACCCATTCCACTCGCTGTTGAACATAAGTTTAAGCTCCTGCTCTACAGACAGCTTGTCTTTTCTGGATTTAAACCAGCGAACGTGTGCGTAACTAAGAGCTAACGCAATTATTAGAAATCCGAATTCTACGACTGCAGTTTCAAACATGATACAGGAAATAGGTTTGTTTTATCTCCTTTATTTAACCACGTTTAGATCATTTGCATTCGCTGAACATTTCTAAAGTTATTTAAAGCGTTTGTGTATGTCTTCCAGTGGGATGAAGACTGTAGTAGGCCTGTTCAGCGGATCCAGAAATGGATTATCGCAAGCAAAAAGCTGATCGATAAGGGCTTCCATTTCTACCTGTGAAAGTTTTTTCCCTCTTGGTATAGCCGCTTTCGACGCAAAAGACATCACCAGTTTCTCCCTGTGCGACAACTTCACCGGACCGGAGTAGGATTGATATTCCTGAAGGATGGTTTCGATGATGGGCTTTTCATCACCCATGTTTAGGTCGGCTGGAACACCTGAAACCAAGGCCGAATTGCCGCTTAAAAGCTGAATATTAAAACCGATTTTTTTAAGCGTGGGAAGAACTTCCTTTAGTAAGGAAAAGTCTGAAGCGGAAAAATCAATTGATTGCGCAAATAAAAGCTGCTGCGTGCTTGGCAGGCCCGACTCTGTACTGCTTAGTGCTTTTTCATAGATGATGCGCATATGGGCGAAGTACTGGTCAACAATGAACATACCCGACCTGGTTTGGGAAATCACATAATGATCGTGCAGCTGCCAGAATCCGCGGCCCCGATCGTAATGTTTCTCCTGTGGCTTCTGATGTCTGGACAAAAGCGGATTATCGAAATTAGTATTATCTGGCCCGCCCTGCTGATTACCGGAATCATCGTTTCCACCGGAAGGATATAGTTTTTCCATGATCTCCAGACCTGAAACACCACTCTGCTGAAAACCAGCCCTGTCAGGCCCTCTTTGATATCTGTTTGCGAAAGAATCACGCGGAGCCGAAAACCCCGATTCAAACGAAAATGCCCCTGATGTTCCTCCTCCCTGAATCTCTTCACCAAATACGCCACCACCTACTTCCGGCACCTGAAAGCGTTCATTAAGCGCGCGCTTTATGATAGAACGGGTAAAAGTTGATACGCTGCGCTCATCGTCGAATTTAACTTCAAGCTTGGTGGGATGTACGTTTACATCGACTTTTTGAGGATCAACCTCAAAAAACAGAGCGTAAAAAGGATACTGCTCTTTTCCTATCCAGGTGCTGTAAACCGACTGGATTATATAATTGAGATGCCGGTGCATGAACGGCCGGCCATTCACAAACAAGAACTGTTCTCCCCTGTTTTTCTTAGCCATTTTGGGGTCAATCAAATAGCCTTTAAGACCAACAACGCTGGTTGATTCTTGTACGGGAATCAGGCTCGCTTTGTACGGTTTACCAAAAATGCCGGCAATACGGTCAGCCAGGGATGAAGCGGGGAGTTTATAAATTGATTCTTTGTCGTCCATCAGCTCGAAACTGATTTCCGGATGAGCCAGAGCAGCCTGCTGAACGGTTATGATGATATGGCGAAGCTCGGTTGCATCGGTTTTGAGAAAAGCTCTTCGCGCGGGTACATTAAAAAACAGGTTTTTAACGCTTACTGTTGTTCCGGGCTCGGTTGCAGCTGGTATTACATCTGAAGGTTTTCCACCGCGGATATCGTACTCCCAGCCGGTTTCATCACCAACGCGCTTCGTCTTAAGGTTCACATGGGCAACGGAAGATATGGAAGCCATTGCTTCGCCACGAAACCCAAGAGTGTGGATGTTATACAAATCTTCTACCGTGCTTATTTTTGAAGTAGCATGGCGCTGAAAGCAAAGAGGTATATCATCTTTAGACAAACCGCAGCCGTTATCTGTAACCTGTACCATACTACGACCGGCATTCATCACCAGTACCCGAATTGAATCGGCTCCGGAGTCTATTGCATTATCAAGCAGCTCCTTAACAACCGAAGCCGGCCTTTCAACCACTTCACCAGCAGCAATTTTATTAGCCAGCTCGTTGGAAAGAACATGTATTACGTTGTCTGTAGTTGTACTCAATGCAGTAGTAGTGATGAAATATTACGTTTGAATATTTTAAATGCAGAAAATTTGAAAGTTTCCGTCTGAAGGGTTAAAGCTGAAGAAATACCCAGAATAAACCAAACAAAATAGCGGCGTAAAGAATAATAGAACGAACTTGTCCCCTGCTTGATTTACTCTCAAACTGGATTTGATTACGTCGCTTTTTAGCTTTTTCCTTTTTCTCGTCGTAATATTTCGGATTGTAGTTAAAACGCTTCGGCTGTTTCCTCTTGCCAACTATGGGTCCTAACATGGCTGAGCTGATTTTTTTGTTATAAGGGATGTCTGAATATAACCAATTTGAAACAGAGATATTTCCCTGTGGATAAATAAGCTATTCAGAAAACATATCAGATTTATGGTTTGGAAACGGATTTTAGAGTATTCGCCGTAAGTATAAAAACACGGGACCTGCTAACTGCAACGCCCGTTACGTTACCTGTAACATTATGAGAATATCTGTGAATTGGCCGGCCGTTAAGATTAAAAACAATAAGGTCGTTATCAGTTACTCCCCAGATTTGGTCTTCATAAATGTACATCGCCTTTAGTCCTTGAGAGGCAGGAGAAAAGCCTCTGTATCCACCCTGTGCCGTTATTTCATGAATAAGCCCCCTGTCTCTTTCCAGAAGGTATAAACGGTCTTCGAATGACTGTATGCTTCGAAGCGGGGTTTCAAGATCAAAAACCGATAAAGATATCACAAGCTGAAAACGGCCGTTTCGATCGTATTTGAGAATCTGTTGCGATTCGCCATCGTACACAAATATATCTCCGAAGGAGTTTACTGTAATTGCCTCCGGCCTGAAGAATACGGGATTTATTCCCTGTCTGTCTGAAGGTGGCGTGATGGTACTCAAATAAGCCAACCTTCTTTCAAATACCTGAATTCGGGCATTGTTTCGGTCAGCGACAAAAACCTGAAGCCCGTTTGTGGCATCGATCGAAGAAGGTGCATCAAAACGAGAGTCACCCGAACCTCGCGTGCCTACAGAATCTGTTCGAATCCCGCCTGTTGTAAGTTTAAGTATCCGGTTCCGCCCCTGTTCAACAATATAAAGACTGTTTTCAGTGCTTACATAATCGACTGATACCGCATTACGCAACCCATCACTAATTACAGAAAATTGGAGATCGGCTTCACTTCGGGACAAATCTGTTGTTTGGTTATACTCCTCAACTATTTGTGATGTCTCTGCAGCTCCTGAACAGGAAAAGGCAAAAAACGTGATCACTAACAGATAGAGAATATTTCTCATCAGAACCTCTTAAGTCCTTTGGCTCCAATATCTTTTCGAAAGTACATACCATCAAAACTGATACTTGAAATAGCATCGTATGCTTTTTGGATTGAGTCGTTGAGCGTTGCAGCCTTTGATACTACATTGAGCACGCGCCCTCCATTGGTAACCAGTTTTCCGTCATCATCTTTTTTTGTACCCGCATGGAATACATAAAGTGAGTCTGAATCAGCAGGAATACCACCTATCACTTTTCCTTTTTCGTATGATCTGGGATATCCTTCTGAAGATAGCACCACACACGTATAAAACGACTCGGAATCCACTTTTATATCGATATAATCCAGCTTACCATGCACGGAAGCCATCATAATTTCAATGATATCTGTTTCAAGCGCGGGCATAATCACCTGGCATTCCGGATCACCGAAGCGACAGTTAAATTCGATAACTTTGGGGCCCTGTGCCGTCATCATTAAACCACAGTACAGAATTCCTTTGTACGGTATACCTTCTTCGGCCATAGCGTTAACCATAGGCAGAATAATACGCTG
This sequence comes from Balneolia bacterium, assembly GCA_003555145.1. Lineage (GTDB taxonomy): Bacteria > Bacteroidota > Rhodothermia > Balneolales > Cyclonatronaceae > Cyclonatronum. The sequence continues at coordinate 21,097 of PWID01000111.1, read as the reverse complement.
CCGAATATTTTCAAGCGAATCAGCATCTAATACAGGTGTTGGCGCATAGGCGCCCATTCCACCGGTATTGAGACCTGTGTCGCCATCACCAATTCGTTTATGGTCCTGAGCATCCATAAGGATAGTAGCAGTATCGCCATCACAAATGGCAAAAACAGAGACTTCCTCACCTTCCAGAAACTCTTCAATTACCAGCCTGTACGAAGCCGCACTTAAAGCGGGATCGTTTTGCAGAAATTCAAGGGCTTTCTTGGCTTCTTCTTTGTCTTTTGAAATAAAGACGCCTTTGCCGGCAGCCAATCCATCGGCTTTGAGCACCATTGGCCAGCTTTCATTTTCTTCTATGTAAGCCTCGGCAGCTGACCACTCGTGGCGATCAAACAGTTTAAAAGAGCCTGTGGGCACATTGTACTTCTCCATTATTTCCTTGGCAAACGATTTGCTGCCTTCAAGCCGGGCGGCATCAGCCGTTGGGCCAAAGGCTACTTTGTCGTGAGCATCAAGAAAATCCACGATACCATCAACCAGAGGCTGTTCGGGTCCGACTACGGTTAAACCGATATCGTTTCCCTCCACAAACTCCAGTACAGCATCATGATTCCGTATATCCAGATCCACATTATTACCTAAAAACTCAGTACCGGGATTACCCGGGGCAATAAATAGCTTGCCAATTGAGGGGGATTTACGGAGGGACCATGCCAGAGCATGTTCGCGCCCTCCGCTTCCGATGAGAAGTACGTTAATGGATTCCATTAGCTGGAGTATATTTTTCCTGCAAAATGAACAATTTCGCTAAAACTGTCTGGCTTGAGGCTGGCGCCGCCAATAAGTCCACCGTCTACATCTTCCATGGATAGCAGTTCTTCAGCGTTGCCTGGATTCATGCTTCCGCCGTAGAGAATCTGAATTTTAGCAGCTGTTCCTTCATCATAAAGACTGCTAAGCTCCTTACGGATGAACGCATGAATTTCTTGCGCCTGATCAGGAGATGCTGTTTCGCCCGTACCGATAGCCCATACGGGTTCGTATGCTACAACAAGCTTGGTGGCGTCACCTTTGCTTACTCCTTTAAGACCTTCGACTACCTGTTTTTTAACAACTTCGAAATGGCGATCCGCTTTTCGTTCTTCGAGAAGCTCACCTACGCAAACTACTGGTGTTAAACCTGCCTGAATAGCTTTGTGCGTTTTTTTATTTACCGTTTCATCGGTCTCGTTGTAATACTGCCGGCGTTCGGAATGGCCAATAATTACGTGATCAGCACCGGTCTCTTTAATCATTTCTGCGGTAATTTCGCCCGTAAATGCACCTTTGTCTTCGAAGTGAAGGTTCTGGGCTCCGATGTGCAGTCCATCAACTTTTGCCGTTGCTTCTGCTGCGGCATGCAGCGATGTATAAACCGGGCATAAAAGAATGTTCACGCCCTCAGGCGCTTTCTTTACGAGCTTTGTGAATTCGTTGAAATAAGCTTTCGTTTCGGCAATGTTCTGGTGCATTTTCCAGTTGCCAGCAATTAAAAATGTTCTCATGAAGGATCCTCGTTTAATAGTGTTTTGATATCGTTTTCTATGACGGATAAATCCGTGCCAGAATACTTTCTTACTATGGTGCCATCTGGCGCCACAAGCAATCGTGTGGGTTGCACTACCACGTTTAGTTTATCCATTAGCCCGGCAGAATGTACCTGGCGGGATTTTGCTACAGGCCATGATGTTGGCCGTTCTTCGTAGAATGCCCGTATTGTAATAGGGCTTTCTGTAGTGGGTATCGTTAAAAACTGTACTTCATCCTTCACATCTTCGTATATAAAACTCAGAAGAGTGTGATCGGTCATATACCGGCCCGAAGCCAGGTTTACTACTTCAATAAGCAGATACTTACCTTCGAAGTCCGTGTTGCTCAGAGTGCGCTCATCCTGAAGCAGGATTGAGAATTCGGGCACAGGTAATCCTTTCGAGAGGTTTTCGATATCAAATTGATAAATATCAGCCCATTGATTCAAAGTTGAGTCATCCCCGTATTTCTGGCGAAAGTCGCTAAGATAGCGCAGGGCTCTTTCATTCTGATCATGTTCGGTAAGCAGTTCAATTTTTCTCATTTCAAGAATGATGTGATCGTCTTCGCTAATGTCTAGCGTTCTTACCGAATCGATGAACGCAACACCAGCATCCAAACCATCTATTCTGGTGATGGCGTCTGCGGCTATACTTGCCCGCTCCGATTTAAAATCACTCATTTCCCGCAGGCCTTGTTTTGCTCTCCGAAGCACGAGTTCATCATCCCAGCCCTGGATAACTTCAATTGAGCGAAGCGTGCCGGACTCGGCTGCAAGGGTATTGGGATGCGTATCCTGAATCGACCAGTACAGATCGCTCCAGGTGCGCAGAATAACCGGAATGGTATCCTGCGTTACCTCAGAGTAGCCGGAATTTATGAAATCAACCACACGGTTGAAGTTACGCTCTACGCGTCGGAAATCGTTTACGGCTGTGTTCTCAACCGATTCTGCCCGGAAACTTTCGCTGAAGCCCGGAATTTCGGCGCTCATGTTGACATCATCGCCATCGGCCAGAACAACGGTTGATGTGGAAATCAGCCTTTGGTTTCTGGTGATGGAAATAACGTACTCATTCCGGTTGTTGAAACGTGCCGTTCCCGAAAACATTCCATTAACATCAGTAGTCTCATAGAACAGGGTATCAAGAACCGATTCTGCCGGGTTGAAATGAACGATGGCAACACCGATACCAGAGTAGTCTCCTGTACTGTCGATTGTATGATCAACCGATATCATGCCGGAAACTTGAGCTGTGCTTCGCTGCGCCTGTGCATCTGTTGCAACAAAAGCACTGAATCCCAAAAGTAATGCCGATAAAACGATTGCTTTCAAAGTTGTAGCTGTATTCATTCTTGATCCTCAAGTTTTTTCTGAACCATTGAACTTACCATTTTGGGATTCGCTTTTCCTTTGGTCTGTTTCATAACCTGACCAACAAAAAAGCCCATGAGTCCCTTTTTACCCTCACGGTAACGGTTAACTTCGTCCGGATTGTCTGTCATTACCTGTTCGATTATTGGTTCAAGGAATCCGGTATCAGAAACCTGAAGCAGATTTTTTGCATTTGCCACTTCCTCTGCTGATGCATCACCTTCTAGCATCTCATTGAAAATAGACTGCATAGCTGAAGAGCTGATCTTATCGCCGTCGCGAAGTTTAATCAATCCGGCAAGTCGGGATGTGGTTACAGGAAACTCGCGTATCTCCATGCTTCTTTCATTTAAAACGCGCTTAACTTCACTCAAAATGAGATTAGCCGACTGCTTGGCGTTTCCACTTTCTTTGTAAAGCGATTCGAAGAAATCAGCCAGATAGCGGTCTTCGGTAATCAGATGGGCATCCTGCTCTGGCAGTCCGAGCTCTTCCATAAGGCGCGCTTTACGCACATCCGGCATTTCGGGCAGACTGCTTTTAATTTCAGAAAGCATTTCGCTGGTTACAACTACAGGCGGAAGATCCGGCTCCGGAAAATAGCGATAATCGTGTGCCTCTTCTTTGGAGCGAAGCTGACGCGTTTCCAGGCGGTTCGCATCCCACAACAGGGTCTGCTGAACAACCTTACCACCGTTCAGAATCAGCTGTTTCTGGCGCTCGACTTCGTAAGCCAAAGCCCGCTCCACGTTTCTGAATGAGTTCAGGTTTTTAATTTCTGTTCTGGTGCCCAGTTCTTTTTGACCCACCGGACGAATGGAAACGTTTGCATCACAGCGGAGGCTGCCCTCTTCCATGTTACCATCACAAACCTCGAGGTACTGCACAATCTGTTTGATGCGCGTAAGATATGCATAGGCTTCCTGAGGCGAACGCATATCCGGCTCAGATACAATCTCAATAAGTGGCGTACCGGCACGGTTGAGGTCAACCAGTGTATTGTACGGATCCTGATCGTGAATCGACTTACCAGCATCTTCTTCCATGTGTATACGGGTGATGCCGATACGTTTTTCAACGCCGTCTTCGAGTATTACATCGATGTGTCCGTCGAAGCAAATAGGCGTGTCGAACTGAGAAATCTGGTAGCCCTTTGGCAAATCCGGATAAAAATAGTTTTTCCTGGCAAAAATGGATTTAGGCGCAATTTCACACTTGGTTGCCAGTCCCATCTTGATGATATATTTCACCAGATTTTCGTTCAGAACGGGCAATGTGCCGGGATGTCCAAGGCAGAGTGGTGAAACCTGTGTATTTGGGTGTCCGCCGTATTCGGCTTTAACCGGAGCGAAGGCTTTGGTATTGGTGAGAAGCTGTGCGTGCACCTCAAGACCGATAACCGTTTCAAAAACGGTATCCTGATTGATTTCAGGCTTTGTTTCTGTACTCAAAAGAAGCTGATGTGGTTGCGGTTTACTGTTAACTACAGTTGGTCAATTTACAAAAGATAACGCGATAAATCACCCACTATATGCAGTTATTCGCCCGGCTAAAGCCGTTTAAGTGGATAGGTAAAGCTCACACAAATACTATCTGTACAGCTGCTGCGATATGCAGTGTATGCTCCCCTGCCCCCACACCAGATCCGCGCACGGTACCGGAATGATGGTATGATCAGGTAAATGCTTCTGAAAAAGATCTATCGCCTGCTGATCATACCGCTCATCATAAACCGGAAGCAGCACTGCTCCATTAATAAAATAGAAATTCGCATAGCTGGCCGGAACGTGCTCCGAACCGTCTACGGTGGTGCCTTCGATTTTTGTTTCGGGCATGGGTAGCGTTACGATTTGAAAGGGACGTCCTTCTGTGTCTGTAGCTTGTTTCAGGATTTCCAGGTTTTCCTGAAGCGATTCGTAGTTAACGTCAGCAGGATCCTCGGAAATCATGGTCATTATGGTGCGCTCGTTGAGAAAACGGCTGAGGTCGTCGATATGGCCATCGGTGTCGTCTCCGGCAAGTCCGTTTTTAAGCCAGATGATTTTTTCCTGACCCAGAAAAGCCTTCATTCTGCTTTCGATTTCGTCTTTACTCAGATCCGGATTGCGGTTCGGATTCAGAAGTACAGATTCTGTAGTTAACATCACTCCTTTTCCGTTGGTCTCTATAGAACCGCCTTCAAGCACCATGCCGGGATTAAAAACCTGAATGTTTAAAGCATCAGCTATAAGGTCAGGCACCTCGTTATCGGAATCGAATGGCGGATACTTTTCGCCCCATGCGTTGTATTCCCAATTGGTGATGGCAACCTCGCCCCCATCACCCTTGCGGATAAATATCGGGCCGAAGTCACGGGCCCAGACGTCGTTGCTGGTGTGCTCGTGAAAAATGATGCGACTCACATCAACGCCGGCTTTTGTCAGTTTAGCTGATGCCCGCTCTTTTACCTTTCGGTCGTTTACGATGAGATGAAGCTGCTCGGCTTTTACGATATGACCGATAATTTCGCAGTATACTTTTTCTACCCTCTCTAGTCGCTCTCCGGGCCAGGTTTCTGCATTTACCGGCCAGCTCAGAAGCGTTCCGTAATGTTTACTCCACTCGGCCGGCATTGTGTAACCTTTAGCGGCCGGACTTTCTGAATTTGTCAACTATACTTCCTTGTTAAATAAAAGAATGATGGCTTTTGAGCCCTGAAATGCATTTGATGAATGAGTTAGTTTTTTCGCCCCATCCGTTTAGAGATCCCCTCATAGGCATCTATACGGCGGTCGCGCAAAAATGGCCAGGTGCGTCTCTGTTTTTCGATAAGCGAGAAATCAATTTCAGAAATAAGAATTTCCTCGGCATCACCCGCCTGAGCGAGAATTTTACCAAACGGACCGGATACAAAACTATCACCCCAAAACCGGATATCCTTTTCCTGACCTACCCGGTTTACAGCAGCCACGTAACAGCCGTTAGCCACCGCATGGCTTCTGTGCATAATTTCCCATGCGTCCATAAACTCGCGCTTAACTTCATCATCCTCTTCCGGAAGCACGCCTATCGCCGTCGGATAAAATAAAATCTGAGCCCCTTCAAGCGCTGTTAACCTGGCTCCTTCAGGAAACCACTGATCCCAGCAGATAAGCACGCCAATTCGTCCGAACTTTGTATCGAACGCTTTGAAACCGGTATCACCCGGGGTAAAGTAGTACTTTTCATGAAAGCCCGGATCTTCCGGAATATGCATCTTGCGGTAGATTCCAAGCAGGCTTCCGTCCGCATCGTGAACAGTGGCCGAATTATGGTAAAGCCCTGCTTCCCGGCGCTCGAACAAAGACGAAATTATAACAACGCCGAGCTCGCGGGCAAGAACGCCAGTAGCATCGGTAAGCCCCCCTGGTAAATCTACTGCCTTATTAAAATGAGCCTCATCATGATTTTGGCAAAAATAATCAGATGTAAAAAGCTCCTGCGTGCAAATTATCTGCGCACCTTTACTGGCAGCTTCACGAATTAACGAAAACGTTTTTTCTACGTTGCCGTCATGCGTGGCTTCCGAACTGGTCTGTATGAGGCCTAATTTAATTTTTTCGGGCATGGCTTTTAGAGAAGTGAATCTGCGCCGGGGTTGTGTGAATGGCACTGAATAAGAATCTTACGAGGGGTCGCTAAATTACGGCAAAACCATTCTAATCTCAATAAGCTCTGCCGTAATCATCATAAATCTATAAGGCCCCTTAAAACAAAAAATCCGGACAGCATAACCTGCCCGGATAATAGTTTAATCTTTAAAAAAGAAACGTTGTTTGGTTTATTGTCTATACATGTGCTTTGCTTTGATATGAATCCAGCAAGGAATGCATGTCTTTGTTTCCTGCACTTTCAACATGATCCATAATAGTCCAGCCACGATCATCGATTACATCTGTGCGGGCCTCATTTTCAAGTAAATAAGCTGCTACATCATTATGCCCGTTTAACGCTGCCCAGTAGAGGGCATTGGTACCCCGGTTATCAATAATATTTAGGTCTGCACCGCTTTCAGCCAGTTTTTTCAAAATATTAAGATGTCCTTTTTTTGCCGCTTTATATGCAGCCGTGCGATTGTGCTCATCCATTGTGTTGGGGTCTGTACCCGACCCCAGCATCGCGCTCACTTCGTCCAGGTTTCCACTTTCAACGGCATCAAGAAATTTGGTATTTCCCATAGTCATACTCCGTTCTTCAGGATAGTAATTTTAGTTAAGAAGCTACTTTAATTCTACCAAATTCAGAGCCGATAATCAACGAGTTTATTTTTTCTATTCGCTTGAAAACAAGTCCCTTAACAGCTAAATTATAAAAATGCACTACAGTTAAAATCTGATCTGGTAATGCATCAACCTATACAAATTCGAAGCACAAAAAAGCCCTTAAGATGGTTATGCATCTTAAGGGCTTTTTTGGCAGGATGTAAATTGAGCTATCAGCGATTGGCTTCGATGAGTTCACTAATAGTGTTGTACTCACGCTCAGGCCCCCTGGAACCAGTTTCAGCCTTATTAAATGTTCCATCGGGATTCACAAACACTTTATATGGCAAGCCGCGAATCTGAAGCTTGGTGGCAAGCTCATCACCATGCACAAAAACAAAGTTGTAATCGTGTGCATCTATAAAGCGACGAACAACATCTTCGGTATCCGACCAGCCTGGAGAAACAGCCACAACAACAAAGTCGTCGCTGTAGTCATCCATCAATTTATTAAGCGTTGGCATTACCGCAATACACGGGCTGCACCAGGTTTCCCAGAAGTCGATCATTATAGTTTTGCCTTCGAAGTCGGAAACGCTTACCTCGTTGCCATCCCAATCGGTAAATACAGCCGACTCTACAGCAGCTTTCTGTTCGTCATCAAGAGATGAATCCTGTGCATTGGCAAAAGAAGCCGAGAGCACTAGCAGGAAAAGTGTTGAGAAAGTAAACAGGCGAAAAGCCATAATTCTAAGTGTTAGTGTGTAAAGTGTGATGTTAGTAGCCTAGCATGAACGGCTAAAAGCGCTTAAAAATGCCTTTAGCTAAAAATATTTTTGAGTCGGGAGAAAAATCCGTTCTCAGAATCGGTTTGTTTTAACGGATCGAAATGATCAGCTGAAGCGAGTTCTTCAACAAGCTTCCGCTCTGAATCGCTAATTTTCTTCGGGATGAACACATTTACCCGAACGAACTGATCGCCGCGCATGCTTGAGTTCAGGCGCTGTATACCCTTCTCTTTCATACGAAGCAACTTGCCGGATTGTGTACCCGGCTCCACGCGAAGTTTAGCCTTTCCTTTAAGCGTGGGCACTTCAACTTCTGTACCAAGAATAGCGTCAGGAATGCTTATCTGAAGATCATAAAAAATATGATCGCCATCGCGTTCGAAGTATTCATGCTCTTTTTCCTCAATTACAACAATGAGATCTCCGGCAGGTCCGCCTCGAAGTCCTGCATTTCCCTGTCCTCTTAAGGTGATGTAATTGTTGGTGGAAACGCCAGACGGAATTTTAACGGAAATCGTTTCTTCATTCCTTGTACGGCCATCGCCGCCGCAAGAATTACATTTACTTTTAATAGTACGGCCTTCCCCATTGCAGGACGGGCAAGGCTGCACGTTTACAAACGAGCCGAACATGGTGCGGGATACCTGACGCAATTCACCAGATCCGCTGCATGTGGAGCAGGTCATGAAGTCTTCGTCGGTTTCAGCTCCGGTTCCTTTGCAGGAATTACACTTCGAGTATTTCTTGACCTTCAGCTTTTTCTCAGTTCCAAAAGCAATCTCTTCCATCGTTAGCTTGATGGTCATTTTCATATCATTGCCGGGCACTCCTGCTGAACGTCTTCCACGCCCGCGCTGCTGTTGTCCTCCTGCTGCACCTCCAAAAATATCACCAAAGCGGCTGAAAATATCCTCGAAATCGACATCCTGATAACTAGCTCCGCCGCCGCCAAAACCGCCGCCGTTCATTCCGGCATGGCCAAACTGATCGTAGCGGGCACGTTTGTTATCATCTTTAAGCACATCGAAGGCTTCAGCAGCTTCCTTAAATTTGGTTTCAGCCGTAGGATCATCTGCATTTCGGTCAGGATGATACTGCATAGCTTTTTTGCGGTACGCACGCTTAATCTCGTCGGCGTTAGCACCCTTGGAAACTCCTAAAACTTCGTAATAATCTCTTTTACTCATATCTGATTTACTCGCTTACAATCACTTTAGCATGTCGGATTACCTTGTCGCCAAGCTTATAGCCTGTTTCCAGCACCTGAAGCACGGTGTTACTTTCGGTTTTGTCATCAGGCGACGGCTGTCTGAGCAGCGCATCGTGCAAATCTACGTTAAAAGGCACATCCTTATCACTAATCGACTCGACCCCCATCTGCTCCAGAACATTGCTGAATTTATTGTACACAAGCTTGATACCCTGTGCGAAAGACTTATCTACACTTTCAGGGATATTATTGATGCTTCGTTCCAGATCATCATAAACCGGCAGTAAATCCTTGATGGCGTTTATTTTCGCATCATCATACAGCTGTACCCTTTCTCTTTGAGTACGCTTCCGGAGATTTTCAAACTCAGCTACTTTACGGAGAATCTGGTCATTTTTTTGATTGACCTCATCTCTCAGCTTTTCATTTTCTTCCAGTAGCTCTTCTGCGCTCAGTTCGTTTTCTGATTCAACAGACTCCCGGGCCTCGTTATTAGATTCCTCAACAGTATCCAGTTCTTCAGAATCGATATCTTTTACTTTTTTGTCGCTCATAAATTGTTCAAATAATTTTCGGTACTTCAATAATTAAATCCTTGAGCCGTAATTTGTTGTTAACTAAAGTTCTTTTTGACGGGCGAATTCGCACCAACGGCCTTTTGTTCAGAGAGTTAGCAAATATCATACCAAAGGAGATTGTTTTAAACTTAACGGACAGAAGTGCACATTCATGCCATTATGATTGATTCGCCCGGATTTAAAACATTCTCCATTGTATAAGTTTCCCAGCTTGTAGTACTACGCTATTCTTCGCTGAAAATTTCGATCATGTTGCCATCTGGATCAGAGATAAACAAAAAACGGCCTTTTTTACGGTTAGCAGGCCCACTGAGGATGGTCACCTCATTCTCTTTCATAAAAGCGGCTACCTCATCCACGATTTCAGATTTAGGTACCGTAAACCCAAAATGGTCTACACGGTAATCTTTGGAGTCGCGATTGTAGCTCGTTTCAGCTTCAACAAGAACGATGGAGTCGGTTCCAATACGGTACACAGCCATACTCCGGCCCATCTTCTTTTCCAGTTCAAAACCAAGAAGTTCACCATAGAACTTCTCCGCAAGGTCTATATCATTAACCCTTAGGGTGATGTGGTTTAAACCGGTTGCTTTAAAATTTTTCATACTCATAATTTATCTTCCGTTCTACGTATTGGTTGTGAGAGTTCAATACAGCTTTTTCTGTTATTTAATCAGGAGGGCCTAATTTACAAATACGGGCTCATCTTTAAAATTGAAAAAGGGCAATGACATGTAATTACAGATTGCAATAACAGCGGATATGTTCCAATAATTTCGATTTTATCACTACCTTCGAACGGACACGCAGACCGGCGCCGGTTTCCACCGCACGGGCAACTATCACAGAGTATACGAAACAAAACGAATTATGGAGCCTCAACCCTTAAAAAGCAGTCCAACTCAACAAGCAGAAAGCGGAAAGTTGTATTTGGTCGGCACTCCAATCGGAAATCAATACGATTTCAGCCCAAGGGCACGCGATATTCTTGATACGGTTTCCGTAATTGCGTGTGAAGACACCCGGACCAGCGGTTCTTTTTTGAGAAATATGTCTATCAGGACACCACTCACTTCGTATCACCAGCATAATGAGCATGGCAAAACTCCGGAGCTTATAAACCGAATTCAGGCAGGCGAATCGGTAGCGCTCATTAGTGATGCTGGCATGCCCGCCATTTCCGATCCCGGTTTCCTGCTGGCGCGTGCGGCCCATCAGGCCGGCATTCCTGTAGTTCCCATACCCGGGCCGGTAGCGGCAGTTACAGCGCTGGCAGCAAGCGGCCTCCCCTCCGACCGGTTTGTGTTTGAGGGCTTCCTGCCCCAAAAGAAAGGCCGACAAACCCGAATCAAACTACTGGTTGAAGAAGAACGCACCATCATTTTATATGAAAGTCCTCACCGCATCGTTAAGCTGATGAAAGAACTGCTCGAGCACACCGATGAAAATCGTCTTTGTGCAGTAGGCCGTGAGCTAACCAAAATGTATGAAGAAATCCGTCGGGGTTCGCTTCGTGAGCTTTATGATGAATTCTCAACCCGATCTAAACAAAAAGGCGAATTCGTTTTTCTGCTGGCAGGGAAATCGTATTCAGAAGAGGACGTAAATTGATCAACCGCATTATGAACATTAGAAACAAGTGGATACTGTCCGGGCTGGCGGGAGTACTCATGGGACTAAGCTTTTCTCCTTTTCCGTTCCCATTCCTGCTTTTTGCCGCTTTTATCCTTCTTTTTCGCCTCTCTCACTTAAGTAACGGATTCCGTGATGCTGCCTACCACAGCTACCCCGCCTTTCTGGTTTGGAATATAATAGGCACCTACTGGCTTACCATGGCCACGGTTGTTGGTGGTACTGCCGCCATACTTGCCAACAGCGCCATAATGGCAGTCGTATTCGGTCTGATGCACCTGATAGTAAAACGGTTCTCTTCAGTTTGGCTGGCCGGTATTTTGAGTTCAGGCGTATGGGTAACCTATGAATGGCTGCACCTTAAATGGGATTTGGCATGGCCTTGGCTCATTCTTGCCAACGCATGGTCCACGCACACCTGGGCGGTTCAGTATATTGAGTTCACAGGCTTTTTATCGGTCTCATTTCTCACTATTACAGTATCCTATTTCTTGTATGATGGCATCCTGAACGCATCCAAATCCGTAAACGCAAAAACAAGTTTCTGGCAGACCAAAAGCTTTATCTCCGGCACATCAATCTGGTTTTTTTCTGCACTGCTTTCTTTAGTGATGTTATGGAACCTGGACCTCGAGACCGATGAAACGGTCCATGTAGTAATTGCCCAGCCAAACTACGATTCATACCTGCCCATTGCCGGCTATAACGATACGACAACTCCCCTGCTTGAACTCACCGCCATGATGGATTCCGTAGTTACCGATCAGACGCAAATTATGTTCTGGCCCGAGAATGCACTAATGGGTGGCGTGGATCAGCTTTTTAAATCCTACAACGACCGGCATCTGCTCAGTAAAGCAGCCGAGTGGGGTATTCCTGTCGTTACCGGCGCTCCTTTTTTTATGTATTATGAAGATGAAGAGGCACCACGCGTGCATCGAACCGACAGAGAAGGCCGCGCGTTTAATTACTTTAACAGCGCGGTTGCTTATTATCCCGATGGCAGCATGAATTTCTACAACAAAATAAGGCTGGTTCCCATAGTTGAACGTATGCCGTTTGCACATGCACTCAGCAGGACTCCGCTTCCTGTAAACTGGGGCGAAGTTACGGGTTTCGGAAGAGGTACGGAGATGATTCTCTTCGACAGCACCAACGGCCCATCCTCCCCGGCTGTTGTTTGCTACGATTCCGTATTTCCTGATGTAGTACGCCGAAGCGTTGTGAAAAACGCAGGCTTCATCACCGTTATAACAAACGACGGCTGGTGGGGAAATACAAGCGGACATATTCAGCACTATGAGTTCGCCAGGCTGCGGGCCATCGAAACCCGGCGTGCGGTCGTGAGAAGTGCCAATAATGGCATCTCAGGCATGATTACCGCCGATGGCCGGCCTCACACTAAAACAGAATACTGGACCAGAACTGCTTTTGAGCTTGAAGTTCCTGTTTACGAGCACAAAACATTTTATGTGCGCCACGGAGACTGGTTTAACTTTCTGATGCTTTTTATGGCCCTGACCGGTCTCTCTGGCGTATTTCTTAAACGGAAGCAGTAATCAAGCCTTGGTTTTGCCGAGTTTTTTCTGCCATTCCCATGCGCTGCGTGTCATATCGTCTAGCGAGTATTCTGCCTTCCAGCCCAGTACCGTATTCACTTTTGTGGTGTCCGCCCAGATTTGCATGATGTCACCCGGGCGGCGATCGGCATAGCGATGGTTCAGCTTGATGCCCGATGTCTTCTCAAATGAGTTAACTACCTCATCCACTGATTGCCCGTTTCCAGTTCCAACGTTGAAGATTTCCGTATCGAAATCGTTTGATTTAGCATAATTAAGCGAATCTACATGAGCACGGGCAAGGTCTGAGACATGGATGAAGTCACGAATACAGGTACCGTCGGGGGTATCGTAGTCTTTGCCGAAAATAAGCAGCTCATCTCTCCATCCTGCAGCCGTTTGTGTGATAAAAGGCATAAGGTTTCCTGGCACGCCGCGGGGAAGCTCACCGATTTTGGCCGAGTCATGCGCCCCTACCGGATTAAAATAACGTAGAATCACGGATTTCAAACCCGAAGTCAGACGGGTGAATTCCTCTATCATTCCTTCAGCCCAAAGCTTGGAATTTCCGTATGGAGTTACGGATCGGGTTGTAGGCGTGGATTCGGTTACCGGTACGCTTTCGGGCTCGCCGTAGACAGTGCAGGATGATGAAAATACGAAGTATGGAATCCTGAATTCTTCAATCAGGCGCATTACGTTAATTAGCCCGGATATGTTGTTTTCATAATATACCACGGGAATCTGCAGGGATTCGTTTACTGATTTTTTCGCCGCAAAATGAATAATCCCTTCGATATCAGATTCAGATTCAAATACCTTTCTGAGAGCGGCTGTATCTGTTATATCGGCTTCATAGAAAGGAATTGCAGTTCCACATAACTGTTCCAGCGCATTAAGAACACTTCGCTCGCTATTAGACAGATTGTCTATAATTACAACAGTATGTCCCGTTTTATAAAGTTCAGTTACTGTATGGGATCCGATGTAGCCCAATCCGCCCGTTACCAAGATTTTCATGCTGGAGTCTCGTCTGTTTAAACGTGAATATATTTGAAGATAGAAAATATCATTTTCGAAGGTAGGATAAAGCCCTAAATTGAAATATCCGTCTGCGGTACAGTCTACTTACTAAATTTGCATAGCCTATATTTTATTATAATTATTAAGTCATTCAATTGCTTTTGCCTTATTTTGTTAGTTTATTTACTAAACCTTAACTTACTATAGCAAGAGTCATAAATGAGACTACAGCATTATGCAAACGGCCGTACTATGCAGAAGTACGAGATCAGAGGGATAGTTGAAAAAGCACTCAAAATTCAAGCATCGGGTAAGCCCGTTTTTTGGGAAAACATCGGTGACCCGGTGCATAAAGGCCTTGGCGTTCCGGATTGGATTAAAGCCCTTGTTTCCAAAGCTGTTCTCACCGATGTAAGTTATGCCTACTGTGATTCCAAAGGAATTAAAGAAACTAGAAGTTTTCTTGCTGGCCTCTCTAATAGATTGAATGGCAATCAAATAAACCTTAATGATATTGCTTTCTTTAATGGTCTTGGCGATGCCATAGCACGTGTATACGGACTTTTGCCATTTCAGGCTCGGGTACTTTTGCCGTCACCAACCTATCCAGCCCATTCGGGTGCCGAAGCAGGTCGGATTCACCAAAAGCCGCTTACATATAGCTGCCATCCGCAAAACAACTGGCTGCCCGATTTAGATGAAGTTAACAATATTGTTGAAGCCAATCCGGAAGTGTGTGCTCTCCTTATTATCAATCCGGATAACCCGACCGGAACCGTCTGGCCCCGCGACCTTCTTTCCGGAATGGTCTCAATCGCAGAGAAACACGGACTTTTCATTATTTGTGATGAAATCTATGAGAATATCGTTTATGAGGGCGAAATGACCCGTTTATGCGAGGTACTTGGTGATGATGTTCCGGCGATAATTATGAAGGGCATCTCGAAAGAGTTTCCATGGCCGGGAAGCCGGTGCGGCTGGGTTCAGTATCATAACCGCACAAAATGCGATGCGTTCAGCTCACTATGTGATGCCATTGATCATGGCAAAATGACCGAAGTTTGCAGCACTACCCTTCCTCAGGTGGTAATTCCCGCAATTATGAGTCATCCGGAATATGGCTCGTGGAAAACGAGCAATCAATGGATTCTTTTCCAAAAAATGACTCAGATACGAGAAATGATAGCTACTGTTCCCGGATTTGGCTGCAGCGGCGGTGGTGGAGCGTTTTATGCCACTGTACATCTTGAAAACCCAGATGAATCCGGACTGCCGCTTAGTGTCATCAGTGAAACCGACCGGCAACTTATCGAATCCTGGATGCAACCGGATCAGGCTCAAGACTATGCTCTGACCTACTACCTTCTGGCCTGCCATGGCATTTGCGCAGTGCCGCTGAGCAGTTTCGGTACCACCCAATGCGGAATAAGAATCACATTACTCGAACAGGATGAAAATCGCTTTGCATTGCTGCTTAGCACTCTACAGGATGCTTTAAAAGCATGGAGTAGTGAAGCAAAGAAAAACCGGTTAAAACAAAAGTCTGCCGCGCAGGAAGTCTAAGCAATTAACTTATTAGGCTACTTAGGCGGATAAATTGACTTTTTAGCAGCAAGAAGAGTGTTTTTCATAAGCATGGCTACCGTCATTGGGCCAACGCCACCGGGTACCGGAGTAATCCAGCTGGCCTTTTCAGAAACCGAATCGAAATCACAGTCACCGGTTAGTTTATACCCTTTTTCAGTTGTGTGATCCGCAATTCGGGTTATCCCCACATCGATAACAACAACGCCTTCTTTTACCATCTGACCGCTAATAAGACCCGGCTGGCCTACAGCAACTATCAGAATATCGGCATCAATAGTATGCTTGGTGAGGTCTTTGGTAAATTTATGGCAAATCGTTGTAGTTGCCTTTCCCGTTGTATTTTCACGCGACAAGATGATTCCCATTGGAGTACCGACAATATTACTCGCTCCAACCACAACCGCGTGTTTACCTTTTGTTTGAATGCTATAATGGCGAAGCATCTCAATAATCCCTGCCGGTGTGCATGGCCTGAATGAAGGCTGCCCGACCGACATACGGCCCACGTTCATGGGGTGAAACCCATCCACATCTTTTCTATGGTCGATTGCTTCTATTACGGATAGCGGCGTAATATGATTTGGAATCGGAAGCTGTACTAAAATCCCGTCGGTGTTATCGTCTTCGTTAAATGATTGTATAACTTCGGTGAGCTCCTGTTCGGATATTGTATCAGGGAGCATCAAAGTATCGGAATCTATACCAACGTCTATACATGCCTTTGTTTTTGCGCCTACATAAGCACGTGAAGCGGGATTTTCACCCACCAGAATAACCTGCAGTTTGGGTTTTCTGTTACCCTTTTCCACCCAGCGTTTCACATCTTCCGTTACAGAATCACGGACTTTTTGAGAAAGCATTTTTCCATCAATAATACTTGCAGACATAAGCGTTTTTATCTGGTGAGGTTATATTTTTTAATCTTATTGTACAAATGGCTTCTCTGAATCCCAATAGAATCGGCGGTCTGTGAAATGTTCCAACTGTGCTTTTCCAGCTGATATTCCACAAACATTAGTTCGGCAGCTTCCTTGAAAGACTGGAAATCATCATATTCTTCGAGCATATCTCCCATAGCAGTTTCTTTGACTGACTGCGAAGAACCAACGCCACCAGCCAGAGCCTTTACGTCTTTAGCAGTAATTTCGGTACCGCTGCTCAGGATTCCCAGACGTTCAACCACGTTATGAAGCTCTCGCACGTTTCCTGTCCACTCCATCTCCTGAAGAGCCGACATAGCATCATCTGAAAAAGATTTACCCTCAAAAATAATATCATTGGCCGCCATATCAAGCAGAAAAGCATTGGCCAAAAGCGGTATGTCTCCCTTACGCTCGCGAAGCGGAAGTACTTGAATCGGAATCACGTTCAGCCTGTGGAATAAGTCTTCCCTGAAACGGTTTTCGTGAATCTCAACCTTTAAGTCTTTATTTGTCGCTGCCAGCACTCTAACATTAACCTTGATGGATTCTGTGCCACCAACCCGCACAATGGTGTTTTCCTGCAGTGCACGCAGTACTTTAGCCTGGGCAGTGCTGCTCATATCACCAATTTCATCGAGGAACAGTGTGCCATTGTGGGCCTGCTCAAATTTCCCGATACGCTGCCTTTTCGCACCGGTAAAGGCACCTTCTTCATGACCAAACAACTCGCTCTCAAGAAGTTCAGACGGGATAGCGGCACAGTTTACTTCCACAAAAGGCTCGGCTGAACGACGACTTTGTTCGTGTAAGCTGCGGGCTACGAGCTCCTTCCCGGTTCCGTTTTCACCAGTAATAAGAACACGGGCATCGGTAGGTGCAACTTTAGAGATTGTTGCCTTTATCTGGCGTATTCCCTCACTTTCACCAATAATTTCGGATACTGACGGTACATTCCGCTTCATTTTGCGATTTTCGCGCTGTAATGTTCCTCTCTCAAGCGCATTCCGAACCGTAATCAATAGTCGATTAAGATCCGGTGGCTTTTGCAGGAAATCAAAGGCACCCAGTTTGGTCGCTTGTATTGCCATTTCAATTGTACCATGCCCCGTAAGCATAATAACCGGAAGATTCAGCTTTTCTTCATTTATAGCTTCAAGGACTTCAAAGCCATCAATTCCCTTCATTTTAATGTCGAGCAGCATGAGGTCGAAGGTCTCTTTACGAAGCATCTCAAGCGCCTGATCTCCTGAAGCTGCTTCATCTACTTGATAGTTTTCGAACTCAAGAATCTCCCTCAGCGCACTGCGAATACTGGATTCGTCGTCTGTAATAAGAATTCGTGCAGTTTGGCTAGAAGACATAGGTTTAGTTTAGAATGAGCTGTAAAGTACGTTTATGATGCGCTCATGGGCGGCATCAACGGTGGCAACCCGGGTTGTGAAGTTATTGGTAAGAATGCTGTAGCTAAGCGTCTGGCCAGAGCTGGTCGTAACATAGCCGCTAAGTGATCTAACACCGCTGATGAAGCCACTTTTAGCATACAAATTACCAAGGGCCGGCGACTCAATAAAACGATTTTCCATGGTTCCGTGATAACCGGCTTTGGCCAGGGTTTCAAGCCAGTGATCCCCGTGTTCCGATCTCATCATACGGTGAAGCAGGTCGGTTACTGTTGCTGCTGTCGATAAGTTTGCCCCGGCCATACCGCTGGCGTCTCGTTTATTGAGCTGTGATATATCCAAACCCAGAGACTGAAGCTGTTCCGTGATAAGTGACAACCCGCCTTCAGTTGTTCCCTGCGAGTCGTAAGTATAGGCAGCGAGGGCTTTGGTAAGCATCTCTGTATAAAAGTTGTCGCTGTTGCGATTAACCCGTTCCAATAATTTTACGACAGGTTCCGACTCATGTTTGGCAAGAAGCGCAAACTGATTCCACGGACGCAATCCATTATCTACAATCAGCTCGCCTACCCAGTCCAGGTTTCGGTATGAGGCCTGTTTAACAAATGTATCTATAAAGAATAACGCCGGATCACTAATCGTAAGGGATTCTTTTTCGAGATAACCAACCGGAAGCGTACTGCGCAACTGAATCGTATTTGTGCCCAGGAGGCGCGCATAAGACTCATTATAAGGAATGTTTCGCGGAGTGATTAGCTGCTCGTTCAGAAAATTGACATAGTCGGTATTAAACGGAAACCATGTAATCTGAGGCGTATCACCGGGCTGGCCAGCAGCGCGTACGGTGAGGTCAACACAGTTACGGTTAAACGAAAGAGCACTGATTTCAGGAGCATAGTAGAATGAAAGATCATCCCACTCCCAGCCTCTGGGGTAACGGACATCATCGAACAGATGCTCGTTTCCAAACACATCACCCTGTATTCTGGTAATCCCTTTTTCTTTAAGCTGGTCTATAAGGCTGTTGAAAACGAAGAGCGCGTCATCATCGTAAAAATGCTTATCGATAGACGGATCTCCCGAGCCCACGATGTGAATGTCCCCATACCAGACGTTATCAATTTGTTCCCCGTCACCATAAACACGCGTTGTAAAGGTAAAATCCGGCCCCAGACCGTTAAGGATGCCTGCGGCAGAGAAAAGCTTTGAATTCGAAGCCGTACGCATCAGCGTGGATGCGTCTATATCAATAATTGAGCGGCCCGACTGGTCTCGTACTGATACGGCCCAGACCGCATTGGAAGCCTGCGTACCGCCAATAATATCATAAATCTGCTGCGTAACCGCCGGGGATTCGGTATTTACTGCAGTACGCACAGAGTCCGAGGCAGCAACATGCTGTGCAGAAAACAAAATAATGGAAATGAAAAGCAGCGTGCTAATCAAGTAACGGGGCTGAATGCAGGCTGATACCTTGTCTGGCACCTCAGGCAGGGAGCTCTTCTTCTTCACGGAATAAATCGATGACCGACTTTTCATCAGACGCCTTGAGCAATTGATTTCTGAAATTATCATGATTCAGCAGCCTCGATATTTTGCTTAACAACTTAATATGAATACCTGCCTTTTGGTGCCCCCCTACAAGAAGGAAAACAAGATGGACTGGTTCTCCGTCTACCGAGCCGAACTCAATAGGGTTCTTAAGGCGTGCAAAAACGCAAAGATGATTTTCGATGCCTGGCACTTTCGCATGCGGAATTGCGATTCCTTTACCTACGCCTGTAGACATTACATCTTCGCGCTCTATCACCAGTTTTTTTATCTCAGGAACGAGGGTTTCGTCCACCGAACTGCGTAGTTCATTTACCAAGCGCTTTATAAGTTCCTGTTTTTCTCCTGCTTCTATATCCAGAACAATGGTACCTGATTCCAGAATATCGGACACTTTCATATCGAAAAGGGTTTGGCTAAATATCGGTAAACGAAAATAATTGATTCTGCATTGTTCAGCCCATAAATCAACTGGCTGAACGATAGCCAAAGTTAATTTAAGTGCGGGGTAGTTTCAACTCTTTTTCCATATTGTTTTCAATCTTCGTACTTTGATTAAATGCAGTTTATAAAGAGTTCTATCGCCATTTTTCGCAAAGACCTTCAGCTCGAGTTGCGTTCCAGATATGCGTTCAACACTGTTGTAACCTTCGTTGCAGCAGCCACTATGGTAATGTTCTTTTCACTTGATACAACGCTGCTTTCGCCCGATTTGTACAGCGGACTGCTGTGGATTATCATATTATTCGCAGCCCTTGCCAGCCTTGCACGCTCATTTGTTATGGAAACCGATCAGCAGACTTTCGATTTGCTCCGGCTAAATACTCCCGGTCTCCCGGTTTATACAGGTAAGCTGCTCTTCAATTTTTTCTTTACTTTTGCAGTTTCTCTGCTAACAGCACTCCTTTTTGCTATCCTTACCGGTAGTTTCGAAGGCGAGCTCCTCCCTCTTTTAATACTGCTTCTTCTGGGTTCACTCGGCTTTTCCAGCGTTTCCACTTTAATTGCATCTTTGGTTTCAAGAGCTTCGCAAAAAGGTGCTATTTTTTCTGTGCTATGTCTTCCGCTGCTGCTTCCGCTTATTGTACTTCTTAGTGATGCCACGCGCGAAGTTGTCTCCGGTGGCACATTTTTTGAAATTGCAGAACAAACCGCTGCCCTTGTAGGCTACTGCGGTGTTACTATCACCCTTTCTATAATGCTGTTCGATTATGTCTGGACCGACTGAACTCCCCTACTCAACTATTGAAATCAATCCCGGCGACCGGCGGCTGATTGGATTACAATCGGCCCGAGAGAACGTGCGCCTGATGATGAGCTCCGGGCGCCTGGGGCACGCCTACCTGATTGCAGGACCATCCGGATCCGGAAAAAAAGCGCTGGCATTGGCTATGGCAGAAATCACCAACGGAATCGATCATCTTACCGATCTGAAGGGCACTGCGTTTTCCCGTAAATCGACCTGGTCCAATCACCCGGATGTTCACGTTTTCCTTCCCCTACCGGGCAGCGAACCCGATATGAAGCTGCTTCGTGAGCGGAAAGAGCTGCTTGCAAAAGATCCCTACGAAGTAACGGATTTCAGCCTGCGCCCGGACGTTTCCGGTGAGGAAGCCACCAAAAATAAAAACGCCTTTTACTCCATCAAGTACTTTAAGGAGAGCATACAGAAAGTGGCGTTTTTAAAACGGAAT
>PWID01000142.1 GCA_003555145.1 Balneolia bacterium | reverse complement strand
TAATTCTATCAGCTTTATTTGTCGCGACTTTACTCGCGGGCTTTAACTAATTGTATTACAACAATGTACACAATGAAGCCGCCTATCCCCAACGGATACCCTTAAAAACCTGTAAGGAACGTAAAACAACGTATAAAATGCGGGTCGCTTCGCTCTAATTGTGAATTTTGAATGGTGAATTGTGAATTATTGTCCGCTGGATTGATATAGCTTTTTTTAAATCTGTGAGAATCCATTTGTAATCCGTGAGAATCCGTGCCCCTCAAAAGTTGAATTATAGTCCGGAAGATCACGGATTTGCACAGATATTGAGTTGAATTTTAAAGTGAGCTTTGTGCTTTCACCGGTTAACAGGGTTTTGATATATTGGAATAGGCACGTTCAGATTCTCTCTAACCAAATCTACCACTATGGCAAAACGTCCTTCAGTATCAGAATCGGTAATCTGGATCACAGGCGCGTCTTCGGGTATTGGCGAAGCGCTGGCTTATGCATTCAGCAAAAGGGGCGCCAGGCTCATACTTTCAGCACGGCGAGAAGACGAGCTTGAGCGGGTTAAAGAAGCCTGCCCCGGAAACCAGGACCACATACGTATTCTGCCGCTCGATCTTACGCAGACAAGCATGCTGCAGGGAAAAGCAAGTCAGGCCATCAGCCTGTTCGGACATGTTGACATGCTGATTAACAACGGCGGGATGAGTCAGCGGGCTACGGCTATGGAGGCCAGCATGGATGTAATCAGGCAGATCATGGAGGTTAACTTCTTTGGAACCATTGCTCTCACCAAAGCGATACTGCCGCACTTTACCAAGCGGAAATCAGGCTACGTGGTGGTGGTCAGCAGCGTGATGGGCAAGTTTGGCACCAAGTTTCGCTCGACCTATGCGGCTTCCAAACACGCGCTTCAGGGCTGGTTCGACTGTCTGAGGCAGGAGATGTATGATTACAATGTGGATGTAACGCTTGTTTGCCCCGGCTATGTGAAAACACCCATCACCGTAAATGCATTAACCGCTGACGGCAAACGATTTGGCAAAATGGGCACTGGTCAGCAAACGGCCATGTCAGCTGATGCCTTCGCAGAAAAGCTCATCCCCAAACTCGAAAAGCGTCAGCCCGAAATCTACATCGGAGGCAAAGAGGTCTACGCCGTTTATCTGAAGCGTTTCTTCCCGGGCGTTCTCAACAGGATGCTGCGCAAGATGAAGGTTACGTGATGGGGAAAAGTTTTGAGCCCGCTTCGGAAAGTTAATTTTGAACCACGAAGGCTCAAAGACACGAAGGTTAACGAAGTTAAGTAATAGCTTTCAAACTAAGCCAAATATAGCTGATCCGTTATTACAGAATATCCGTTCAAATCTGTGTCGTAATCCGTGAGCATTTGAGACCCTCAAAAGTGGAATTCTAATCCGGAAGGTCACAGATTGGCAAGGGTTATTTTTATGAATTTGCACGTATTGTTGGCTCTGCATTTTAAATTTTGTGTCCGAAATCAATTTAAAATGTCAGAATATGAGAGACCTTCGACTTTCGACCTTGGACTTTTGACTACCACAGTCATTTAAAACTTAAAACTCAACACCTGTCTGCCGCAGCGGAGACAGGCAGGTTCAACATTTGGAGCGAACGCGACCTTTAAAATATCGAGCACTGCGATGCTGTTGTAAACTCTTCGAGGAATTTCATGCCCCGGTGGGAGTTTCCTCTCGCGTTTAGTCTTGGGCTCCAGACCAAAATCGAGAAATCCTGCGGATGTACAGCGGCAATTCCGCCGCCAACGCCGCTTTTCCCGGGCAAACCTACCCGGTAGGTGAACTCGCCGGATTCATCATAATGACCACACGACTGCATGATGGCGTTTATTCGTTTGGCCTGACTCGGATTCATAATTGCCCGCTTGTCCGTGGTTTTTCGGCCACCGTTTGCCAGAAAAAGCATCGCTTTGGAAAGGCCTTCACAGGTCATTTCGATTGAGCAAATCCGGAAATAGAAATCCAGCACCTCCTCCGGCTCGTTATGAATATTCCCGAATGATTTTATAAAATTACATAACGCCACATTACGGTAGCCGGCAGATTTTTCCGATGAGGCAATGCGCTCCGAATAGTTCACCGAATCATCATCGCTTATATCGCGCATAAAGGTGAGAAAATCCTTATGGGCATCAGGAAGCACGCTGAGGAGAATATCACAAATCACAATGGCGCCGGCATTCACAAACGGATTACGGGGAATGCCGTTATCAGCCTCAAGCTGCACCAGCGAATTGAACGGATTACCGGAAGGCTCAACCCCGAGTCGTTTCCACAGCTTCTGACCCGAAATCCGATAGGCCATGCAGAGCGAAAACACTTTCACAATACTCTGTATCGAAAAGGTTTTTTGGAAGTCACCTACTCCGAAAACCCGATTGTCTATAGTTGAAAGGCACGCCCCAAAGTGTTCCGGGTTTACATCCTTGAGTTCGGGAATGTAGCTTGCTACCTCGCCTTTATTATCGCCATTTTTAACGGACTCGTAAACGGATTGTATGATGGACTCAAAGTCTGTCATCATACCTCACCAGCCGATTCCTGATGAGCCTTTACAGCTTGAATCACCTCTTCCGGCGGACGAATAGGGCGCCCTTTGGTCATAAACACAGTGGTTACCTTGGCGATGGTCGTAACCGTATTATCGGAAGCCCGCTCTATCTGCTGATGGAAAATAAAACGTAGCGGTCCCTCCTGCTCTACAGCTACTTTAACCATGAAATCATCATTTGCAAGAAGGGCGCGCTTGTACTGGATTTCGATCTTATGGACAACCGCATCATAG
>PWID01000293.1 GCA_003555145.1 Balneolia bacterium | reverse complement strand
TATTCGGATATGGTCCGGATGGCGGTGGAGAGCGACATCATCCTGTTTGGTGAGCTTCATAACAGCGCCATTGCGCACTGGCTGCAGCACGAGCTTACGCGCGATCTGGCCACGAGCCGCCGTTCACTGCTGATTGGCATGGAGATGTTCGAGCAGGATCAGCAGCGGCTGCTTGATTCGTATCTGAGCGGGGAAATCGACACCAATCAGTTTGAGGAAGAAGCCCGGCTCTGGAACAATTACGCCACGGATTATAAGCCCATCATAGAGTTTGCAAAGAATGAAGGCATCCCGGTGGTAGCCTCCAACATTCCGCGCCGTTTTGCATCTATGGTGTACCACGAGGGCATCGGAATACTGGATGATCTCAGCGACGAAGCAAAGGAATGGATCGCACCACTTCCGATTGAAATCGATCTGGAGCTGCCGGGGTATCAGAATATCATGGAGATGGCGCACGGGCACGGAGGCGAAAATCTGCCGAAATCACAGGCGGTGAAAGATGCCACGATGGGATGGTTCATACTGCAGCACATGGAAGACGGCAGCCGGGTTCTGCACCTGAACGGGAGCTATCATTCCGATAATTACGAGGGCATTTACTGGTACCTCAGGCACTACGGCTTTGAGGGAAACATCATGACCATCACCACCGTAGAGCGGGACAATCCGGGAGCATTTGATGCAGATCTCGAAGGTCGTGCAGACGTGATTCTGCAGGTAAACAGCCGTATGACGCGCACCTACTGAAAAAAGCAAAACTATGGCGCATAACGGCTTATGATTCGGATTGGGAACGCTCATTAGCTGTATTGCCTTATTTATGTGTAACACTTATGTACGGCACGCTATAATAAGCGGCTGAATTAGCGATTATCCTGAACTGTAAAACAGAGGAGAAATTATGTTACGCTATAGTATAACCTTCCTTGTCATTGCCATTATTGCAGCCATTCTTGGCTTTGGCGGTATTGCCGGTGCAGCAGCATCAATTGCACAAATACTCTTTGTATTATTTCTGATTCTATTTGTTGTCTCCCTGATATTCGGGCGACGGAATCCGGCTTGATGGTTTAGATGAAATGATCATCTAAACTAATTTATCATTGATACTTCTAATAAATTTGAGGGAAACGTATGAAAAGAATTCTTGGAATAGCTTTACTCGTTGGCGGTTTAATACTGCTTTATTTTGGTTGGGGTGAATATGACTCCTTTGCCTCCGATGTTTCTGAGACCTTTACGGGCTCACCAACCGATAACGCCGTATGGTATCTCACCGGCGGCGGCATAGCAGCAGTTGCAGGATTGCTCTTGCTCTTCACCGGTAAGAAAGCCTGACAGAAAATGAAAAAGCCCTGGTTTTTGAGTCAGGGCTTTTTTTATTTCTATTCATAGAGTGATTCCAGATCAAATCACTGTTGTCTTGAGATAGAAATTTGAGATAAAAATCAGGTAGGTGAACTGAAACCTTCTAATTCTGTTAGGCAGGCCTGTCTGCCACAGCGAAGCCAGGCAGGTACTAAAAAAGAAACCAGACAATGATGCTTCGTCAGTGCTGGTTTCGACTCCGCTCAACCAGCGTTTTATTATAAATTCAATTATTTAAACTTCGGTATTCAGAAGCGCTCTGACATTTCTTTGATTTGCTCAGACTGCTTATCAAATTCAGAAATCACGTTTATGATTGTGGTCACTGAATTGTAATAGAAATCGGGGGTGATGTTCTCAAAAATATCTTCAGGCCTGTGGTAGTATGGATGATCTTCAACCCCAAAGTAGATGAAAGGGATGCCCGCCGTGTGAAAAGGCCCGTGGTCTGAAGACATGGTCCAGTCATCACCAGAGGGCAGGTCCGGCGAGTCATGACCAAACAATACGTTTACCGGAGCGCTTGCGGTTGATTCTTCAATTATCGGCCTCAGAAAAGGATAATGATAGGTTCCGGCTGCATAGATTTCATTGTCGTAGTTAAGGCTGATCATATCCATGTTTACATTCATGATGATGGTTTCCAATGGAACTACCGGATTATCCACAAAATAGCGGGCGCCCGCCAGTCCCTGCTCTTCGGCATCGAAACCAATAAACAGCATTGAATTTTGAGGCGGGTTATTTTTGAACCATTCAGCAGCTGCCAGCATACCGCCCACGCCGGATGCATTATCGTCGGCTCCGTTGTAAATATCCCCGTTTCTTACGCCCAGATGATCGAAGTGGGCTGTTACAACTATATATTCGTCCGGATTTTCAGTGCCCTCCACATAGCCAATTATATTTGCGGCATCATCAAAAGCTTCATCACTTCTTTGGTTAACGGTTTCAAACGGCTGGGTGTAGGTGTCGGAAAAAGAGCGCAGTCCGATACCGGAAAAACGGGCGATAACGTATCCCTGAGCCAAAAAGCCGCCTTTGGAGTCAGTTTTTCGTCCTTCAAAATAATCGTCTGAAAGTATGCGCACATCCCGGAGAAGCTGTTCGCGGTCTACTTCGTGTGCAGGGGCTGATTGCTGCAATTCGGTTTCGCTGCAGCCGGTAACAAAAAGAATCAGGACAAGGAGAGGAGTAAAAAATTTCATACTAAATTTTTGTCAGGGTGATGGTTATCGTAAGCGAAAGAGCCAAAATGAAAGTGGATGTATAGGGGCGGGGTCAGGATTTCAGCCGGTTTCTCAAGTACCGGATGGTTAAACCATAAAAGATGCCTGCGAACAGCCAGACGGGTACAGCAATTAGCAATGATGCCTGAGTGATATCATCACCATTAATGTAAGGTAAAATCAGCTGCATGATGATGAACATCAGGATTCCGAAAAGCAG
>PWID01000099.1 GCA_003555145.1 Balneolia bacterium | reverse complement strand
TTCACAAACATCACCAGATTTTCGGTTTCGCCATTTTCAGGCGAGTGAAACTCCATACGAAGTTCGCCCTCAAAATGCTGACCGATTACAACCTCAGGGGCTGATAAAAAGATAAGCGATAGCACAATCGCTTTAATGCCGTAGCTAAATAGTTTCATGGACGTTTCCGAGTGTTAAAAACATGGGATTAAGGCTTTGAAGATAGCTTAAAGATTGTTCAAATAAAACTGAACCACCTTTAGCTTCTACGGTATCAAGCGCATGGTGATGAAAATTCCAACACAGCACGCCACCGTATTTTTTTACCGTATCAGCCTGCCTGTTTGCAAACTGAACGGCTTTTTCGGCACTGAGTCCCTGATTGTACAGCAACTGCATTTCCATCATTTGCATAGGGATTTCCAGCACCTTACACGTTGTATTACGTTCGGCATCAAATAAATAGTATGGAAACGTGAAACCCGACCGTAATCCTGCTCTCTCCGCCCAGCCTATTGAACTGTCGCTCCGGATTCCGTTAGCTTCCAGCAGGCCGGCCACTTTTGCAGCATCGTACCTAAGGTAATGAAAGCGGTGAGCACCTACTTTGTTTCCAAGTCGATTTTCAAGCCGGTTCTTTTCAGCTGTGAACAATTCTTTGCTGTAGCCGGCCAAATAGGATGCATGCAGCCCACAGTCCCCTTTTAGTTCTTCAATAATGCGCAATATCTCATTCATAAACGGATATTCCAGATAATCGGCTGCATCCCGTTCGTGCTTTTGAAGAATGGACTTAAAGAGAACAGTGGGCTTTATACCTAGCTTCCTCTCAATTTCAAACATCCCGAGAATTGACCGCTCATAGCCGTCACCATTTTTAACCAGGTCTTTAGCAGAATCAAATGCACGTACAATACGCTCACCAAACGGCTGGTTAAGCGGATTTTTTACAGGTAAATCAAAAAGCTCCCGTTTTACAGTACCCGCATATTTCTTTTTGATGCGGTCAAAATCGTGCGTTATACAGGCTGCGAATTCATGCTCACCTATTTTTTTATGTGGAAGGGTGATGCCTTTCCGTACCTGACTCACTTCCCGAATCAGCTCGCAGTATTCATTAACAACCGGGCGGTCAGCGAGATCAAGTTTACCCAGCAGCGAATCATTATAACGAAGCCTGCCGTGCTCATCCTTCTGTTCAACAACCAGGCTGTCCCAGTCGCTCAGGAAATAAAAGGCCGATGAAATTAAGTCGGCATAAATGCGACCGGATGGCAAATCAGCAGCTTTACTCCTGCCAAAAAGCACAGGTAGTTTATCTTCAGTTTCTATCACATTCGCAGGCAGGAAAGGAATCCTTTGATCATAAAATAAAAAACCCTGCTCATCAAAAGCGATGTACACATCTGCCCTAACTGATTCAAACCTGGTTACCGGACCGTAGAAAACAACTAGACGCGCTGCTTTCAGTTCATCAGACGATAGAGCATCAAACTCCTTCACCCTGATATCACCGAGCATAAAAAAAGCCGAAAGCATGGTTTTTAGAGCAAAACCTGCTTTCGGCCTGAATGTTTCCGGTACGTCTATCAATGCATATACAGACGCCATCACAATTTAGTCGAAGTCCATTCTGACTTTCTTAATCCAGCCGCCGCCGATTACGTCGTCGCCTTCGTAACAAACCAGCGCCTGACCGGGCGTTATAGCCGTGCGTGCTTCCGGAAAACGCATAATCAGCTCGTCGTCTCCGGCTTGTGTAAGGAATCCCGGTTTACCATCATCGTTGTAACGAATCTTGGCGGTAATAGGCATCTCCTCTTCAGGCACACGGTCGTACTTAATCATATTGATTTGGTTGGCCGTACAGTAGGTGCTTTTGAGGTCCTCCTCACCACCTACCATAACCGTGTTTGTATCCGGATCGATGTGCGTTACGTAAACCGGCTTACCCATAGCAAGGTGAAGCCCACGACGCTGACCAATTGTATAAAACGGATAGCCCCGGTGTTTGCCAATTACATTTCCTTCCATATCCACAAAAGCACCGCCCTCTACTTTTTCTTCCAATCCGTCTACACGGTCTCTTAAAAAGCGACGGTAATCGTTATCAGGCACGAAACAAATTTCATAAGAATCCTTTTTATTCGCTACGTTCATCAAGCCAAAATCTTCGGCCATTTGGCGAATTTCCGGCTTATGATACTGGCCCAGCGGAAAAATAGTGCGAGACAGGTTATCCTGCGAAACGCCCCAAAGTGCATACGACTGATCTTTGTTGTGATCAATACCTTTAGAAATAATATGACGCCCGTTTTCCGTACGAATGTTTGCGTAGTGGCCTGTAGCAATGTGATCGCATCCCAAATCGTTAGCCCGCTTCAGCAAGGCAGTCCATTTGATGTGGGTATTGCAGAGTACGCACGGATTCGGTGTACGACCGTCCAGATACTCTTCAACAAATCGATCAATAACCCAGTCGCCGAACTCTTCACGAATATCCACGATAAAGTGATGAAAGCCGTATTTGAGAGCTACTTGTCGCGCATCATTCATCGACTCCAGAGAACAGCAGCCGGTTTCTTTATTAGATTTTCCTCCGGAGCTTGTGTAATCCCACGTCTTCATGGTGATGCCTACAACTTCGTAACCCTGCTCTTTGAGCATAACGGCAGCAACGGATGAATCAACCCCGCCGCTCATAGCTACTAAAACTTTACCTTTTGAACTCATGATGTACCCTCATGCGGACTTACTGCTACCGCATGATTTAACTTATGTTTAATGTATATAATTGCCGCTTAGCTAACGGCATCTTTTTAAATATTCTAAACAGCTAAATTAAGGATAAATTGTGATTTTTTTATGAAATCAGCTGTTTCAGTCTGAGATGAGTAGCTAGTGCAAATCTTTGGTACAGATACCTTCCCGGCCTGTTTTAAGCTACATGTAAAGATATGGTTTCCAAGTGTCTTCGATACTGCCCACATAATCCCGGAGAAACACAATATGTGAAGGTCGGTAAGGCTTGCTGAGGAGCGTCATGGATGCTTCTTTAGGCGTTTTATTTCCTTTTCGGTTGTTACATTTATTGCAGGCGGCAACCAGGTTATCCCAGGAATCAGACCCACCGCGGCTTTTAGGAATAACATGGTCAATAGTAAGGTCTCGACCGCTGCCACAATACTGGCACCTCATGCCATCTCTTTTCAGCACGTTTTTTCGGGACAACACTATGTATTTATATGGTATCCGTGCATAGCGCCTGAGTCTGATAACAGAGGGATATTGATAGTCGTAAGAGATAGTGCGGATCTTACGGTTGGGATAATCATGCAGCAAGTCGGCCTTCTCAAGCACAATTAGCATGAGAGATTTGCGAACATTCACCACGTTTAATGGCTGATAGTCCTGGTTCAGGATTAACACATTGGCATCGAGCATAGTATTAATAGTTAGAAGAACATAGGCTTAAGCGTTAGTCATTTGCGGAACCCCTATTCGCTGAATGCCGCAAATGTGTTTAGACAGACGCTCATTAAACGCAAAGGGTGATGTTTTTCGTTTACTTGCGTCGAGGTTATCTATATGTACATCGCCTGACGCGTGTATAATTAAACCATCTCCGATGAAAATTCCAACATGTACTACCCTCTCACCATCGAAACTGAAATATATAAGGTCACCGGGCTCTGCATCTTGAAGGTTGCGACTATGGCATTCTTTTACCTTAATCTGCTGTGAAGCATCTCTGGGAAGTTTTACCCCCTTGGCCAGGAACAGTATCTGTATGAGGCCGCTGCAGTCAATTCCCAGCTCGGATCTGCCGCCCCAGAGATATGGAGTGCCGGTAAAAAAACGCGCCAGTTCCAGTAGCGTGCGTTTCTCTACAGACATTTGTTTTGTCGCAACAAAGTCTCCGAATGGGAAAGACAAAACGCCTGCAGTGGATTGATTAACCACGCTGCCGAAGGGTACAAACAAAACGTCTCCACGACTGTTAACGGCTTTAAATAAATTGTTTTGTGATCTGGATGTGAGTCCTAAACCTCTCCATTCTTCCGCCAATTTAGTATCTATATGGTGTATTTGCGTAATACTCACCCAGCCTTCGTAACCATCGTGTGTACAACAAACCCGAACCCATCGATCTCTGGTTTCAAGAACTTCAGCGGTTTCACCAAGCAGCAACTGGCTCACCATTTCAGATGACTCCGCATCCTTGGATCTTAATGGTGCCGTAGCTGATTTAACTATGATGTGTTTCAAAATCGTATAACTCCTTTTTTGATACTTATAATGAGTTAAAAGTCGGATATAATCAATTCAATTGCGAATCTTTGCAATTATCCCATAAAAGCGCTTTTCTATTCAATAAGCGCAACTTAAAGAATAACAGTTATTTCATTGCTTTTAAAAAAAAAGGCACAAAGCTCGTAAAATCCATCACAAAGAGACTGCAATAATCACTATTTTTAAGCTGTTTTTCATCACTTTCATTAACGCTTAGTATCAGAACTGATGCCATATAAAAAAGATGGGTACAACACCCTGTATTACAAAGAACCAGGTCCCAAACTCGATAAAGAAAGCCCCTTTGAATCTATGATGGAGCGCTTCCGGTTTGCAGCCGACCTGCTTAAACTCGACGACGGTCTGTTCAACTATCTGTCTAACCCGGTAAAACAGGTTACTGTTTCGATTCCTGTTGAGATGGACGACGGCAGACTTGAGGTTTTCGAAGGATACCGTGTAATCCATGATAATATTCTTGGCCCAAGTAAAGGTGGTCTGCGCTATGCTCCCGATGTAAACATCGATGAAGTTAAAGCACTTGCTTCCTGGATGACCTGGAAGTGTGCCGTTGTAAACGTTCCTTTTGGAGGCGCCAAAGGAGGCGTTCGTTGTAATCCCCGTGAACTAAGCGCACGGGAGCTGGAACGGCTCACACGCAGATTTACAGCAAGCATGCTCGAAGTGTTCGGTCCTGATGTAGATATACCCGCACCTGATATGGGAACAAACGAACACACTATGGCCTGGATTATGGACACCTATTCCATGCACGCCAGAAAAACAGTAACTCCGGTCGTAACAGGTAAGCCACCAATTATAGGCGGGTCTCTGGGGCGTAAGGAAGCAACAGGCCGCGGTGTTGTTACCGTTACTCTTGCTGCGATGAGTAAACTTGGAATTTCTCCAATCAACGCTCAAGTTGTGGTACAGGGCTTCGGAAACGTAGGCTCAGTTTCGGCCAAACTTATGTACGAGCAAGGAGCCCGGGTAATTGGAGTCAGCGATATTAGTGGCGGTTACTTCAACAAAGACGGAATTGACATACCTGCCGCAATGGAATATTCTGCGAGCCACAATAACAACCTCGAGGGATTTGAAGGAGCTGAAAAAATAAGCAACGAAGATCTTCTCGAACTAAGTTGTGATGTTCTCATCCCTGCAGCAAAAGAAGATCAGATTAGCAAGGTGAATGCTCATAACATTAAAGCCAGAATTATTTCTGAAGGTGCTAACGGTCCGGTTACAGCCAATGCAGACGCTATTCTGGAAGAGAAAGGCGTTCTGGTTATTCCAGACATCCTGGCAAACGCTGGCGGAGTTACCGTATCCTACTTCGAATGGGTACAGGACAGGCAAGGCTACTTCTGGACTGAAGAGCGCGTTAACCGCCGTCTCAACAGAATGATGCGTAATGCATTTCAGCTTATCTTCGAAGTGAAAGAAGAGTACAACATCACTTTAAGACAGGCAGCTTATGTTTATGCCATTAAAAAAGTTTCTGAAACACTGAAACTTCGCGGAATTTATGCGTAAGATATCGGGAGCGGATTTTTCCGCTCCCTTTTTTATTTTATGCCATGAATAAAACACATCTTTCGTATACTTTTTCATCGAGTCTGGATGAGCTTGACCGTCTGCCCGATATACTCGATCAGATTACTGAGACCTTCTCACTTGATAACGAAACGGCCGCAAAGCTAATGCTTACCGTTTCAGAGGCCGTTACCAACGGCATCAAGCATGGAAACGAACTAACTCCTGAAAAGGAAGTATACCTTAATGTGATGCTTTCAAATTCAAAGCATCTTCAAATTAAGGTTGAGGATCAGGGTGATGGTTTCAATCCCGAAGAGGTTCCCGATCCGCTAGCCGAAGAGAACCTGCTTAAACCGAGCGGGCGAGGTGTTTACCTGATGAAAGAATACGCCGATCAGGTAAGCTATAACGCCAAAGGAAATGAGCTGATCCTTACGTTCAACCTTCCCTGATTCTAATATTCTACTATTATTTAGCTATGCAAGACTGAACCGCTTGCCGCTTTTTGCTTTTACCACTTCCATAAGCTCCAGCTCCAGAAGCATACCTAATAATAAGTGGCCCGGCTTACCGGCTTTTTCAGCTAAATCGTCTATGTGCTGTTCACCACCATCCAAGAGCTCGCAAAGCTTTTTCATCTCATCGCTGAGCTCCTTAGCTGTACGCCAGTCCGTTTTTTTGCTTTTAGTTAATTTTTGCTTGAATGATGATGCAGGGTCCGCTTCATTTTCATCGCCAAATAATTCAGGCTGAAGCTCCGGATCTGCTTCAGGCATCTGTAGCGTTGACCAATCCAGATTTAGTTCTTCCAGTATATCTTCTACGCACATGGTTAGCTTGGCATGCCCCTTCTTGATCATCGTATTACAGCCTTTTCCTGTTTGTGTGGTGATGTCATGAGGAATCGCAAAAACCTCTCTTCCCTGATCCAGAGCAGAGTAGGCCGTAATCATACTTCCTCCGGTAACATCAGATTCAACAACAAGCACTCCAAGGCTCAAGCCACTCACAACTCTGTTGCGTGTTGGGAAATTTTCCCGGTCCGGTTTACTACCCGGAACAAACTCCGAAATCACGGCACCGCCTTTATCTATGATTTTTTCCACAAGTCTCTTATTCGCCGCAGGATAAATTTTATCGATGCCCGAACCAAGAACAGCGATGGTACACCCATTGTTTTCTACAGCGGCGGTATGAGCAAGCGTATCTACTCCGTAGGCCAAGCCGCTGATAACGCTCAAGCCCGTTTTTGTCAGGTTCCCGGCAAAGGATGAAGCTTTACCCCGGCCATAAGCAGTAGGCTTGCGAGTTCCTATTATTGCCACTCCTTGCCTGGACAGAGCTTTGGCATTTCCTCTGCCCCATATGATGAGCGGTGGATCATAGATGTGACGAAGCCTGGGCGGATAGTCTTCATCATTTATGCTAAGCATCCAGACGTCTGTGTTATCGGTTACAGACAAAATCTGTTCAACACGTTGCCAGTCTTTAAATTTAGAAATATTGGAAGCTATCGTTTTCCCAAATCCCGGAATATCCTGAATCTTTTTTTCAGGCAGGCTGAAAATTTCTTCCGTATTTGGAAAAGCCTGCATCAACCGAATGATGCGACTTGCACCCAATCCTGTTACGAGACTGAGCGCAATGTGTATTTTTATTTCGTCACGTGTCATCCCGCAGCAAAAGTTTCCAGATTTCCTCTTTCAAAAGCTCAACATTGTGCCCTGTTGCAGAAGAAATCTCAATGATAGGAACATCCAGATCTGGCTGATCTTCGAGCTTAAAATCGGGAACAAGATCCATTTTGCTAATTGCCAGAATACGAGGTTTCTCTAGTAAATCCACACGGTACTCAGAAAGCTCGTTTAGCAGAATCTTGTACTCTTTTTCGATGTCTGTATCAGCCGATACCACAAAAAGAAGAACTCTGTTTCGCTCAATATGCCGAAGAAACCTTAGCCCTAGTCCTTTACCAGCATGCGCTTCTTCGATAATTCCGGGTATATCTGCCATCACAAAACTTCTGAAATCCGGAAGTTGAACCACGCCCAGATTCGGCTCGAGCGTTGTAAATGGATAGTCAGCAATTTTTGGGCGGGCAGAAGACATGGTAGAAAGCAATGTACTTTTACCCGCATTCGGATAACCTACCAATCCTATATCGGCTATTAGCTTGAGCTCAATTTCAACGGTAACCTCTTCACCCTCTTCACCCGGCTGAGAGTAGCGTGGTGTTTGGTTTGTAGAAGATTTAAAATGTGTATTCCCAAGACCGCCTTTGCCGCCTTTTGCGATTAAAAGCTCCTGCCCTTCTTCAGTTATTTCTCCCAATAACCTTCGGGTTTCAGACTCATATGCTACGGTGCCCAGTGGTACGCTAAGAACAACATCAATACCGTCTTTACCAGATTTCTGGGCACTGCCGCCCCGTTCGCCGTTGGGCGCGTGTATGTATTTTTTGTAGCGAAGGTCAAGAAGAGTATTCATCTGGGGGTTACCCCTTAGAATAATATGCGCACCTCTGCCCCCATCTCCCCCGTCCGGACCGCCCTTAGGGACATATTTTTCCCGGCGGAAGTGTGATGAACCTGCCCCGCCTTTTCCGGCACGCAGGTAAATTTTGGCATAATCAGCAAATCGCATAGTTACTCGTTTGTTAAGTGTATTGTAATACTAATCTGCAAAACGCAGAAACCTTACAGAAAAAAAATAAAATTAAAAAAAACAGCCAATGGAGAAATTCACATTGGCCGTTCTAAACTAAACTAAATTATGGCAGATAGAGCTACTTTTTTTTCTTAGCCCTTTTCTCATATTCCTTACTCAGTACATTTAAAAGTTTACCAAGCTTGCTTTTCAGGCGTGTACGGGGAACAATAAAATCGAGGAATCCGTGCTCAAGCAAATATTCAGATGTTTGAAACCCTTCCGGTAAATCACGGCCGATAGTCTGCCGTATTACACGAGGACCAGCAAATCCAATCAGAGCTTTGGGCTCGGCTATGTTGAAATCACCAAGCATCGCAAAACTAGCCGTTACACCACCAGTTGTCGGGTTTGTCATAAGGCTAATGTAAGGAACACCTGCCTCGCCAAGCTGTGCAAGTTTAGCAGATGTTTTTGCCATTTGCATGAGTGATAAAACACTCTCCATCATTCTGGCGCCACCGGACTGAGATATAATAAGCAATGGAATCTTGTTCTCACGTGCATGGTCGATGCCGCGTGAGATTCGCTCACCTACAGCGGCCCCCATACTCCCACCTATAAAGCGAAAGTCCATGCAGGCAACAACGAGGTCGTTTTTTCTAGATTTACCAACGGCCACCCGAACGGCATCATCCAGACCAGTTTTCTTCTGAGTTTCTTTAAGACGAGAACTATATAATTTACGATCTTCAAACTTGAGCGGATCAGCTGGTCTTATTTCTTTCGCAATTTCAGTATACTCCTCATCATCAAAAAGCAGACTGAAGTACTCTTTGCTACCGATTGGGAAATGATATCCCGATGCCGGGTCTACCCAGGCGTTGTCTTCAAGCTCACGACGGTGAACCGTTTCTCCTGTCTCCGGAACCTTTACCCAAACGCCTTCAGGCATTTCTTTAGGTGTATCCGTTAAAATATTTGAGCCTTTTCTCTTAAACCAACTCATATAACTATAGTCTGATTTCTTATTTAAATGTCTTTTGGGCTAATTTGATGACTTAAAATACGAATATTTACTTCACTGACCATCCCCTTATACATTCCAGCTTATTTAACATCGGGTAACACTATTTTTTGTTGATCTTTCTTAATCCGGCTGATAACTAGGTTCGTAGAGTGCCGCATCTTCAGATTTACAATAATCCCTGAATTTGTCATTTTGGAGCATATACAACATGTTTTGAGCACTTATCGCGTCTGCATCCCTCAATGTTTTAATTCCAGAGGCTTCCAAGATGCTGTTCTCCAGACGTTGTATTCCTGTGCCCGCAAGCACATCCCCTTTTTCTAACATCGCCTCAATTTCAGAAAGCGGACGAATTCCGGCCTCTACTTTATTAGTTAAGCTGCCGTCAGCGTTAAAAACAAAGAGCTGATGATAAAGGTGAGTTCTGCGGGCGTTGAGCACGGTATGAACCCGCTGCTCACCTTTCTGTATTTCCACTCCGGCTGCAATAGACGCCAGCGTTTCACATGAAAACAGTTCTGTTTCCCGGCCAAAAAGCAGTCCTTTTGCAGCGCTTGATGCAATGCGAAGCCCTGTATAAGATCCGGGCCCGCCACTAAGCACCACGCCATCCAGTTCCCCCGGAAGTACATTGGCTTCCCGAAGCAGCTCTTCGATAAATTGAAACGTTTTCTCCGAATGTATGCCCATGCCCGTTTCGGAACGCACCAATTGTCTGCCGCCGGTCTGAATCGCTACTGAACAAACCGGAGTAGATGTTTCAATGGCTAATATGGTCTTGTCGGAAAAATCCTCGATTGTTAGCATCATTAGTTGTTGAATTCCGGATCTAAATACTCTTCACTTTCTATAACAAACTGCCAGTTACCCCGGAATTTACCAAGCCGACCTATAAAGCGAACGGATTCA
The DNA here is from genome assembly GCA_003555145.1 of Balneolia bacterium. Taxonomy (GTDB): domain Bacteria; phylum Bacteroidota; class Rhodothermia; order Balneolales; family Cyclonatronaceae; genus Cyclonatronum. The sequence continues at coordinate 2,312 of PWID01000099.1, read as the reverse complement.
TCTGTGCCACTTACATTAGCAAACTGATCGCGGGTATTAAACGTAGGCGACCAAAGCTGGTACTGTTCACCGTTAACGGTTACCGTGTAATCGCGGTTTATGTTTGTTTCAACCACTAAAAGTTTATCAAAGTAATCAAGCGAACGGAGGTTTTCCCCATCGTAATCCTCCGGGAATAAAACGGAATCAGAATCAGGCATACTGTAGCTTATCGCAATAGGCTCCCAGTTTTCATCATCCACATAACCGGGATATTCGAGGGTGATACGCTCATCGGTTGCATCTCTGTCCGTTACGATAAAACGCATGCTTATAGGAAGGTGATCGGAATAGCCACCTCCGTTTTCGAAGGTATGCCAGCGTCGCGGGGTGAGCGAGTTTTCGTAAACATTCTTACCCGGAAAACGGCCGACATCGAACGACCCGTCTACATACTGTATACCATGGTAATCATACAGGCCCGGTCCGATCATTATTTGCATAAGCGTTCCCCAATAGCCCCGAAACACGTCTGAGCCACGCTTATCTATTGGATGTTCGTACCATAAGTTATAAACCGCATCTGTATTACCCTGCTTTACGAACCGCTCATCGCCGGTGGAGCGAAGTACATCGTTAACGGCTGTTTTATCCATATACTGGTAGCGGTGCGATTGATTATAATCGCTGTTGAAATCGCCGCCCAAAATAAAATCCACATGTGGATTTTCAGAACGAAGCTCATCTAGGCGTGCTTTAAGCACTTCAGCATTTTGAACCCTTATTTTTTCGATTTCTTCATCTGAGGCTCTGGATTTCCAGTGGTTAACGAAAAGCGCAAGTTCGTACCCTTCCACATCTACCCATGCTTCGAGTATAGGCCGGGCATCTTCGATTGGAATCGAACGGGTGCGTTCATGCTGTATGGGTAGTTTCGAAAAAAGCACGTTTTTTTGAACGTGCCGGGGTCTTCCATCTGGCGCACGGTCGTAAGCAACAGCTACGTCGTAACCGGTAAGACCGGCATCGTACATACCTTTCAACAGGAGAAGCTCGGCCGGCAAGTCTTTAATTTCATCATTGATGCCTTCACCAAGCATATACTCCACGGTTGTATCTCGGTACTGCTCGAGAAAGGTGTTTGCGTCTCGCTGTTCGTTACCTGGCAGAGGAGTGTAGTCAGCCTCAATCTCCACCAACATAATAATGTCCGGGCCGGCACCACCGTTGTATCGAGCCATAAGGCGGGTCGTTTTCTGAATTTTTGTAAGCAGGTGGGCGGGAGTATAAAGCGGTTCCCCGTCTTCATCAAATGGCTGGTAATCGCTGAATACTGCGACGCCATCTGCATCGAACATATTTTCTACGTTATGTACAACCAGCTTATATTCAGCCTGCTGAGAGTGAACCGATAGTGGTATAAATAACCAAACAACGAGGGATAGGAATATTTTCATAAATGCAATTGTTCTAATTTTAATAGTATGTGATTTTAATTTATGCATTCTATACCCGACAATGAATACTCTTTCAAAATTTGATAGTCAGGATGTATAAAAGATGATTTCTGTAAGCATGTGTTAAATACAGTTAATTATGAGCATAAGTCCGTTTTTTGTCAAGATTATTCATTTATTTACGAATTGTTATTAATCAAGCCTTATCTAATGCATAATTGCTACCGTATTGTTGTTTTAGCAGCACTTAGCTTCTTAGTCGCCACCTGCAGTGAGCGGAGCGGCGATGCCACAATCAGCGGAAGTATTAGCAATGCCAGTGAAAGCAGCATCTATTTAAAAACGGGGCAATTACATTACAAGTACGCAAAACCTGAACTTCTTGAAACGTCCATAGACAAAAATGGAAACTTCAGTTTTGTAATAACTACAGACTCTGCCTATACCGCTCTTCTCCAATACCGTGGAAACGAATACCCCGTATTCATCGCTCCCGGAAGAAAAACAAGTTTCAATATTAACGAGGCTCATTTCCCAAAGAGAGTTCAAACCAGCGGTTTCGGGACAACGTTTTATAATGCTTACAATACTTACCTTAGTGAGCTGGAAACAGCAGACCGCCATTTACGGTCTGAGCGGTCACGGTTCATACGAGCTGAAACAAATAATTATCTGAATATTAAGCGCCTGCGTATTCAGCTAGCAAAAGAATATCTTGCGGATACCCCCTTCTCCTACATTATTGCAAAAAATACGGGCGAATACCTTGTATCGCGCTTAGATGAAATCCGTTACAACAAAAAACATTCGAACTTCAACAAGGAACTGGCCCGGCGGTCGGTATTAAATGAAGCCATTTTTCTTGATTTTTTCTCC
>PWID01000209.1 GCA_003555145.1 Balneolia bacterium | reverse complement strand
GTTCATTACAAGCCGTGGCTTCCGTCCCTGCCGATTCCATTTTGACGCCGGCCTTACCTTTTGTGAGGTCGTAAAGAACGACTTCAGCCCACACCCGCGCGAAGTGGCTGCGCCTTGAATTATGGGTACATACAAAAAGAAGCGATGGCTTCGGATCTTGTGTGAGCTTTTCTTTAAGGGTGATGGCCGCCTGATCCAGCAGCTCCTTTCTGTCCCCTTTCGGGTACCATTTTTCTGCGGCGGCGCTCAGAAAAGCTTCTATGGATGAATTAAGCATGATCCTAAAATGGTTTAAAGTTAAAGCGGTAAAATAGCATTGCCGGAAATTCCCAATGTTATGCTATTGTTACCAATGCCTTGCGGATTTCAGCCGCGGCGGGGTGTGAAGAAACTCACAATCACCACAAAGATAACCGATCCGATGATGGACCATATAATTGGAAAAGACTCGCCTCCCACCTGAAAATGGAACAACTCCGGTAAACCAAACCTCTCGCTGATCCAGCTGCCAATTACTGCTCCAATAAAGCCAAGTACAATTGAAACGATACAGCCCCCACGATTAAATCCGGCAATAGCCTGACCAATGGAGCCGCATATTCCGGCAATGAGAAGCAATATGAAAAACTCTATTATACCCATGTTTCGTATGATTTTAGGTTAGTCTTGCATTTCAAATGAACAGTTATAATACTGTTTAATCTGCTACTCACCTACAATGCTGTGGTCGCCAATGTGAAGCGATCCGCTGAAGGCATTTACCCTGGCAAAAGCACCTACTGAGCTGTTACTAAGCTCACATCCCTTCACGCTGGCGTTACTGTTTATAATCGCATCTTCGACGGTCGACTGCTCTACAATAGCTCCGCTTTCGATGGAAACATTTGGCCCGATGGTGCTGTGCTTCAGGGTTACGTTATCGCCTATGAATACCGGCGGATGAATCGTACAGCCTTCATGGCTTATTTTCTCAAGCGGAGTGGCGGCCTCACCTGATAGCACGTGGTTGGTTGTGTCTATCCATGAGCGAATGGTGCCACAGTCCAGCCAGGTGTCTACCGTTGCCGGTTTAAACACGTTTCCTTTTTCGAGAAGCGCATCAATAGCGGCCGTAAGCTCGTACTCGCCGCGTTGGCTCTTCAGATCGTTATCTATGATATGTGCCAGCTCATCACGCAGGTCCTCACCCTTTCTGAAATAATACACCCCGATAATTGCCAGATTGGATACCGGCTCGGATGGCTTTTCTACAAACCCGCTGATGCGGTCTCCGTCCATTTTAGCAACGCCAAAGCTGGACGGATTTTCGACTTCCTTGAGCCAGATAACGGCATCGGCATCAGAGATTTCGACTTTGCCAGCCGTTTCGAAGAGGGTGTCGGCAAACGCAACGATGATTTCACCCTGCATGGAATCAGCCGCACAATAAACGGCATCAGCTGTACCCATTGCCTTTTTTTGATAGTAAATACTTGGCTTGGCGTTAAACCGCTTTGCCATGTCGGTAAGCTTCTGTTCAACTTCCTTACCGAAATCACCCAGCACAAAAGCAATTTCCTCAATATCCTGATTGAGCGTCTTGCTGAAGGTATCCACGATGCGTTCGATCATCATGGTTCCTGCTATAGGCAGCAGGGGTTTTGGGGTGGTATGTGTATGCGGACGAAGACGAGTGCCGCGACCGGCCATCGGAATGATTAATTTCATATATAAATGCTGTTCCCTTACTTTCCTGAAAAATTTGTTAGTCGCAAAAAGATAGCAGATGTTGCTATCTTAAGCGAATTGAAAATCACCCGATAAGGGGCGGTTTACTCCAGAATCAGTCAATCCAAAGATACCTGTACGTTGACCTATTACATCTTAGTTGAGTTCATCATTTTTGCGTTTTTGCTTGTCGTATCACGCCACAGTTTTTACCGGGGCAAGCATTATTTGCACATCTTCCAGCAAAAAGGATATAAACCGAAAGAGTACTGGTCCTATATAAAAGGTACTCACCTTGGCGCCTTTGTGACCAGCGCCCATCTTTATGTTCTCCCTTTATTTCTGATTGGACTGGCCGAGGACAAGCTCACTCCTACTTCGTTCGCGCTGCTTCTGAGCATCTTTGGTATAGCATTTTTTCTGCCAACCGGCTATATCACTTCTGATAAACCTAAAAAGCCCCTGGCCTACACTCCCCGCCTGAAACGACAGCTAGTCGTGCTTCTGGTTCTTTACCTGGCCATTGTGCTCACGGGAATCAATCTGGGATTCAGCTTCCGGGTGTTTCTGCCGGATGTAACCATCATGGCGCTGTTCTGGCTCATAGCCGATATGCTGATGCCGCTGCTTGTGCTTCTCGCTGCTTATTTCACCAAACCAATAGAAAACCGGATTCAGGAAGGATTCAAGACGCAGGCCCGTCAGCGAATTGCCGGAATGCCCGATCTTAAAATCATTGCCATTACCGGGAGCTACGGAAAAACTTCCGTGAAGTTTATGGTGAAAACCCTGCTGGAAGAACGCTACAGCGTTTGTTTCACTCCGGGCAGCTTTAATACGCCAATGGGCATTTGTAAGGTGATAAATAATGATCTGCAGGCGCATCACCAGATTTTGGTATTGGAAATGGGCGCCCGGTACAAAGGGAATATTTCAGAGCTCTGCGACATTGCGCGGCCTCATGTGGCGATAATCACCAATGTTGGTCAGGCTCATCTGGAAACCTTCGGTTCGGTTGAAAACATCGCCAAAACCAAGGGTGAGCTGCTCACCGGGCTTCGCAAAAACGGCATAGCGGTACTCAACTCAGATGATGAACGCGTGATGGGTATGCCCTTGCGGGACGATATTTCGGTTCT
>PWID01000149.1 GCA_003555145.1 Balneolia bacterium | reverse complement strand
GTCAGGGACGAAATATGGGTAGAGTAGAATGAATACCCTACAAATCCCTGTGCCGTAGGTACAGCATAATCATTGAACTCAGACTACCCGTCATTCCTCACAGAAGAAAGCAGCTTCCGGGCATCGGCGCGAACGCGGGTTTTCATGATGCCGGTCCAGCCGAGAAGAATGCCTTTCCAGCCAAACGCCTGAACCGCCCAGTTATAGAAACTGAACTCATCTGTATGCCGGATGATTTTTCCATCACGGAATTCGAAGCTGGCCGCTACGCGATTTACAACCCGGCGGCCTGTTGCAGAAAATGTATACACCGCCATCCATCGGGCCGAGCCGTGATGCTCACCTGCGGACACATCACTAAACACAATCTGCAGGTCTTTGCTTCGGCCAAGCAGCGCCCGCCACATGTTTCCGACCTCTTCACCCCTCAGCTCGCCAAAAACGGGATCGTGGAAGACCACCTCATCGTGGTAGCAGTCGGCCATAGCCTCGGCATCACCATTGGTAAAGGCGCTGTAAAAGTGCTGGATTAAATGATGATTTTCGTGCATAGTCAGCAGAAACGGTTAGTTCAGGATGATGCCTTTTGCACCAGATGCGAACCCCTTGTAGTAATTTCACCAAAAGATGTAACCGGAATATCGTGTTCTTTCATGAAGCGTTCAAACTCCTCCGCTGATGCCGGATCGACCACAGCCAAAAGGCCGCCGCTTGTCTGAGGATCAGCCAGCACAAACAGCTCTTCTTCAGAGAAACCGTTCAGCCCGTCTCCGTAGCTGGCCAGGTTCCGGTGCGTTCCGCCTGGAATACATTTCTGAGTAAGGTATTCTTCCAGAAAGGGCATCACCGGAACGTCTTTCGGACGAACAGACGCGCTTACTTCGCTGTATTCACACACTTCAGAAAGATGACCCATAAGACCAAATCCGGTTACGTCGGTGAGCGCGTGTACACAGGCCAGACCGCTCAGCTCTGCGCCTATTTTATTGAGGGTGAGCATGGATTTTCTGGCCACCTCAAGGTGCTCCGGTTTTGAAATACCGCGCTTTTGTGATGTGGCAATAATGCCCACCCCAAGCGGCTTGGTGAGATAAAGCTTGTCACCCGGCTTTGCACCCGTGTTTCGTTTTACCTTATCGACCGGAACTCTGCCCGTTACGGCCAGGCCAAAAATGGGCTCCGGGCAGTCGATGCTGTGTCCGCCCGCCAGCGGAATTCCGGCCTCGGCGCAGGCTTTCCGCGCTCCATTAAGCACCTCGCCGGCTACTTCGGGGGCGAGTTTATCAACCGGCCAGCCAAGAATGGCGATGGCCATCATGGGCGTGGCGCCCATGGCGTAAATATCGGATAGCGCGTTTACTGAGGCAATGCCACCGAAGTCCTGCGGATCATCCACAATCGGCATAAAAAAGTCCGTGGTGGAGACGATGGCTTCACCGGTACCCAAATCAAAAACGGCCGCATCGTCGTTGGAGTCGTTGCCAACGAGAAGGTTCGGAAACGTCTGTTTGTTTCCCGACTTATTCAGAATAGTGCTTAATACGCCCGGAGATATTTTGCATCCGCAACCTGCTCCATGACTGTATTGTGTCAGTTTTATGTCTTTATAATTCATTAGGGGTATTAAACCATTTTTTCGGGTTTTAAATGCGTTTCAATAATCATCTTTGCCGCCTTCTTCATATCTCCATCATCAACAGAAACGGGGCCAAGTCGTTCGGGGTTTTTGCGCTTTATCCCCTTCTGATACATGCGGTCGTAATAGACTAACAGTATTGAAGCTACCTCATCCAGATCTCCCTTTGCCAGCGCGACCAGCGCCTCTCGGGCTTCGATACCACCCAGCTTCTTTTTCACCCGGCTGATTCCTTCAGCAAGTACTTCAGGATCTGCATCTCCATAAGATAAAACCAGTCGTTTCACCCGGTCGGGTTTGGGCACCTGCAGCTCAATCCAGGGTGATGCGCCCATAGCCGCAAACAATTCATCGGGCAGCACTACCTTCCCGATAGTGATGCTTTCATCCTCCACAAAAACAGGTTTGCTCAAATCGAATGACAGAACCTTTGCAATTACATCATTCTGAAACTGTTCGGTCGCTGGCTGAGGAGTTTCTCCGATGGCGCCAAAGGCCGATCCTTTATGATGCGCCAATCCTTCCAGGTCCAGCACCTGCGCTCCCTCATCCCGGAGCGCATGGAGCAGTTCGGTTTTTCCGCTTCCGGTATTTCCCGAAACGAGTATAATTTTAAGAGGCTCAAACACGCTCTTAATCAGCCCTCGGTAAGATTTGTATCCGCCCTCAAGCAGCTGAACCTTAAAACCTGCCGACTGAAGAAGCCATGCCATGCTACCCGATCGCATGCCGCCGCGCCAACAGTAGAGGCCAATTTCCTGACTTCCGGTTTTCTCCGCCGTTTCCACAAACTGATGCAGCTTCGGTCCCACGAACTTGAGGCCTTCCTTAAAAGCAACATCCCGCCCCTGCTGCTTGTACAGAGTTCCGATTACGGCACGTTCCTCATTTGTGAACAAAGGCAGGTTCTCCGCTCCCGGAATATGCCCTTTTTCGAACTCAGCCGGCGTTCTGACGTCGAAAAACGGTACATCTTTGGTACCGGATATGAACGATTCGATGGGGAGCGCGGGCGTTTGGGGAGTCATTTTCGGGGTGAGATTTCATTTCCGGAATAGCAAAGTGCCCCTCAATATACTGCTATATAAAACCAATAGTCAGCTGACAAGGAAAATGGAATTTGTTACCGGATTTGCAATTCTAGGTCGAATATTGCTCTAATTTCAACAAAATGACAAAATAGAACCAAACAAAAATCTGCGAATATCCGCG
>PWID01000269.1 GCA_003555145.1 Balneolia bacterium | reverse complement strand
ACGGATTCGCAATATCCCCACTCGCTTCATTATTCCACAAAACCACGTTTACCAGGGTGGGGTTACTGCTTTGTAAGTTGAAAATACCGCCACCGTTACCATTTGCACTGTTGTCTGTAAATGTCACGTTAATCAGAATAGGAGAGCTATTATCAAGGTTTGCCATTCCACCGCCGTCCCGTGAGATGTTTCCTGAAAAGCTTACATTGATCAGACTGGGATTACTGCTGTTTTTGTTATACATACCGCCTCCAGCGGCGTCCATGCTGATGTTGTCTAAAAATCTCACGTTGGTCAGACTAGGGCTGCTCGCATCGTTAGACATACCGCCTCCAAAGGTTACACTAGTGTTATTGTCAATTGTGACGTTAACCAGCTTTGGGTTGCTCGAACTATTGTACATTCCCCCTCCTTCCTGAGCCCTGTTTCCACTAATAGAAAGATTTCGCAATATCGGGTGTCCGGAATCATTAAAAATACCGGCGCCTTTGTCATAGGGAGAAACATTAACCTTAAATAATCCCGCCGTTATTATGAACCCGTCTAAAATGGCCGTGTTATCGGTACCGCTGCTGGTTACTACGCTATAGCTATTTGTTCCAACGATATGGTCGGTTTGTGATGGTGTATCGGGATTACCGTCAGAATCTGCATGCGGGTCAAATGGAAAATCATTTTCATCAATATCCCCGCTGAGAATGGTGGCATTTGCATTCCAGTCGCGGGCCTCGAGGCTGCTTTCCCCGCCGGCAAACCCGCCATAAATCTTCACATTGTTAACCAGCTGAAACGTGGCAGTGCGGTTGGATGGATTATCAACGGGCAAATAAAGTCCTTCTGCTACCCAAATTTGGAGAGGACCATCGATATCGCCGTCCCACTGTTCACCCGCCCAGGAAAGGGCATCGCGCAGCTCAAAGATGGCGTTTCCCCAGGAAGAGCCCGTTTTATCGCTTTCGGTAACGTTTTGATTAACGTAAAGCACATTGTTCTGATCCGGAGTTAATGCAAGAAACAGATTCAGCAGTGATTCTGTCTGTATGTTATAGTCTGATAAAGTCCGATCGTTGTCCAGTTCCAAGCCTGCAAAAACCAGTTTCTGCAGGTAAACCGGAATACCTTCTATATCCTCAATTTGCTGCTTTACGCTTTCAATGGTATCATTCGACTCCACATCAAGGGTAAGGGTATTTCCGATAGTCTGATTTATAAAAATCTGCATACTCCTGGCGTGGCTCGCAGAACTGGTAAGTAGTAGTACGGTTATAAGCAGAAACTGAGCAAGAAACTTCTTCATAGTAAACAAATAGCAGGAGCTTGTCTGAGTAATTAAAGGTTGATAATAGTATAGTTCATCTTGGTTTGCACTGCTGCAAAAAGAGCTAAAAATGCTCCGCAGCACCCAAGAACGAAACGGAATCAAGGTAATGCCTATAATCAACCTTTACAAAAAACACTCAATCAGCGGTATTTTTCAGCAAATAACTCTGCTGACTAAAACACTATCCATTTAATATTACGAAGCAAGCTGGTGGGCTTAATGAAGATATTCTTCGTGATACCATGTAAACTGCTGCCTTCATAGCATAAGAGACTGTTCATGCCCATATTTGGGCCTCCGTTTTCTACAACACAAGCGCGAAGTTGTGAATAAATACAAAAGTCTTATTAAAGGAATTCTGATTCTTCTTCCTCGTGACCCAATAAAAATCCGATGGATTTCAGTTCGAAATAATCCAGGGAAATGATTTTAATCATAGCAAAAACAGGCACAAACAATATCATACCGGCCAATCCCCAAACCGTGCCCCCTATAACTATTGCGATTATGACCACCAATGGATTTAGTTTCACTTCATTCCCAATAATCAGAGGTTCAAACACGTAGCTCTCGATTAACTGTATAATTATGATAACAATGGAAAAGAACAAAATCTTTTGCAGACTGTCGAAATAAACCAAAGAAAATAATATTGGCAGTAAACCGCTAAGTAAAGGACCGAAATACGGAATTATGGTAATAACCGCTCCTATTATTGTGAACATCAAAGCGTAAGGCAGTCCGAACAATATAAAAGTGATAAAAAACATAACCCCCAGAATCATCATTACCTGAGTCCGGCCCCACAAATAATGAAAAGCTACTTTACTGATTTTGGTTACTGTCTCCCCGGCCGTTTTTTGTTCATCTTCTGGAAAATGCATCATAACAAATTTGAATATTTTTTCCCTGTATAGAAGAAGCAAAAACAAATAGACCAACACCATGAGGAAACTTAAAATAGTATTGAAGAATGTCCCGAAAAAACCCGTCAGATAGGGCTCAATACTATCGACAAGCTGTCCGGACCTTTCTTCAAATATTTCATCCTGTTCGCCCAACGACAGGCCGGTTACAGATTCAATTTTATTCTGGCTGCTTTCGATTAAAGACGCCATTTTATCCTCTATCGAAGGCATATCAGATATGAACATATTGATCTGTGCTATAAAAAGGAATAAGGTGCCCCCGATTACAATAAAGATTCCAAGGCTACAAAGCAGGGAGGCTATAGTACGGTTTATCCTAATTCTTTCCAGAAGGTTGCAAATTGGAGCCATCAGAAAGGCAAAGAAGATTCCAAATAAGAAAGGGATTAAGAACGGTGCACCCCAATACAGAAGGACAATAATGAGCAGGGTAAATAATAGAACTCTATTGATTTGTGCCAGTTGATTCATGGGTTACCAATTTTCAGTTGGTGAATATTCGGATCTGCTTACCCGTATTTTTAAAGCAACATCTTGTATTACACCACCAAGTTAAACAATTTAGTATTTACTGCCAGCAGTGCCCGGTAAATACTCAATTGAACTAAGCTATTGGCTGTAGAATTATATCGGGTCGGATATTAAGCATCATTAAAAAGCCCCCCTCTATTTCTGAAGTACTTCAGTAGGCTTCGAAACGAACTAAGCCCCGTTTAAAAAATAACCAAAACCCGACGGGCTTAGTCTTTATTTAAAACCCTGCTCTCTCAATCAAATACAGCACAAAAATTATAAGCGCAACGGCGGGGACTACCACCACCCAGTCGTTTACTTTAAACAGACCGGGAAAGGTGATATCACCGAATTCGCCTTTTTTAAGAATGCCATCCTTCAGTTTGGGATACATCACCGCAAAAACCCACGTACCAATTATGATACCGGCAACCCCGCCCGTAATGGCATCCAGGTATCCGTTTCCAACGGCACCGGCAATAGTACCGGGGCAGTAGCCAAGTACGGCAAAACCAACGCCAAAAATCAGGGCGCCAATCACATTCATACCCACCGACCCGCTTTTGAGCGAGAGCGAAACCCAGCCCATCGACTTCATAAAATAAACCCCAATCATGCCGGTGGCGACTGCCGAGAGCATTATTTTCAAAACGGTAAAATCAGTAAGCAGCAGCTGACCCAAAATTATATCGTATTTGGTTGCTCCTCCTTTGTGCAGCAGGAAACCAAACAAAATGCCAAAACCCAAACCAAAAAATAAGGGTCTTTTGTCTTCCTTTGATGGTGTCTCTTTTGAATTCGGCTTTGTTTTTGAACTTTCTTTATTTGTATCCATTTTTGTCCCCGGTTAGAATTAAGCGATTACAAAATAAATGATGTGGGCTGTAATAATCCCACCCACAAAAAAGAAGATGGCCGACATCCAGCTCGACACCGCAAGCTGCAGCGTACCGCTGATGCCATGGCCGCTCGTACAACCGCCGGCAAAGCGCGCGCCAAAGCCCAGAATGATGCCACCAGCCAGAGCCACAAGCACCCTGAGCACAGCGCTATCGCCAAAAGACGAAGCCCACAGCGATGGCACCCAGACATCTGTCTGCAAATCACCCGACATAATAGCTGACAGAAACGAACCTATCACAACTCCGAAAACCAGCATCCACTGCCAGTTTATTACGAGCTTGATTTTATCATAATAGGGTCGTTCTGCTGCTTTCCCACCTGTGATGTAGTTTTCAATCATCCCTCCGGCCCGTGCAAATGTGGTGGAGGTGGCGATGGGTTTGCCCGAGATCAAAAAACTCAGCCAGCTTAAAATCCCTATGCCAATACCGGCGGCATAGGGCGACCAGAACGTATCTGTGAAAACCGAAGTAAGTGTTTCCATAATTTTGGGTTTTAAAATGGTGATTATTCTTATTCAACCTTTGAGTATAGCCTTGAACCATGGGGAACCTGGCAAACCTCGCATCGTCTTACATAACCGGCTGCGCTGTATCCCGTCATACCACCGGCCACGTTATGCAGGTTCTTAAAACCATGCTGCCCCAGAATGCTCACACCTAAACTGCTGCGGTTTCCCGAGCTGCAAATCACAATAATCTCATCTTCCGCATTCAGTTCTGAGTATCTTTCACGTAAATCGGCCACTGGAATATTGATGGCGCCCTCAATATGGCTGTCCTCAAACTCGTTTTTGGCCCTCACATCGAGCAAAACGAAGGTTGATGAACCGGTAACCTTATCGTGTAAATCCTCTGCCGATATCTGTGTGATGTGATTGGTTCGGTATCCTTTTACCGCCCAGCCGGCCATGCCGCCATCCAGGTAGCCAATTACGCGGTCCTGACCAACGCGCCTGAGCCATACGTTTGTTTTCTTCGCATCCTTATAGCTGTCTGAGATCACCAGTAAATCTTTATCAACCGGCAGCACCCATCCGGCAAAGGTCGGCAAATTGCCATTTATATCGAGACTCCACGAGCCCGGAATATGCTGGCTGCCAAATGCAAGATAGCTGCGGGTATCCACAATGGATACGTCTTCATTATCAATGATATCCTTGAAAGATTCTGGGTTCAGGCCTTTCATGTGCGGAAGCTGCGAAACAAGACCGGGCCCTTCACGATTAATTTCGTTGCACCGGCTAAAGTGGTCCGGAGCAGGTGGCATATAGTCGGTGAGCGATTTTATGAATTCATCCTTATCTGTGATCTGCAGCGCTTCGTTGTATTTCTTTTCGTAACCGATGGTTGAACGCCACTTGGCCCCCATGGCCTTTCCGCAAAGAGAACCGGCCCCGTGTGCAGGCAGCACTTCACAAAAATCAGGAAGCTTTAAGATCTTATCGAACAGACTATGGTATAATTTATCAGAAAGCTCTTCAGCTATGTCCGGGAAAATATCCGGCCGGCCTACGTCGCCTACAAAAAGGGTGTCGCCTACAAATGCGCAAACAGGTTCTTCTCCACGGGCAGTGTCCACCACCACAAAACAAAGGTGGTCCGGAGAGTGCCCCGGAGTTTCAAGTACGTTTATTACAAAATCTTCAATCTCTATGCTATCACCCTCGCTTAAACCCTCGTGTTCGAAGGTGCAGCTGGCGGCTTTGGCCACATAGATTTTAGCACCGGTTTTTTCGGCAAGGTCCATGTGCCCGGATACAAAGTCGGCATGCATATGAGTTTGCAGAATGTGGGTAATTTCCACTCCCAGCGCACGGGCCTCATCAATATAGATATCGATGTCGCGTTGGGGGTCAATAACGGCACAAGCTTCGGATCCGGCAAGGATGTAAGAGCTGAGCGCGATTTTATTCATGAAGTAATGTTTTATTAGCATGGCATTAGGTCTTTAGATGATTTGTTGGGGGAATTAAATGAAGAAAAAATAGAATATGGAAACCGTGATAATCAGAAAGAGTACGGTCATTCCGCTTCCGGCCTTTAGGTAATCGGCATTGCGATATCCTCCCGAAGACATCAGGAAGGCGTTTACCTGATGCGTAGGAAGAATGAAAGAGTTCGCAACACAAACGGCAGCCATAAGCACAAGCGGCCGGGCGTCCAGACCTGCAATCCCGGCCATGCCCATCACAAGTGGCGACAGCACAACAATTGCTCCTACGTTAGACATAAAGAGTGAAAACACAGTTGAGAGTACACCTACCATTATCACAATAAATATGGGGTGCAAATCAATAACCACACTCATGATGGATTCAGCTAGAAACATCGCAGTACCGGTTTTTTGCATGGCCAGCCCCAACGGAATCAAACCCGCCAGCAGGAAAACCACCTTCCACTCAATGGCCTCATAAGCTTCTCCGATGTGCAATACACGGGTAAGAACCATGCAGAGAGCCCCGGTGAGAAACGCCATGGAAATGGGAAAGCCGACCATCGCAAGTGTAATGGCTAATACAAAGCAGCCAACAGCCGGCCACGTTTTTGATTTATCTTTGTTATCTACCTCAAACCCGGTAATTACAACAAAATCTGCACTGTCTTTCAAATGCTTGATTTTGCTCCATCTGCCGTAAACAATCAGAGTGTCGCCCGTACGAATTTCAGCATCAGAAAAATCCCCTTCAGCTCGCTTACCCTGGTTAAATAGTATAACCGGCTCAACAGCGAAGCGTTTTCTCAAAGAGTACTCCCGCATACTTTTTCCGGAAAGTTCTGAATCCGGAGGAATAATAACCTCTGCAAAACCGCTGACATCGGGATTAAAGTCATCGGAAAAATCGCCCGACGCAGAGATATCTTCGAGCTGGAAATCTTTTAGAAACTGACCAATATTTTCCTCAGGGCCCAAAAGAGCGAGCGTTTGGCCACTCTCAAACTTGCTTTTACGCCAGGGAGCATAAACTACGTCTTCCCCTTTCCCCACGGCCAGAAGGTTAATATGATACGTTTCCCAAAGGCCTGCTTCTTCCGTGGTTTTTCCGGCCAGTGTGCTTTCAGGAGTTACGGACAGCATTGTGATGTTATCTGGCAATTCAAGTTTCTCAACCAGCTTTTCCTGCTCGGTTTTTTCGGTATCTGTATCTTCCTCCGAGGGCAAAACTTTATTTCCAAACAGTAAAAAATAGCCTATGCCAGACAGCAGAAGCACAATGCCAACCGGTGTTACGCTAAACAGATTATAGGCTTCGTGCCCTTCATTTCTCAGCAGGTCGTTTACAAGGATGAGCGGTCCGGAGCCTACCATAGTAAGTGTGCCTCCGAGTATGGCAGCAAAACCTATCGGCATAATAAGTGATGATGCCGGTATCCTGGCACGTCGTGAGACCTGCATTATGCCGGGCAAAAAAAGCGCTGCTGCCCCAATATTTTGAATTAAACCCGATAGCACGCCCGTCGATAAAGAAAGCAGGCCTATCAGTTTCCGTTTACCGGTGCCGGCCTTTTTGATAACATATTTTGAGAATTCATCCATTACACCCGTTCGGGCAATTCCGCGCCCTAATATCATCACGCTCAGCATGGCTATAACGGCGTTGCTCGAGAAGCCGGAAAACATCTCCTGTGAATCTAAAATGCCGGACCAGCCAAGCGCCAGCATGCAGCCAATGGCCACAATGTCGATGCGAACCACATCGATTACAAGCATTATTATTGTTATACCAAGGATTACCAAAACTGTAATTATACCGGCATCCATAATTCTTAGCTTAGTTCTGAGAATTCAATTTCGGGCCACTGTTGCACTCAGTGGTTTAGTATCTGGTCTTTAGCACAATATTACCAAGCTCCTTAATCTCATCCTGACCGGTAAATATCACCCTGCCACTTTTAGACATTACTTCCCAGGCAATAGTACTTGTGATATCGTCTATGGCATCTTTTTGAGTTATATCATCTGTATACTCAAACGTTCTGTCGCCTGTCATGAGAACCGGCTGAGAAAAATCTTCATGCACGATTAGAAGATCGCCACGCCCGTCAACCGATGCCTGAAAAACTTCCTGCAAGTCGGTAAGAACCGCACCCTGCCCAACGGCTTCATTCATTTCTTCAATCGCTTCAGTTCTGCCTTTTTGTTGCAATACCTCAACAATTTCCCAGCCCTGCTTAGCGATAGTATGTACGTCGGTTTCGTTATAATGTACGCTCGCGTAACCAACATAAACTGACGGTTTGTCGGCAACCTGCATCAGGCGGCTGTAGTTGTCTTCTGTGCTGATTACGACACACCTTAAGCCCGATTCGTTATGTACTTTCACAAGAGCCTTATCTACCGTATTTAAGAACTCACGAACTAAATCATCGAGGCGTTTGGAGTCGCTTACTCTTTCCGGATCTGTGTTGTAGTAGCTGGTTTCTGAGAAAGGAAAATCATCGTTTTTAACCTCATCGACAATACTGTCATTAATGGTGTTATAGAGATTCACACCGCTTTGCGACAGCAACAGAATATAGTATTCCTCACTTCTGTTGTACGACTTTATAAGTGAGTGAATATTGAATGCATCTGTTATATGCACCCCGTTTTCACTTACCGGCCAGGCAGTTTTAATGATTTCTTTGGTATCGTTAGAAAGATAGATATGAAGGCTGTCCAGATTATAGTTTGCATCAATCTCTTCTTCAACTTCTGCAATTTTTTCTAATAATGATGCTACAGGCCTTTTACCAAATTCACTTATAATCCTTTCTTCTGCCTCGTTCAAAAGGTTTTTTAGCTGAACCACATCCTGCCCGTTATCGGGATGGGTTCTGTGAGTATTCAGTGAAATAGTAACACAGGGAGTGTTTTTTTCGCTAGTCAGCTTGTCTATTTTTTGCCTGATTGTCATATTTTCGAGGGTTTTTGCAGCACATGATAATTTCAATTTTGCTCGTAATACTATTCAAAGTATTGTATTTATTTGCGCAAAACGTTTCTTAAGTATTGGAAACCCTTGCATAAATCACGTATAACTCCAAAGAAAATTTACGATGACCTTGGGCTATGATGGTAAAACCTGTATGGCAGAACCTAATAGCATCAGCTCAGCCGCTTTATTCCGGTACCCAAACCGACACAGATTCGCCCTTGCAGCGAAACTCTCCCCAGCCATCCTTGTTAGTTTTTATCTTCTCCTCTATATGTCCGGTTATATCAGTATATAATGTTTCGGGGGATCCCGTTTCCATATGCTTTGAAGCATCATCTCCGTTGCTGATCAAAACAGCCATTCCACGCTTGTTTTCTTCTTTCCCCATTCGCGTCCAGCCAATACAGTTCGCATCATCAAAATAATCATACTGCTCGCAGTGGGCATATTCTCTTCGAACAAACAGAAACTTGTCAATTAACCATTGATGGGAGGCCATCGAAACCTCATGCTCATTACCATCTGTGCCTTTATCTTTATACTGCGCTCCGTAATAATCGGGTGCAAATACGCAGGGATAGCCTTCTTTTCTTAAAAGTATGAGTGCATATCCCAAAGGCTTAAACCAGGCTTCAACAACCGATTCAAGAGACTGCAATGGCTGAGTGTCATGGTTACTGACAAGTGTTACGGCATGCGTGGGATGCTTTTGAACAAGGGTGTTATCGAATATAGTCTGCAGGTCAAAGCTTTTGCCACCTTTGCCGGCACGTGCAAAATTATAATGCAGATTTACATCAAAAAGCATCATGCTGCCGTCTGTAGCTTTCATAAAGCGCTCTAAAACATCTTTTTCGCCAGACCAGTACTCGCCAACTGCAAAAATTTCTTTCCCCGTGTGGTAACGGACATGCTTCAGCCAGTCCAGGAAAAAATCAGACCGTACGTGTTTGATGGCATCAAAGCGGAACCCGTCAACCCCTGTCGTTTCCAGGTACCATTCCCCCCAGTAAAACAGCTCTTTTTGCACATCGGGATTATTGAAATCCAGGTTACAGCCCATCAGGTAATCAAAATTACCCTTTTCCATGTCTACACTTTCATCAAATTTTTTCCCTTCAAACAGGTAAACGGCATCAGTCTCATCTGCTAATGCATTATAATCTGCTGCGTTAAAATGCCACCAGTGCCATTTCAACTGAGAGTATTTCCCGTTACGTCCCGGGAAATTGAAATGCGTCCAGGCTTTTATTTTCTGTAATTCACCTGAGGGCTCTGTTCTGTTCTCAGGATTAAACGGAGTCGCTTTAAACTCCTCGGTTTCGTCTCCGCCAAGCTTATGATTAAACACAACATCAGCATATACATGAAGACCGGCCTCGCGTGCAGCCTTTATCCCGGCCAGATATTCATCGCGTGTTCCGTATTTAGTACGGACAGAGCCTTTCTGGTCGAACTCCCCCAGATCAAAAAGGTCATATACTCCATACCCAACATCATACCCTCCGGCTGCACCTTTATATGCCGGAGGCAGCCAAACTGCTGTTATGCCCCGGTCGGCCAGCTCTTTAGCGTTTTCTGCCAATTGTTTCCACAAATTACCATCAGCTGGGGTGTACCAGTGGAAATACTGCATCATTACTCCATTCTTGGCTTCCATGATGATCCAGGTTATGTGTCAATTATAATTACCAGAAAACTATAAAACTTTTAAAGGCTTCGAAAGACCTTTAACAGCGCACCTTTGGGTATCATAAAAGATTGTTATATATGAATTTATCCCGAGTTCTGGCTGGTGCTTATATTGAACAATATTAATGATTTTATACTGGTGAAGCGTTACTTCATTGCCGCCCGCACTTGTAAGTTTTACTTATACCATTAAGATCAGACAGGCTAAAAAATTGGTAATACGTGATATATACAACTATTTATTGGTATGGTATAATTATTCATCTGCAGATTTTATGATCTTTGAAATGTAGTAAAGATGCTTTGCAAACTACCGGTGGCTTTTATGCCCCCCATAGAAAACATATCCTAACAATGGTAATTCAACATGATGAATCGATATTTGAATATCCTATCAGTAATTACCGGTGCCGTGCTAATTGCAGCCTGTGCCAGCACGAGCCCTCCTACCCAACAGCTCACTGAAACAAGAATGGTAATAGAGCAGGCCGAACAGCTTGGTGCTGAGGAATTCGCACCGCTCGAAATTCGGGATGCAAAAATTAAACTGCAGCAGGCCCGCGATGCCATAGATGCCGAAGATTATGATAAAGCCAAACGTCTTCTGGAACATGCCCGGGTAGATGCTGAGCTTGCAGAGGTAAAAGCACGATCGGCAAAGTCGCAACAAGCGGCTGCAGAACTGAGAGAAAGTATCCGTGTTCTTAAAGAAGAACTTGAAAGAAATAACGAATAGATCATTAACCAGAGGGTTAAAATGATGAAATCAACTGTTTTTAACAGCAAATGGCAATCCCCTTTCTTATGGTTTACCATTCTGCTGATTCTGATTATAATAATTGGCTGCGGTGGACCTCCGGCAAATAATCCGCTGCTTAACGACGCACGGGATAAATATGAGGTGGCCCATAACGACGAATCGATAGTGAGGCTGGCACCGGTTAAACTGAAAGAGGCCGAAGAGACGCTGGCAATCAGCACCAGTTTATGGGAATCTAAAGCCGACAAGACAGAAGTAGATCACTACGCTTATCTGGCTATACAAAGAACATTAATAGCACGTGAAACGGCCCTTATGAATGCCGCTCAGCAGGAGATTTCCCGTGGGGAATCAGAAAGGCAGCGGGTAATGCTGGATGTCCGCCGTGCGGAAGCCCAAAGATCCGAACAACGTGCTACAAGTGCGCTTGAGGAGGCCCAGCGGGAACGACAGGCAGCTAGCGAGGCTCGATCCGCGGCTGAAGATGCCAGGCTCTTAGCCGAAGAGCTCGCAAAACAAGTAAGCGAACTTCAGGCACGTCCCACAGACAGAGGGTTGATACTCACGCTTGGCGATGTACTATTTGATTTTGGTGAAGCCACTCTGAAAACTGGCGGTATGCAAACCGTAAATAAGCTGGCTGAGTTTCTGAATGAATACCCTGAGCGCAACATACTAATTGAAGGATTCACCGATAGTATTGGCTCAGAGGAATTCAACAGGGGCCTTTCTGCCCAACGAGCAGAAAATGTAAAGAACGCTTTGATGAGCAACGGTGTGCGTTCAGACCGAATCCGCACCTACGGTTATGGCACACAGCACCCTGTTGCCAGTAATGCCTCTGAAGAAGGACGCCGGCAAAATCGCCGGGTCGAGGTCGTCATTTCTGATCAGGACGGAGCTATTAAAGACCGTACCGGATCAAATTAAAGAGAAAAAAGAACACACTACATTTATCAAGAGAGCCAGAAAGTCACCCTGTAGCTTTTACCAAATTTGCAGGGTGATTTTATTATGAACATAAATTGGTCAACTCAGACCTTGGACTTCCGGGCTTTGACTCATCATTCATAATTTAAATTTGCGGACGGATGCTGACCTGAAACTCCTCTAAATTTACCCGCCATCCAGGGTGATGCCGCTGTGACCATCAGAACCAACGGCCAGATGTTGCCGTCGCGGAAGGTGTAGGCCTCAAGAATTTGAGACATTGGCATGCCCTGAGCCAGCCCGAAGGAAAACTCGAATACCAAAGTGAGGATCAGCCATCCAAGGCCGGTTAGAATGAGGGCGCGGGATTCCCGGATGCCAAGCCAAGGCAGAGACAGGTAAGCAATGGCAACAATGAAACACGATAGCAGCAATCCGCTCATGAGGAAAGCTGTCGCGCTGGTAAACTGATCGAGCAGCACGGCCTCCCGAAAAATGCCGTTTCCGATAGCAATAACCAGAATCGCAATCCAGACTACAAAAGCTTTCAGAACTACATTGGCTGCCATTGAAGACTCCTTGATTCAAAACGAACCAGAGTTAACGTTGATCGCGGATACGATTAAATATAAGCAGGAATCAAATCAAATAGACAGACAGGCAAACCTTAACGCACACTTTTCTGCACGTTTCAGAATCTCACGGATACCTGAATTACCTCAATGATTGGCCCGGCCATATTGCAGCTAACCAGATCATCCCGCTCTTTAGCCATCATTCGAACGTTCAGGCCGTCGGTCTGATAATCTTCCGGAAGGTTATCAGACCGACGGCCTGAACGTT